>CAZCBN010000056.1:11205-19502 GCA_964496975.1 uncultured Phycisphaeraceae bacterium
CTGCGCTGGGGCCTGTCCGGCCGGCGCGGGGGCCCGTTCGGGCCGAACAGTGAGATCCGCCGGGGTGCTGGCGGTGCCTTGCGGTTCGGGGACGGAACGGGCGGCACGCGGGCGGGCCGGCCCCACCGATCGGCCGGCGGGCTGACCGGGTGGACCGGTTGGACCGGCTGGTGACGGGCGTCGGGTTCGCTGGATCGCGGCTTCTTGTTTACGACTGACGTTGGGTTTGGCCGGGGATTCGGCCGGCGGTCCGGTCAGTAGTTTGGTCGGCGGTTTGGTCGGCGGCTGGAGCGGCCTTCGACCCCTGCTCGGCGGTCGCGGAGCACGGGCTCGGGAGGATCGGGTGAGAGGAGCCGGGAGAGTCTGGAGACGGGCGGGGGAGCGCGAAGGGGAAGAGCAACGATTGCGGGGCGTGTTCCCGGGGGCGGTTGCCCGACCGGGTGTTTGAGTGGGACGTGACGAGTGAGACGGGCAGCCGGGACAACGGCGATTTCGCGGGGACGCGAGTAAGGACAGAGCCATGGCGACGGACCTGAGCCACATCCGCAACATCGGGATTTGTGCCCACATCGACGCGGGCAAGACGACGGTGTCGGAGCGCATCCTGTACTACACGGGCAAGAACTACAAGATCGGCGAGGTGCACGAGGGCACGGCGACGATGGACTTCCTGCAGGAAGAGCAGGAGCGTGGCATCACGATCCAGTCGGCCGCGACGACGTGCCCCTGGGTGTACAAGGGCCAGGAGTACAAGATCAACCTGATCGACACGCCCGGGCACGTGGACTTCACGATCGAGGTGGAGCGGTCGCTGCGCGTGCTGGACGGCGCGGTGGCGGTGTTCGACGGCAAGGAAGGCGTCGAGGCGCAGAGCGAGACGGTGTGGCGCCAGGCGGACCGGTACCGGGTGCCGCGTCTGTGCTTCATCAACAAGATGGACAAGCTGGGCGCCGACTTTGAGTTCAGCTTCAACTCGATCATCAAGCGGCTCGGGGCGAACCCGATCCCGCTGCAGTACCCGCTGGGGATCGGGGCGACGTTCCAGGGCATCATCGACCTGTTCGGGATGAAGGCGTACTACTTCGACCCCTCGGACCAGGGCGCGACGGTGACGGAGAAGGAGATCCCCGAGGACCTGAAGGAGAAGGCGGCGGAGTGGCGTCACATGATGGTCGAGAAGGCCGTCGAGCTGGACGACGCCCTGATGGAGAAGTACCTGACGGACGAGAACTCGATCACGGTCGAGGAGCTGAAGGCGGCGATCCGGAAGGGGACGGTGACGCGGAAGTGCAACCCCGTGCTGTGCGGGGCGGCGCTGAAGAACGTCGGCGTGCAGAAGCTGCTGGACGCGGTCATCGAGCTGCTGCCCAACCCGCAGGAGGTCGAGGAGGTCCAGGGCCTTGACCCGAAGGACCCGGAGAAGAAGATCAGCCGGCCGCACGACGAGGGCGCGCCGTTCAGCGCTCTTGTGTTCAAGGTTGTGAGCGACACGCACGGCGACCTGACGTACTGCCGCGTGTACTCCGGCAAGATCGCGAAGGGGACGCGCCTGCTGAACCCGGTGAACGGGAAGCGCGAGATCGCGAGCCGCATCTTCGAGATGCACGCGCAGAACCGGATCCCGCTGGACGACGTGGGCGCGGGCAACATCGTGGCGCTGGTGGGCATCAAGGACAGCATCACGGGCGACACGCTGTGCGACCCTGAGAAGCCGATCGTGCTGGAGCGGATGGTGTTCCCCGAGCCGGTGATCAGCATGTCGATCGAGCCCAAGACGGCCGACGACAAGAAGAAGCTGACGGACGCGCTGATCACGATCCGCCGCGAGGACCCGAGCTTCCGCAGCGAGTTCAACGAGGAGACGGGGCAGACGATCATCTCGGGCATGGGCGAGCTGCACCTTGAGATCATCAAGAACAAGATCGTCCGCGACATGAAGGTGAACGTGGAGGTGGGCAAGCCCCGCGTGTCGTACCGCGAGGCGATCCAGGGCCAGGCGCTGAACGTGCGCGGCCTCTTCAAGAAGCAGACGGGCGGCCGCGGCCAGTTCGGCGACTGCACCATCAACCTCTACCCCTACAGCGAGGAGCAGGCGAAGGCGGACGGCATCACGATGAAGAACAGCGTCGCCTTCGTGAACAAGGTGGTCGGCGGCTCGATCCCCAAGGAGTTCATCCCGGCGTGCGAGGCGGGCATCCGCCAGACGGCGGCGGGCGGCGTGTCGGCGGGGTACCCGCTGATCAACATCAAGGTGGAGCTCGTCGAGGGCTCGTACCACGACGTGGACTCGAGCCAGGTGGCGTTCGAGCAGGCGGCGCGGCTCGCGCTGAAGGAAGCCGTGGCGAAGGCGAAGAGCGTGCTGCTCGAGCCGATCATGAAGGTCGTGGTGACGACGCCGGACGAGTACTTCGGCAACATCACGGGCGACCTGTCGAGCCGCCGCGGGATGATCCTGGAGCAGGAGGACCGGGGCATCGTGAAGCTGATCACGGCGGAGGTGCCGCTGAGCGAGATGTTCGGGTACACGACGGTGATCCGCGGGCTGTCGCAGGGTCGTGCGAGCAGCGTGATGGAGTTTGCCCGGTACGCGCCGATGCCGCCGAACCTGATGAAGGAAGTGATCGAGGCCGGGGCCTGAGGAAGGGCCGGACCGGTCGATCTGGTTGCCGGGGCGTGCGGCGTTTGGCGGCGCTCTTCGGCGGCTGGAAGGGTTGGTTGTGATTCCGCGTCGCGGCCCCCGGGTGGGGCCGCGATGTTTTTTTGTCGCGTGCGTGCCGCGGTGCGGGGGGCAGCGGGCACTAGGATGAGGCGACGCGGCGCTGCCCGGCCGGTGCGACATCGGCGTGGGCGGGGCGTGCTATCGGAGCCTGCCATGTCGGTTCGGTATCAGACGGTGCTGTTGTTCGGCGCGCCCGGTGTGGGGAAGGGGACGCAGGGGAAGATCCTGGCGGAGATCCCCGGGTTTTACCACATGTCGACGGGGGACATGTTCCGGACGCTGGACGTCCACACGGGGATGGGCCGGGAGATCATGGGGTACATGTCGCGCGGGGAGCTGGTGCCGGATGAGCTGACGATCCGGCTCTGGCGCGAGAACGTGCGGGCGCGGTCGGTGCTCGGGCTGTACAAGCCGCACCAGGACCTGCTGATCCTGGACGGCATCCCGCGGAACCCGCAGCAGGCGCGGCTGATTGAAGAAGACTGCGACGTGCTGGCGGTGATCCACCTGGTGAGCACGAACCGGGAGGAGATGGTGAAGCGGCTGCAGCGGCGGGCGCTGAAGGAGAACCGGCAGGACGACGCGAAGGAGAGCGTGATCCGGCACCGCTGGGAGGTGTACGACCGGGAGACGCGGCCCGTGCTGGAGTATTACCCGGCGGGGACGATCCGCGAGGTGGACGCGGTGGGCTCGCCGGCGTCGGTGCTGCAGCACGTGCTGGAGCAGGTGGTGCCGGTTCAGGATGCGCACTTCAACCGCGAGGACTGAGGCGGGCCCCGGCGGTCGCCCGAGTCACGGGCGGGAGAGCGCGATGCGTGCAGGTGCGGGCGGATCGGCGGCAGCGGCGCGGCGGCGGGGTGGGTTCACGCTCATCGAGCTGCTGGTGGTGATCGCGGTGGTGGCGTTGCTGATCGCGGTGCTGCTGCCGGCGCTGGGCGGGGCGAGGCGGTCGGCGCGGGAGGTGGCGTGCCTGGCGCAGGTGCGCGGGCTGATGGCGGCGACGACGCTCTACCTCGATGACTTCAAGGGCGCCCTGCCGCAGCGGACGGTGGACGTGGGCGGGCCGCGGCCGGTGGTGATCGGGGCGCTCTTCGGGGGCAAGCGGGGGTCGCTGCCGTTCCCGCCGCCGTTTGACTTTGGGATCAACAGCGTGGGGGCGGCGTCGCGTCCGCTGAACGCGTACGTGCTCTCCACGCAGCCGGTGGACGACACGCCGCCGGCGGCGATCGTGGAGGTGGAGGCGTTCTTTTCGCCGATCGACGCGGGGGGCGAGATCGCGCCGGGGGTCGGGGTGGAGTCGCTCTACAACGCGCTGGGGTCGAGCTACACGCTGAACGACCACGCGCCGGACGACACGGGGGAGATGGAGCGGTACCCGACGCTGGTGCCGGCGAACGGGGGCGTCATGCCGCCGGTGCGGGACGCGACGCGGACGTGGGTGATCGGCACGCACCCGATGTACAACTTTGACGATGGGCAGTACGCGGCGGAGCAGGGGCGGCGGATGCTGTGGTTCAACGGGGGCGTGCCGCCGGCGGAAGCGAACGTGGCGTTTTTGGACGGGCACGCGGAGGGTGGGGTGGAGGTGCCCCTGGACCGGAGCGGGCCGGCGTGGACGTCGGAGCGGCTGACGTATCTGGCGGACGAGACGCGGCCGCCGGCGCGGTGAGCGGGAGCGCCTGCCGGTGCGCCGTGGGGAGCGTGCCTAAGGCCTGCCGCGCACGGGGGTGCTGGAGAGGCCGAAGAAGATGTTCTGGCCGGCGCAGGCGGGCAGCCCGGGCTCGGCGGAGACGCCGAAGAAGACGGCGCCGCCGTAGGACGCGACGGGCAGGGGCGGGTGCAGGTGGAAGGAAATCGGCACGAGCAGGTGCAGCTCGTCGTGGTTGCCGAAGAAGGGCCAGCGCTGGTTGACGGGCGGGGCCTTTGAGCTGCGCGAGCGCATGCGGCGGACGTCGACGGGGATCCACCCGCCGAAGACCTCGTCGCCCCGGGCCTTGGCGGCCTCGTCGTAGAGGTAGAACTCGGCGTAGGCGGTGAGCGCGAAGGCTCCGGCGCGGCGTTGGCCGACGCGGATGTCGTTGCTCTCTTCGTCGAACTCTTCGTACACGGCGACGAGGCGGGCGGGCAGGCCCGTGGCCCGCATGAGGCCGACGAGGAGCGCGGTGGCTTCCAAGTCGGTGCCGCGGCCCTGCTCGTAGGCGGTGACCGCGCCGTCCAGAAGAAAGCCCGAGAAGGAGAAGACGTCGGCGTTGCCGGCGATGTAGCCCTGGGCGATCTGCACGCGGTCGATGACGCCGGCGGTGAGGATCTTCGCGAGCAGGACGGGGGGGAGGGTGCGCGGGTCTCGTCCGCCCAGCATGTCGCGGGCGATGCCGACGAGGTTGCCCTCGCCCTCGGGGCGCTGGGGGACGTAGTCCACGCCGAACTGCGTCTGGAACCAGGAGGCGGCCTCGGGGGGCCAGCCGTTGGTGGGCCACGGGATGGAGAGCGCGGCCTGCTCGTCAAAGATGGTGTCCCAGCAGCGGTGGCGCGTGGTGACCTCGAGCGCGATGTCGGTGACGGGGCGGGTGTTGGAGGTCTCGAAGCTGAGGTAGGGGGACATGCCGACGGCGGCGGTGATGGGTCGGATGGCCGTGGGCACGGGCTGGCCGCCGAAGACGAGGCGGCCCGAGAAGAAGTCGGCGGCCTCGGTGGCGGAGGCCGCGGACGTGCGCACGACGGGCCAGACGACGCGGAACTCGTCGAACTGCCACGCCTCGCTGGCGCCGATGCCGGATGTGACACCGGTGCCGACGATGCAGGACAGGATCTGGATGCGCGTCGTGAGCGTCCAGTCGTCGGGGTTGACGTAGCGGAGGTGGGGCGCGGAGGGCGGCTTGATGTCGGCCGGCTGGGCGGCGGCCGGGCTGAGGGCCACACCCGCGGCGACGGCGGCGGCGGTCACGGCCGCGAGCAGCCCGGCCGCGGGCGACGCGGGGGCCCGGGCCGGCTTCGTCGCGGACCGCGGCGGCAGCGACACCCGGGACGCGGTGACGGGCGGCGGGATGTGGGGGGCGGGGTGCATCAGCCTGGTGCTCCTGTCGCCTCGGGGAAGCGTAGGGGGGCGGGTGTCGGGCGGGGCTCGGCGGGGTCGGGCGGGGTCTCGCGGGGGCAGCGGGGTCGGGCGGGCGAGGGCGACGCCCATCGGTCCGCGGGGGCCGGGGCGGATAGCGGCGGTATAGTCGAGAAGTTGCAGCGATACCCCTTGGGGGGTGCCGGCCGGGTCCGGCTGGAATCGGGTCCCGGGGGTAAGGAGACGCTCCGTGGCGAACACGATGGCTGGCGCAGGTGGCGGGCTCGGGGGCGGGGGCGGCGGGACGCGCGTCGAGAAGGACTCGATGGGCGAGATGACCGTCCCCGCGGACGTGCTGTACGGCGCGAGCACGCAGCGGGCGGTGCTGAACTTCCCCGTGTCGGGCCGGCCCGTGCCGGACGCGGTGCTGCGGGCGTTCGGGCTGCTGAAGTCGGCGTGCGCGCACGCGAACGTGCAGCTCGGCAAGCTGGACCGCGAGCGGGCGGAGGCGATCTCCTCGGCGTGCGCGCTCGTCGCGGCGGGGCTGCCCGACCACGGCGGGCTTCCGCGGCACTTCCCGGTGGACATCTTCCAGACCGGGAGCGGCACCAGCACGAACATGAACGCGAACGAGGTGATCGCGAACCTGATCTGCCAGGCCCGCGGGGCGGCGATCGGCAGCAGCAAAAAGGCCGAGTACATCGAGAAGGGCGGCGTGCACCCCAACGACCACGTCAACATGGGGCAGTCGAGCAACGACACGTTCCCCACGGCGATGCACATCGCCGCGGCGGTCGCCATCAAGGACGACCTGCTGCCCGCGCTGGACCGGCTCGAGGCCTCGCTGAAGGCGAAGTCGCGGGAGTGGGACAGCGTGGTGAAGATCGGCCGGACGCACCTGCAGGACGCGACGCCGATCCGCCTGGGGCAGGAGTTCAGCGGGTATGCGGCGCAGGTGTCGCACGGCAAGGAGCGGCTGCACCGGGCCCTGCACGTGCTCGGAGAGCTTGCGATCGGCGGGACGGCCGTCGGCACGGGCATCAACACGCACCCGCGGTTCGCCTCGCTGGTGGCGGCGGAGCTGACGCACGCCACGGGCGTTCACTTCCGGGAAGCGCCGAACCACTTTGAGGCGCAGCACGCGAAGGACGGATTTGTCGAGGTGTCGGGCGATCTGAAGACGATCGCGGTGAGCCTGAGCAAGATCGCGTCGGACATCCGGCTGATGGGGTGCGGGCCGCGGTGCGGCATCGGGGAGCTTCGGCTGCCGGCGGTGCAGCCGGGCAGCAGCATCATGCCCGGGAAGGTGAACCCGGTGATCTGCGAGTCGGCGGTGATGGTGTGCTGCCAGGTGATCGGCAACGACGCGACCATCACCACCGCGGGGCTCGGGGGCGTGGGCGGCATCCTGGACCTGCACGTCGCGATGCCGGTGATGGCGGCGGCGCTGCTGGACTCGATCGGCCTGCTGGCCGGGGCGAGCCGCATGTTTGTCGACAACCTGCTGGACGGCCCGGCCGACGCGCCGAACCCCGACGGCTCGATCGGCCTGCAGCCCGACCGCGAACGCTGCGCCGGGCTGATCGAGGGGAGCCTGATGATGGTGACGAGCCTGGCGCCCGTCATCGGGTACGACAAGGCGGCCAAGCTGGCGGGCCAGGCGTACGCCGAGAACAAGACGATCCGCCAGCTCGTGCTGGAGCAGAATCTGGTGCCGGCCGCCCAGCTCGACGAGTTGCTCGAGCCGCGCAGCATGACCGAGCCCAGCGACAAGGTGCTGGCCGGCGGCGGGGGCTGAGCGGGCGTGAACGGGTCTGAACGGGCCTGAACGGGGCCGAACCGGGTGGCCGTGCGGCGTGGCGTCTGGGAAGCCGGGCGGCCTGGCAACCGGGGCGGGTGTGGGCTGGCCCGCGCACGGCGGCGTCGGCGGGGGCGGTAGGCTTCCGCCGCGGCCCTGTAGCTCAGCGGTTAGAGCAAGCGACTCATAATCGCCCGGTCCCGGGTTCGAATCCCGGCGGGGCCATTGCGGCGGGCGGGCCATGGTGGGCCGCGGCGAGGAGGACCACATTGCCAAGCCCAAGGTCGCCCAACGCCGGAGAGTTCGCGGCGTGGTCGCTCGCGTGGAACGTTCCGGGCAGCCTGATCGGCGGGGTCGTTGTGGGCTGGGGGCTGGACGCGCTGCTCGGGACGCGGCCCATCGGGATGATCGTGGTGGGCGTGGTCGGGCTTGTCTGGGGCCTGGTGCGGTTCATGCGCGGGGCGGGCGCCCTGAACCGCCGCCCCACCCCCCCGCGGGTGTCGGGCGGCGGGCCGTCCGCGACACGTCCACGCGACGGAATGGCGGCGACGACCTCTCGGCGCACGCCGCCCATGGGGCCCGGTTCGGAACGGGGTTCGGAGCCGGGTTCGGCGCCGGGTTCGGGGCGAGAGCCGGGGTCGGGGCAGGCCTGACGGCGGCGGGGCCGCGTGGCGGTGGGCATGCCCCGGGCACGTCCGCGGCAGTGAGCGGGCGATGGCCGGGGCGGG
>CAZCBN010000057.1:0-19370 GCA_964496975.1 uncultured Phycisphaeraceae bacterium
TCGACCTCGGTCGCCGCGCCGACGTTGATCTGCGCCACGCCCCCGGCCAGCTTCGCGAGCCGCTCCTCGAGCTTCTCGCGGTCGTAGTCGCTGCTCGTCTCCTCGATCTGGTGCCGCAGCATGTCGATGCGGCCCTTGATCTTCTCCGACTCGCCCGCGCCCTCGACGATCGTGGTGTTCTCCTTGTCGATCGTCACCTTCTTCGCCCGGCCCAGGTCGGACAGGTCGACCTTCTCAAGGTCGATCCCCAGCTCCTCCATGATCGCCGTGCCGCCCGTCAGCACCGCGATGTCCTCGAGCATCGCCTTGCGGCGGTCGCCGAAGCCCGGCGCCTTCACCGCCGCGATCTTCAGCACGCCGCGGAGCTTGTTCACCACCAGCGTCGCCAGCGCCTCGCCGTCCACGTCCTCGGCGATGATCAGCAGCGACGCGCCCGCGTCCGCGATCTTGCCCAAGAGCGGCAGCAGGTCCTTCGCGCTCGACAGCTTCTTCTCGTAGATCAGGATGTAGGGCTTGTCCAGCTCGGCCTCCATCTGCGCCGTGTTGGTCACAAAGTGCGGCGACAGGTAGCCCTTGTCGAACTGCATGCCCTCGACCAGCTCCACCTCCGTCGTCAGGCTCTTGCCCTCTTCGACGGTGATCACGCCGTCCTTGCCCACCTTGTCCATCGCCTGCGCGATGATCTGCCCGATCTCCTCGTCCTGGTTCGCCGAGCACGTCGCGACCTGCGCGATCTCCTTCGAGCCCGACACCTTCGTCGACAGCTTGTGCAGCTCGTCGATCACTGCCGTCACCGCGCGGTCGATGCCGCGCTTGATCTGGTTCGGGTTCGCGCCCGACGTGATGTTCTTCAGACCCTCGGCGAAGATCGCCTCGGCGTAGATCGTCGCCGTCGTCGTCCCGTCGCCCGCCTCCTTCGAGGCCTTCTGCGCGACTTCCTTGACCATCTGGGCGCCCATGTTCTCGTACGGGTCGTCCAGCGTGATCTCCTTCGCCACCGTCACGCCGTCCTTCGTCACCGTCGGCGCACCGAACGACTTCTCAAGGACCACGACGCGGCCCGAGGGCCCCAGCGTCACCTTCACGGCCCGGGCCAGCTTCTGCACGCCGCGCAGGATGCGCTCGCGGGCGTCGGTGTTGAACGCGATCTGTTTGGCTGCCATACGCGGAATCCCTTTCGTTCTCGATCTCGGCCCACGCCCGTCGCCCCCGCTGCCCTTGGGCAGCAACGCGCCGGCGCCGGCCGAGCAGGTTCAGGTCACTCTTTTCCGATTCGCAGGTACGCGACGCGCTCGGCGTCGAGGATGTAAATGGACTGCCCGTCGGTCACCTTCACCAAATGGTCCGGCTCGTCGGGCACCAGCATCGCCCGCTTGATCCGCACCACCGGCGCCGAATGCGCCGCCGAAACCCCCTCCCCCGGGTGCACATGCGCAAACACCACGACAAGGTCGCGCTCACCGTTCAGTTCACGCAGGGCTTGGCGGAGGGTGTCGGCGGTCATGGGTGGCAGGTGTCAGAGACAGGTGGCTTTGGAATGCGGGCTCTGAAAATGGTCACAAGCGAAGTGGGGAATCGTGCGAGGGAAATGGGGAATGGGCAGTGGGCAATGGGAGAAGACTCAGGGGAAGACGCCCGGGCTCAGGTGCACCACAGGCGACGCCGTGGCCCATTCCCTCTTGCCCATTCCCCATTCCCCATCCCCGGTCCCCGCCCAAGCTCCTCAATCCACCACCGCCAACACATCATCCTCCGACATGATCAACAGCTCCTCGCCGTCGATCTTGATCTCCGTGCCGGCGTACGACGTGAAGATCACCTTGTTCCCCGGCTTCACCGTCAGCGGCGTGCGCTCGCCCGTCTCGGTGTTCAGCTTGCCGTTGCCCACCGCCTCGATGGTGCCGGTCTTGGGCCGCTCCTTGCTGCTCTCGGGCAGGAACAGGCCGCTGGAGGTCTTCGTCTCCGCCTCGTCGCGCCGCACGATGATCTTGTCGTGCAGGGGGCGGACGCTCAGTTTGCTCTTCGTCGCGGTCTTGGCCATGTGCGTTCTCCGAAAGGAAGGTCTCACCCGTCGCGGGCCGTCGCCCCAACGGTCGCCCAATCTGTCACCCAAACTCTCATCCAGCCGGTCAGCCGATCTCTCGCTCACCCCACTCCCCGCTGCCCACTGCCCACTGCCCATTCCCCACTCCCTGCTCCCGCACCCCTCTCACCCCGTCGGCCACCGCCCCGCGTAGTGCCGGTGCAGCAGGCGCCGCAGCACTTCCAACAGCAGCTCAAGGTCCCGGCTCTCCCGCGGCCGGTCCAGCACCGCGAACGCCCCCGCCCGCAGCGCCGCCGCGATCTCCCGCTGGTCGTCCCGGCTCGTCCGACGCCGCTTCACCACCACCGTCGGCGGAGGCGACGAAAGCCGCGCCAAAAGCGTCAGCACCTGAGGCCCCGCCTCGGCCCCGCCCCGGCTCGCCACGCTCCCCACGCCGCCGCTCACGCCGGGCCCGGTCCCCATCGGCCCAGTTCCCGTCGGCCCCGCCGCCGGCGACAAACCGCCCGTCCCCCCAATCCCGCCGCTGCCCATCGCCCCAAGCCCGGCGCCAGTCCCGCCCCCCGGCCCAGTCCCTGGCCCAGTCCCAGCCCCAGCCCCGCTCCCGCCCACCGCCGCCTCCAGCGGCAGGCCCAGGTCCACCACCGCAATGTGGATCGGCGTGGACGCAATCACCCGAGCCGCCTCACGCGCCGAGTGCGCCCGCACCGACCGCACCCCCATCGGGTCCAGCAGCTTCGGGAGCCGGTCCACCCACGGGTCGTCGTCCCACCCGGCGTACGACAGCAGCAGGTTCAGCCGCCCCCCCGGCCCACCAGACGCCCCCCCGGAGCCCTGCTCCGGCGGAACCGATTGAGGATGGAGGCGCACGTTCAGCATGCTCCCGAGCCCGCGGCAAACCGCGTGCCGAGCCCGCCCACCCCCAAACGCCCCCGCCGTCCCTCGCCGCGACCCCCTCGCGACCGTCAGACCGCCGCCCCCTCCCCGCCCGCCGCGCGACGGACCCCCGCCGAGTGCCAGTCTGGCAGCCCCGCCCGCACCCACACCGCCGCAAAAACAAAGAAACGCCCGCGGCGTGGTGACGCTCGCGGGCGTGGGAGGTTGGCGGCGGGGCGTGGGAGCATGGCGGTGCTGCCCCGTCGCCGTTGGGTGGAAGCCGCCGGACCCGGGGTGGCGGGGCCGGCGAGTGGGCTGCGGCCGCGAAACATCGCGCGGCGTGTCTCAGGCCTTGGGTCCCGAGCTGGTCCGCTTGCTCGCCCCCCGCTCCTCGGGCGGGGGGCTTCTGGGCGGGCCGATGCGGCCCCCGCGTCCTTGCGGGGGCCGCCGTCCGTGGCTTGGCGGCGCTCGGTCCGGGCTGCGTCGTGCAGCCCGGGCGGTGTGAGCGCCGGGTGGCTCGGGAGGGGCGGGCGTCCATGCGTGCGCCCCGGGGCCTTCGGCAGCAATGCCCTGGTTGTCAAACCCTCGCCCCGCCCGGTCAGGCGGGCCGAAGCCCTCATCGCACGCCGTCGTGCGCCGCCCCCCGCTCAGCCCCGCAGGGCCCGGGCCCTCACGCCCCGCCGCTCCCCCGCGTCCGCTCGACCAGCGAAGACAGCGACCGGAACCGCTCCGTCAGCTCCGCGTTCCACCTCGCCCGGTCCCGGATCTCCAGCCTCGTGTTCACACCAACCACCACCACCTCGCCCGGCATCTGCGTCATTTCGAGCAAACGCCCCGGGATCCGCACGCGGCCGTTGTCGTCCAGCGTCATGTGCTCGGCAAAGCCGAACAGCGTCGTCTCCAGCTCCGCCACGTCCGAACCGGGCGTCAGCGTCGCGACCCGCGACGACGCCAGCGACTCGAACACCTTCTCGGGATACAGACGGATCAGCGAACCGTCCGGCCACGGCATCGCGTACCACCCCTCCCCGTGCACCGCCGGATCGATCAACCCCCGGAACTTCGACGGCACGGCCAGACGCTGCTTCGCGTCGATCACCGCGTCGGCATGTCCGGTGAAGGGCTTCACGATCAAATCTCACAGCCGTCCGACCAGCCACCCGTGCCGCCCCCGTCCCATCAGCCGCCACGGCCTGCAACGCGGAGATGGGGCGGGCGGTCGTCATGCCTGGGCTCCCAACGCGGCGGTGCGAGTGACGCAAACGGGCTTGTCCCGTTCGCGCCGTTCATCCAAACCAAAGACGAACGTGAGGCGAAACCAGCGGCGAAACGAGCGGAAAATCCCGCTCCTTGCCGATACACGGGCTCCCGGCACTCGGCAGGCCGGGCTCTTCGGATGTGGTGTGCGGCTCGGCCGCGGGCTCCCATCCATGGGCGACGATGGGATTATGACCCACTCCGCCCCACGATGCAAGACCTTCGCCCCACATCCGCGGAAAAACACGGAGAATTCGCGCGCCGCGCCCACCGGTCGCACCACCACCAGACCGGTTGCGGGGAGGGCATCCGCCGAACGATCGCCGGCCAGCCTGTCGCCCGATCCCATCGAAATCCGAACACACACCCGCCCACGCCGTCCCAGGCCGCGCGGCGCCACGCGGAACCTCGCGGCATCGCGCCCGCGCCGCGGTGGGGGGCGTTGTCCCATGCCCGCATGACGCCCCGCGCCCGGCCGCGGGACCGTCCGAGAAAGCCCGCCGGCCCGCCGCGCGCCGATCGGTAGACTCGCCCTCGGCCCTCGTTCCCCCGCGGCCCGCCGCGGTCCCCGCCCCACCGGAGGTGAGCCGTGCCTGGAGACAGCCCGACGCGCGCGCACGCCTCCGCCGACTCGGGCCCGCACGCTCCCGCCGACCCCGCCACCCTCGCCGTCATCGCCCGCGCCATGGCGCTGCTGCCCAGCGCGGCGGTGGTCATGACCTCGGCCTTTGAAGAGGCCCGCGCGGGCGCGCGCATCGTGGGCCTGTGCCCCTGCGCCACCGAGCCCTTGCTGGTCTGCGTCGCGCTGCGCAAGGGCCACGCCATCGAGCCCCTGATACGCGACAGCCGGGCCTTTTGCCTCTGCCTCATCCGCCCCGACGACAAGCTGCTGAAGCGCAAGTTCCCCGAGCGCGACGCCGCGCACCCCGCCTCGCCCGACCACCCGCCCGCGCACGCCGCCGGCCCTCAAGGCTCGGGCAGCAACCCCGGCGCCCCCGCGGGTGGGGGCGGCGGCGGATCGGGCGCGCACGCCGGCGGCTACCCGGCCGACGCCGAGTCGGATCCCTTCGACGCCATCCCCGTCGAGACGCTCGTCACCGGCTGCCCCTGCATCAAGCGCAGCATCGCCGTGCTCGACTGCGAGGTCGTGCGGCACCTTGACCTGGAGGCCGACTGCGAGCTCTTCGTGGGCCAGGTCCTGTCGGCCCGCGTCTACGACGCCACGGCCGAGGCGCACACCGCGGGCTGATACCCGCCCGACTCACACCGCGAGCGCCCGCCGGATGACGTCGCGCATCGCCGCGATAAACCGGTCTTCGCCGAAGCGCTCGGCGTTGTCGCGGCACGCCGCCGCGGCCCCCGGTCCTGCGGGGCACCGCGCCATGGCGCGGAGGAGCGCGCCGGGCGTGGGCTCGTCAAAGAGGGCGCCGGTGACGCCGTCGATGACCGTGTCCTGCGCGCCCCCGGCCCGCCGTGCGACGACCGGGCACCCCGCGGCCTGCGCCTCCACGGCGACGATGCCGAAGTCTTCCACCTGCGGGAAGAGCAGGCAGCGGGCCCGCCGGTAGAGCCCGAGCAGCGCCTCGTCGGGCACGCGCCCCGCAAACCGCACCAGCCCCGACGCCCCCCGCCGCGCGACCAGCGCCTCCAGCACGCGGCGCTGGCTCCCGTCGCCCGCGATGACCAGGGGCGTGCGCGCGGCGACGGCCGCCTCGATCGCCAGGTCCGTGCGCTTGTAGGGCTCCAGCGCCGACACCACGAGCCAAAAATCTTCGCGGGCCGTCGAGGCGTCGGGCGTGAAGACGCCCGTGCGCACGGGCGGGAACACCACATCGGCCTCGCGGTCAAAGCAGCGGCGGATCTCGCGGGCGGTGTGCGTGCTGTTGGCGAGGAACGTGGTGACGCTCGCCGCGGTTGCCGCGTCCCAGCGCTTCAGCGGCTCGCCGAAGGCGGCGAAGCCGACCGCCCGCAGGCGCGCGCCCACGCCGCGCCCCCGCGTGTATTCGCCCCGGATGCTCCACAAGTACCGCGCCGGCGCGTGGCAATAGCACACGTGCGGCACGCCCGCGGGCGGCTTCAGGCCCTTGATCAGGCCGCTGCTGGTGGAGACGAGCAGGTGAAGCGGCTCGGCCCGGTGGTCGGCGGCGAGGCGGCGGGAGAGGGACTCGACGGCCGCCGGGTAGAGCGGCAGGAGCCACCGCCGCGCGCGCCCGCCGCCGGGCACCGCGTTGAGGAACGAGACGCGCCGCGGCAGCACGTCGAGCGTGGGCGTCATCGGTCGGCGGTTGTCGAAGAGGGTGTAGACCCGCGTCGCCGGCGCGGGCAGGGTGCGCGCGATGGCGTCCAGCACCCGCTCGCCCCCGCGGAGGCCCACGAGCCAGTCGTGCGCGAGCGCCACCCGGGGCGTGGGGCCGGACCGGTCTTCGTGGGTAGCATCGACCATGGCGAACCTCACGCACGCGGCGGGCCCCGGCGTTCCCGAGCCCGATGGGCCGCACCCCGCCCGGGGCCCGACCCCGGCCAACCGCCTCGGGCTTGATTATCGCGCCGAGGCGGCGCGGCTGGGCCGGCCGGTCGTCCCGATCATTGACGTGCACACGCACGTGAACGGGGCGCACGCCGCCGGCATCTACCGCGAGGCGTGCGATCTGTACGGCGTGGACCACACCTACAGCCAGACGCAGCTCTCGCAGGCGGCCGCGGTGCGCCGGGTGATGGGGAGCCGCGTGCGTTTCATCGCGATCCCCGAGTACATGGCGAAGGACCGGCGGCACGCGCTGACCGACGGCTTTGTGGAGAACCTGCGCATCTGGCACGGCGAGCACGGGGCGCGGTGCGTGAAGCTGTGGAACGCGCCGCGGCTGCTCGATCTCTCGCGCGAGGCGGGGATCGGGGACGCGGACGTGCTGCGGCTTGACAACGCGATGCGTCGCCGCGTGGCGGACGCGGCGGTGGGCATGGGCATGATGTTCATGACGCACATCGCCGACCCGGACACGTGGTTCGCGACGAAGTACGCCGACGCCGCGCGGTACATGAGCAAGCAGGCGCACTACGAGGGGCTGGAGCGCATGCTCGAGGCGTACCGCGTGCCGTGGATCGCGGCGCACATGGGGGGCTGGCCCGAGGACCTGGCGTTCCTGGACGGGCTTTTGTCGCGGCACCCCAACCTGCACCTGGACACGAGCGCGACGAAATGGATGGTGCGCGAGCTGTCGCGCCACCCGCACGAGGCGTTCCGGGCGTTCATGCTGCGTTGGTGGGGCCGGCTCTTCTTCGGCAGCGACATCGTGACGCTGGACGAGCATCTCACGCCGGTGAAGGAGGACGCGAAGCGGTTCGGCGCCGAGCTCGCCGGCAGCGAGGCCGAGGCGTTTGACCTGTACGCCAGCCGCTACTGGGCGCTGCGCACGATGTGGGAGACGGCGTACGACGGCGAGAGCCCGATCGCCGACCCCGACCTGGCGATGGTGGACCCGACGCGGTTCGGGCCGATGGACGCGCCGCGGCTCGTCGGGCGATCGATGCCGGCGGACTGGCTCCGCGAGTTTTATCGCGACGCGATCGAACGCGTGGTGGGGGGGTGGTACGCGCGCACGGGCGGGGGCTGAGCGGGCGCGGCTCGGTCTGGCGCGGCTCCGTCTGGCGCGGAGGGGTGTGGGCGCGGCTTAGCGCTCGGGCGGGAGGGCGGCGCCCTCGGGCTCTTGCGGGGGTTGAGCCGGCGGCGCTGTGTTGGGCTCGGGGCTGGGCTCCCGGCTGGGCTCGGGGGCGGGCTCGGGCACTTCAACCTGCACGTCGATGATCTCGGACCCGGGGAGGGCGTCGGCGGCTTCGGCGTCGGGGTCGGCCCGGCGGACCAGGGGCGTGGGGTCGACGACGGGCTGCGAGGCGAGGGCGATGGTGTCGAGCAGCTCCCGGGCCTGGCCCGCGACGGTTGGGTCAAGCCGGGCGCTGAAGGGCATGCGGAGCGTCGCGACGCCGAGCCGGTCGACGAAGCCGGGGGTGGCGACGGCCAGCCGCAGCGTGGCGTCAACCACGCGGCCGGCGAAGCGGTCCTCGCCCGGCTTGCCGCGCGGGAAGACGAAGCCGGCCCCGGCGTAGGTGCCCGCCACGCCGTCGGCGAGGATGGTGTAGCGCACCGTGAGCGTCACGGCGGAGGCCTCGATGGGCGTGCGGCCGGCCTTGGGCCGCAGGAACATGTGCAGGTGCACGATGTGCCCGGTGGCGGAGGCGAGGGCATCGGGGTCGTTCAGGACGGCGGGGTCGAGGTCGGTCAGGTAGATGTCCGCTTCGTTGTCGGTTTGGAGCCGCTCGTAGACCTGGGTGGAGAGCCGCGGCCGCAGCTCGGTGGGCTGTACCTCGGAGACGATGGAGCCGGAACCGGAGCGCCCGGGGAGGGAGATGCCACCACAACCGGGGATGGCAAGGGCCAGGGCGGCGGCGGCCGACAGGGTGCGGAGGCCGGGCCGGCGGCGGCGGGCCGATGCATCTTGCGGGCGGCCCGGGCGGTAGAACAGACCGAGCGTGCGGGCCGGGGCGACGCCTGGGCCCGAAGGTGAGGCAGGGATCTGAGACGCAGGAGAGGAATGCCGCATGTCGCCGCACTGTACCGCACACCACTCGCGTCCGAAGCACCGCACGCCGGGGGCGGGGGCGGGGTTGTTCGCCGGCGTGGTTCGGATGTGGGTTCGGATGTGGGTTCGGATGTGCGTGCTGGCGTGCCTGCTGATCTGGGCGCAGCCGGCGGGGGCGACGCCCGGACGGCCGGCCCGGTCGGTGCCGATGCGGGTGAACACGCCGCGGCCGATGGAGACGGTGGCGCGTCCGAGGCCGGCGTTGTCGCCCGAGGTGGCGGCGCGGCTCCGTGCGCCGATGGTGCAGGAGAAGGTGATGCGGGGGCAGTTCCCGTCGTCGACGCTTGACCAGCGCCCGGGTCGGCCCGGGAAGGTCCAGTTTGGCACGCCCGTCGTCACGATGAGGGTGACGGTGTGCAGCCATGTTCAGGCGGTGGACTCGGCCTTCCCCTATCCCACACTGACGGGTGACGTGGTGGAGGGCATCGCGCCGGACCTGCTGAGCTCGGGCCTGCTCATCGATGCGATGGAGGCGCACGGCGAGGAGGGATCCCTCACCGAAGGCTGGGTGCCCACCGGCGCGGTGGAGGGATGGGACGTGGCCGGGGCGGTGCCAAGCTGGGCGCGACCAGACTGGGCGAAGCAAAGCGGGGCTGGGCCGGCGGGCACCGGGGGCTTGTCGAACGCCACGGGGGGCGCGGTGGACCACTCGGCGGCGGTCGTCGTCGCGGCGGAGCCGGCGCAGACCCGGGCCGAGGGGTACGTGCGCGAGGCGCGGCGGGAGCTTCTTGAGGGGAGCATGGAACGGGCGCTCGTGGCGTACGCGGACGCGGTGAACCGAGACGCCGGGGGGGACCCCGAGCGGTTCGATGTGCGGCGGGAGCGGGCGCTGGCGCTGCTGTGCGCGGGGGAGTGTGCCGAGGCGTCGCGCGTGATGCGCGAGGCGTACGAGGAAGAGCCCGCGCTGGCGTCGACGCCGATGGATCTGTCGTGGGACGCGCGGGGCCGGGTGCTGCGGGACGCGGCGCGTCGGGCCGCACGCGGGGCCGCGGCGGACGGCACGGCCTCAGCGTGGATGACCCTCGCGGTCGTGACCCACGCCCAGGGCCGGACGAGCGCGGCGGTGCGTCTGCTCGATCGGGCCGAGGCGCAGGGGCTGGACGGCGAGGTGCTCGCGGCCCTTCGCGAGGCGATGCAACGCTGAGGGTGCCTGGCGGGGCTGGGGTTGAACTGGGGTTGAACTGGCGATGGGCGGGACGGGGTCGAGTGCCCGGGAACGCCCGCGGCCTGGGCGGCGAACAATATGAAGACGCACCGGGCGTGTGTGGGCCCAGGGCGGGTGCTTCGGAAAGGATCGCGATGGCGGCCAACCCGCGTCGATCGCTCGCGGCGTGCGGGGCGTGGAAGTCCGGGGTGGCGCGGCTCGGCGTCGCACTGGCGGCCGCGGCCCAGCTTGTGACGGTCCAGCTTGTGACGGTCCAACTTGTGACGGTCCAGATCGCGACGGTCCAGACCGCGGTCGCGCAAACGAGCGGAGCGCCCGCCGCGGCCCCGGCGGCCCCGGCGGGGGGAGTGGCCCCGATCACGGGGCGAACGGGTGTGCCGCAGGGCGGGCTGAGCCGGTTCATTGGAACCGCGCCGCGCTTTCAGGTCCGGCCCGGCACCACGGCCGTGATCCCCAGCGGCGGCGGGGGAGGGACGGGGCCGATTCTGGTGAACCCCGGTGTCGGGGGCGTGTTCATCGGGGATGGCCTCGGGCGGTTCTTTTATCGCGATGCCCGCTGGTTTTTGCGGCGGCCGGTGTTCTGGGCCTCACCGGCGGGGTGGCTCATCCCGTGGGACGCGGGCTTTAACGGCAACGAGGTGCGCACGGTCTCGGTGACCGACGCCGGTTGGCCGCCCACTGGTTCGTGGGAGGGGTGGACGCTGCCGGCGGCCTATGGCGGCCCCGCGGTGGTGCCGCCGCCCCCGCCGCCGACGGTGCTGGAGCGGGCGCGTCTCGCGATGGCGGCGCGGGCGTGGGAGGACGCGATCGGGCTGTATGAGGAGGCGCTCGACCCGGAACGCGGGGGGAACGCCGAGGACCATTCGGCGATGCGGGAACTGGGGTTTGCCCTGGGGACGGCTGGCCGGCTGGAGCAGGCGGCGTCGGTCGTGCGGCTGGCGTATGAGCAGGACCCGACGCTGGCGGCGCGGCCGGTGGACGTGACGTGGGACGGGGACGGGTGGTGGCTCCGCGGGCTGACGCGGCGGGCGGTTCGGGAAGCGACCGAGGTGCCGACGGGGACGAACTGGCTGCTGGTGGCGGTGCTGATGCAGGCCGACGGGCGGAACGACCACGCGCTGCGGATGCTGGAACGCGCGGAGGCGGCGGGGCTGGAGGGCGAGGTGCTGTCGGCGATGCGTGCGGCGGTGGGGGGGTAGGGAGGCGGCGAGGCATCGAGCCATCAGGGCATCGAGGCATCGAGGTATCGAGGCGTTGTGGTGTTGGGGTTGCGGGGCTTTGTGGTGGCGGGTGCGCCGTTGTGGCGGGTGGGGTTAGGGGCAGCCGGCGTCGAGGATGGCGAGGAAGTCGAAGAGGTCGAAGATGTCGCCGGGGACGGTGTCGGCGTTGAAGTCGGCGGGGCAGGGCTCGGCGGGGGCTTGGTTGAGGAAGATGCTGACAGAGGCGGCGAGCGCGTTGGCCACGGCGAGGTCTGGGTTGCCGTCCCCGTTGAGGTCGGCGACGGCGACGGAGATGGGAGTGTTTGCGGCGGCGAAGTCGGTGCGCCTGGTGAGGATGCCACCGGTCACGACGCTGACGGTTTTGGCGGCGGAGCCTGTCGCGACGACTTCGGGAACGCCGTCGGCGTCGAGGTCGGCGATGCGAACTGCGTTGAGACCGGCCGGTGACGCGATGTCGACGCGCGGGGCAAATGTGCCGTCGCCTTGGCCCCGCAGGACGCTCACGCCGGACGCGTTGCTGCCCAGCGCGAGGTCTGGCACGCCGTCGCCGTCGAAGTCTCCGCTATCGACGGAGAGCAGTGGCGACGCGGTTGGGTAGTCGACGCGGGGCGCGAAGGCGGCGTCTCCGACGCCGAGCAGCACGCTCACGGCGTTGGAGAAGAAGTTTGCGACGGCAAGATCGGCGTGGCCGTCGCCGTTGAGATCGGCGATGGACATGCCCCAGGGGTGGTCTCCCGTCGGGTAGTCGGAGCGGGCGAGAAACGTGCCGTTCCGACCGCGGAGGACGGTGATCACGTCGGAACCGGAGCACGCGACGGCGACGTCGGCGTCGCCGTCGTTGTCGAGGTCGCCGATGGCGACTGACTTGGGTTGCCAAGCCGTCGCATAGTCGACACGCGGCGCAAAGGTGCCGTCGCCGCGGCCCAGGAAGAAGCTCACCGTGAAGATCCCGTTGGTGGCGCTCGCGTTTGCCACCGCGAGATCGGCGTGGCCGTCACCGTTCAAGTCGCCGGTGGCGACGGAGTGTGGGCCTTGGCCCGTCGGGTAGTCCACGCGTGGGAGGAAGGTTCCGTCGCCAACGCCCAGGAGCACGCTCAGGCTGTCGACGGCGTTGTTCGCGGTGGCGAGGTCGGCGTGACCGTCGCCGTTGAAGTCGCCGATGGCGACGGAGAGCGGGTTGGAGCCTGTCGGATAGTCGACGCGGGGGGCGAAGGTGATGCCGGCATTCGCATGGGAGGTGCCCAAGGCCGCGGCGAGGGGAAGGGCGAGGGTGGCCGGCGGGGGCGGGAGGCGTCGGGACGTTGGGGCCGGGGGGGTCGTGGGCGCGATGGCCATGGCGTTCGTCATGCTTCAGTGCCTTTGACGGTCGGCGTGGGGTTCGGCGGGCGAACGATCGACCAGCTTAGGGTGATCCGTGAGACCGATGCAATGGGCGGCCGCGGGGGCGCGACGGTGCGAGCGCTGGTGGACGGGAACGCTTGTTTCCTTCCGTCGGGGGGCCTAGCGTTTGGGCCCGGCGGGTGGCGCTGGGCGAACATTTTGCGAACCGTTTGAACCACCGAGTCTGCCTGCGGGGGCCTTCCGCGGGGGTGGGGTGGGGTTGTCCGGGGCGTCTGGATGCCGGCCGAGGAGCCGGGATCTGGGGGCGAACCGGGGCCCGGGCCCTGAGCCGGTGGGAGGTGGAGACCGATGGCCAAACGTGAACTCACCAAGACGTTTAAGTTGATGGCCCCCGGGGGCACGGCGACCCCTGCGCCCCCGCTCGGCCCTGTGCTGGGTGCGAACGGCGTGAACCCCGGCCAGTTCATCCAGCAGTTCAACGCGGCGACGAAGCACCTGAACGGGAAGCTGGTCGGGTGCATCGTGCGCGCGTACAGCGACCGGTCGTTCGAGTTCGAGGTGAAGACCTCGCCGGCGTCGGTGCTGATCAAGGAAGCGGCGGGGGTTGAGAAGGGCTCCGGCACGCCGAACAGCAACAAGGTCGGCAAGATCACGCGCGAGCAGGTGAAGAAGATCGCGGGTGAGAAGATGGCGGACCTGAACTCGGCGTCGATGGAGTCGGCGATGCGTGTGATCGAGGGGACGGCCCGCTCGATGGGCATCGTGGTGGTTGACTAATCAAAAGGAGCGGAACGATGGCTGAGCAGACGGTGAACACGTCGGCCGCCGCGGCCTCTCCTGAGGCGGCGCCGGTTGCGGAGAAGGCAAAGTCCCAGGCGGGCGCGGGGGAGAACGCGGCGAACCGCCGCCGGAACCGGCCGCCCCGCGGCCCCGGGAAGCGGATGACGGCGGCGCGTGCGATGGCGCCGACGTCGGCGTTGCCGGCGGCCGAGGCGATCGCGGCGTTGAAGAAGTTCCCCTCGCCGCGGTTCGACCAGACCGTGGTGGTGGCGATGTACCTGGGCGTGGACGTGAAGCAGGCGGACCAGATGCTCCGCGGCAGCGTGAGCCTTCCCAAGGGCATCGGCAAGAGCAAGCGCGTGGTGGCCTTCTGCGGCGAGGAGCAGCGGGCGAAGGCGCTCGCGGCGGGCGCGGTGAAGGCGGGCGGGCTCGAGCTCGCGGAAGAGATCGAGAAGGGCTGGATGGACTTCGACGTGGCGATCGCCAGCCCGGACATGATGCGTGTGATCAGCAAGCTGGGCCGGGTGCTGGGCCCCAAGGGCCTGATGCCGAGCCCGAAGAACGGGACCGTGACGGCGAAGGTGGACGAGGCGGTGCGTGAGTTCGCGGCGGGCAAGGTTGAATATCGCACGGACAAGGGCGGCAACGTCCACGCGATCATCGGGAAGATGAGCTTCCCCGAGGCCGACCTGCTGGCGAACTACGAGCACTTCCTGCAGACCATCGAGAAGGCGAAGCCCAACACCGTGAAGGGCGTGTACATCAAGAAGGTCGTGGTGAGCGGGGCGCAGACGCCCGGCGTGCAGGTCGAGGTGGTGCAGGCGGAGGCGGAGGCCTGAGCCGCGCGGCGTGTGCGTTGAGGAACGGAACAACCCGGGCGGGGGCGAACGCTCGCCGCCGGTGTGAAGGGATGGGTGTCTGATGTCACGGGCCGTGAAAGACATCGTGATGCGGAACTACCGGGAGCGGATCGGCGACCGGGACGACGCGGTGGTGGTGAACTTCCGCGGGGTGAACGCGATCGCGACGAACAAGATCCGCAAGGGTCTTCTGGACAAGGGCGTTCGGGTCACGCTGATCCGCAACAACCTGTTCGTGAAGGCCTTTGAGGGGCGTGGGCTCGCGAATCTGAAGCCGGTGCTATCGGGCTCGAACGCCGTGGTGTACGGCGGCGAGAGCGCGGTGGACGTGGCGCGCGAGATCGTCGGGCTGCTGAAGGACTTCCCGGACATCGAGCTCAAGGGCGCGGTGCTGGACGGGATGTTGTTCAACGGCGCGGACGGCGTGAAGGAGCTGAGCAAGTTCCCGACGCGCGAGGAAGCGATCGCCCGGAACATCACGCTGATCGTGAGCCCGGGCCGGAAGCTGCTGGGCGCGGTGAAGGGCCCCGGCGGCCGCCTGCTCGGCATCGTCAAGGCGATCGAAGAGAAGCTGGAGAAGGGCGAGACGATCGCGAAGGTGGGGTAAGAGGGAGGCACCAAGGCACCAAGGCACCGAGGCATTGGGGCATTGGGGCATCGAGGCATTTGGGTAACGAGGCCTTGGGGCATTGGGGCACTGAGTCGGCCGGGGATCCGGGCGATGGATGGGCCGGGTCTCTTGGTGGCCTCTGGGTTGATTGATCGACATCGCGCCTGACTGGCCCCTGTTGCGACGCTCGGCGGCACGCCGGGTGAGGGGTTAAAGAGACGGCACTGGGCCGTCCCCTCTTGGGCGTTTGTTGAACACCTTGGGCGCTCGCGGCCTTGGGTGTTGGAGGGTCGGGGTGCAACCCACGCCGGCCGGTGAAAAAGGGATTGGTGGACCATGTCTGAGACCGCGACCAAAGAGTTCACGCCGGAGGTCAGGGAAGTCGGCGACAAAATCGCTAACTTCACGCTGAAGCAAGCGGTTGATCTGGCTGAGTACATGAAGGTCACCTACGGCATCGAGGCCGCGGCCGGCGGCGCGGTGATGATGGCGGGCCCGGCGGGTGGTGGCGCGGCGGCTGCTGCGGCCCCCGAGAAGACGGAGTTCGACGTCATCCTGAAGAACGCCGGCGCCGAGAAGATCAAGGTGATCAAGATCGTGCGCGAGCTGACGGGTCTGGGCCTGAAGGAGGCCAAGGACCTGGTCGACGCCGGCGGCAAGCCGGTGAAGACGGGCGTCTCCAAGGAGGAGGCGGAGAAGATCCAGGCGCAGCTCAAGGAGGCTGGCGCCGAGATCGAGCTCAAGTAAACGGAATATGTTCGGTATTCATCAAGGTCCCGGCTTGAAAAAGTCGGGACTTTTTTGTTGTTGGGGGGTTGATCTGCGCAGGTTGTCCGGCCCGTGCCGGGTACACTTGGGCGAGCCCCGGGAGCCGCGCACACTGTGGTCTGGATGTTGATGGATCGAACGCAGGTATCGCAACCGCGTGGGACGGCGATGTCGCCCCAACGGTGCGTTGTGCCGCGCGGGGGGCGTGGCGGCTGATCGTGCGTCCCTGCGGCCGCGGTGCGGGGGGCATCGCGGCGGGACGCTGTCGGCGCGTGGAGGCGTGCCGGCGGGCGTGCGTCGGTCGGAAGAGTCGATCGGAAGAGGGCGACGGCGGGACGGGGCATCCGGCCGGAGTCGGTGGCGGGGCTGGCGAGGGTGGTGGGGCGGGGCACGGCGTGGGGGCCGGCTGGCAAGGCCTGTGCGAAGGCCGAGGAGTTGGGAGCGATATGGGCGCTGCGAGGACCGTGTGCTCTGTCGATCACGTTGGCGATCACGCTGGCGATCACGTTGGCGATCACGTTGGCGATCACGTCGGTGATGCCGCCGGTGATTGTGCTGGCGTTCGCGTGGGCGATCGCGTGGGCGATCGTGTCGGGCTGCCGGGTGCGGCGGCCCGGGGTCGTTCGTGGGCGCGTGTCACGGGGCCCGGGCGGGGCTGAAGGTTGCGGGGCGGCGCGTGGCGGCGGGTGAGGAGTGCCCGCCGGTGCGGTGTCGTCTGGGTGTGGGCAGGGTTCGGGTGAGGGGCGGGGTGGGTGTGGGAGAGCGGGTCGCGTAGGGCGTTGGGGCGCGGGCCGGGGCGGGGAACAGACCAGCGATGGCCGCGGGGGGCACGACCCCCTCGCGAGATGCAGCGGGGGCACTGATGGCTCAGCGGACGGTGCATGACAGCGGCGTTCTTCCGGTGACCTTGTCGGGCAAGAAGCGGGTCGACCTTGAGGTTCGGCGCTTCACAAAGCGCGGCGACGCGCTGCCGGTGCCCGACCTGACGCGGATGCAGTCGGACGGCTACGACCGGTTCCTGCAGATCGACAAGGGTCCGACGGAGCGGGAGACGTCGTTCGGCCTCGAGGCGTTGATGCGCGAGGTCTTCCCGATCGAGAGCTACGACGGGACGATGCACCTGGACTACCTGCAGTACGAGCTGGAGGCGCCGCGGTACACGCCCGACGAGTGCCGCGAGCTACGTCTGACGTACGGGATGCCGTTCAAGGTGCGGCTGCGGCTGCGGCGGGAGACGCACCCGGACCTCCCGGAAGAGGACATCTACCTGGGCGAGTTCCCGATCATGATGGGCGGCGGCGAGTTCATCGTGAACGGCGCCGAGCGCGTGATCGTGAGCCAGCTCCACCGCTCGCCGGGCGTTGACTTCAGCGTGGTGTCGAGCGAGGCGGACCGCCCGCTGCACTCGGCCCGGTTCATCCCGGAGCGGGGGAGCTGGATCGAGCTCGAGGTGACGAAGAAAGACGTGCTGGCGATGCGGATCGACCAGAGCACGAAGCTCGCGGCGACGACGTTCCTGCGCTGCCTCGACGAGAGCGTGTCGACGACGGACGCGATCATCCAGCTCTTCTACGAGGTGACGACGGTCAAGGTGGCCGACGTGCGCGGGGAGGACTGGGCGGCGGCGAGCATCATCGACGTGGAGACGGGCGAGGAGCTCGTGCACGTGGGCCGGCAGATCGGCGAGGAGACGGCGGAGAAGATCCGCGCGAGCTCGC
The DNA here is from genome assembly GCA_964496975.1 of uncultured Phycisphaeraceae bacterium. Lineage (GTDB taxonomy): Bacteria > Planctomycetota > Phycisphaerae > Phycisphaerales > UBA1924 > CAZCBN01. Next base: position 17,271 of record CAZCBN010000057.1, read on the forward strand.
TGAAGACCGTGCGCGTGGTGCAGAACCCGAGCGACGTGCTGATCCTGAACACGATCGCGGAGGAGAAGCTCGAGCAGTTCGAGGCGGAGTCGGAGTTCGACCGCGCGCTGCTGAAGATCTACACGAAGCTGCGCCCCGGCAACCCGCCGCAGGTGGAGAAGGCCCGCGCGCTGTTCAGCGAGAAGTTCTACGACGAGAACCGCTACCGGCTCGGGAAGGTCGGGCGGTTCCGCATCAACCGCAAGTTCAACCTGGAGACGCCCGAGGACCAGATGTTCATCACGGGGGAGGACTTCCTCCGCGTGGTGCAGTACATCCTGGACCTGCGGAGCAACCGGACCGACCCGGACACCGGGCGGCCCGCGGCGCAGGTGGACGACATCGACCACCTGGGCAACCGGCGTCTGCGGACGTTGGACGAGCTCGCGGTGGACGAGCTGCGGAAGGGCTTCTTGAAGCTGCGGCGCACCGTGCAGGAGCGCATGAGCGTCAAGGACCCGGACGAGGTGACGAAGATCGCCGACCTGGTGAACAGCAAGAGCATCAGCAGCGCGATCGACTTCTTCTTCGGCCGCAGCGAGCTGAGCCAGGTCGTCGACCAGACGAACCCGCTGAGCAGCCTTGTTCACGAGCGGCGTCTGAGCGCGCTGGGCCCGGGCGGCTTGAACCGGAAGCGCGCGGGCTTTGAGGTGCGCGACGTGCACATCAGCCACTACGGCCGGGTGTGCCCGATCGAGACGCCCGAGGGCACGAACATCGGCCTGATCGTGTCGCTGGGCATCTTCAGCGACATCGACGAGTACGGGTTCCTGCGGACGCCCTACCGGCTCGTGAAGAAGGGCAAGGTCTCGGAGGAGATCGTCTACCTGCGGGCGGACGAGGAGATCCGGGCGATCCTGGCGCCGACCGACGCGGTGGAGCAGGGCGGGAAGCTGAAGGACGGGATGGTGCTGGCGCGGGTGGACGGGGAGTTGAAGGAGGTCCACTCGAGCGAGATCGAGTTCCTGGACGTGTCGCCGCGGCAGATCGTGGGCGTGTCGGCGTCGCTGATCCCGTTCCTGGAGCACGACGACGCGAACCGCGCGCTGATGGGCAGCAACATGCAGCGTCAGGCGGTGCCCCTGCTGAAGGTGGACCCGCCGGTGGTGGCGACCGGCATGGAGGTGCCGGTCGGCCGCAACAGCGGCATGGTGGTGAAGGCGAAGAACGCCGGCACGGTGACGTTCGTCGACAGCCAGCGCGTGATCATCGACAACAAGGACGAGTACGTCCTTCGGAAGTTCGTGGGCCTGAACGAGCGGACGTGCCAGAACCAGAAGCCCATCGTGAAGAAGGGCCAGCAGGTCGAGAAGGGCGAAGTGGTCGCCGACGGCGCGAGCACGAAGATGGGCGAGCTGGCGATCGGCAAGAGCGTGCTGGTCGCGTTCAACACGTTCGACGGGTACAACTTCGAGGACGCGATCGTCATCAACGAGCGGCTCGTGAAGGACGACACGTTCACGAGCATCCACATCGACGCGTTCGACGTGGAGATCCGCGAGACGAAGCTGGGCCGGGAGGAGTTCACGCGCGACATCCCGAACGTCTCGGAGAAGATGCTGCGCAACCTCGATGAGAACGGCATCATCCGCGTCGGCGCGCGGGTGGGGCCGGGCGACATCCTGGTCGGCAAGGTGAGCCCCAAGAGCAAGACCGAGCTGACGCCCGAAGAGAAGCTGCTGCACGCCATCTTCGGCCGCGCGGGCGAGGACGTGAAGAACGACTCGCTCGAGGTGCCGAGCGGCGTCGAGGGCATCGTGATCGGGGCGCGGAAGTTCAGCCGCCGCGTGCACCTGAGCGAGGCGCAGAAGAAGCAGCTCAAGAAGGACATCGAGGCCTACGAGGCCGAGATGGACGCGAAGGCGATCTCGCTGTTCAAGGAGATGACGGCGAAGATCAACGAGGCGACCGGGACGGAGATGGTCGACCCGATGACCCGCCAGAAGGTGGGCGCGTCGGACATCCCCGAGGTCATCCTCGAGCAGATCCAGACCTTCGACGTGAAGTGGATCAAGGGGGGCAAGGACACGCGCGAGCAGGGCGTGGTGTTCTACAACCAGT
>CAZCBN010000058.1:0-14728 GCA_964496975.1 uncultured Phycisphaeraceae bacterium
TCGGGGCGATGACCGCGGGGGCCGCCGCGGCGTGCCGCTGAGCGACCTGGACCCGGCGCTGACGGAGCTGTCGCGCAAGGTGATCGGCTGCGCGATCGAGGTGCACAAGGAGCTGGGCCCGGGCTACCCGCTCGAGGTGTACCGCAAGAGCCTGGCGATCGAGCTGAAGGCCGAGAGCATCACCTTCAAGGAGAGCCACCACTTCGAGGTCGAGTTCGACGGCGAGGTGGTGGGCAAGGTGATGACGGACCTGTTCGTGGGCGACCGCTTCTGCGTCAAGCTGATGGCCGAGCACGTGGAGCGGGGCATCGGCACCCAGCCGCGGAGCGAGCTGCGGGCGATCCTGCGAGCGGCGGACCTTGAGCTGGGCCTCATCATCAACTTCGGCGAGCGCCGGCTGAAGGACGGCCTGGTGCGCGTGCTGAACCCCGACAAGCTGCGGGGCGAAGAAGAGGATGAGGAGGAGTACGAGGACGACGACGAGGACGCGGAGATCGAGGACGGCGCGGAGGTGGACTCGGACGACGAGGCCTGAAGCGGCCGTTGAAGCACGAACGCCCCGTGCGGCGAAGGCCGGCCGGGGCGATTGGGACTGGGGCGGGGGCAGGTGCGGGGGGAGGTTGTGATGCCGCGTCGGGTGGTGATCACGGGTCAGGGGTGGGTGACGCCGCTGGGGAGCGACGTCGACTCGGTGTGGACGAAGCTGCTGTCGGGCGCGAACGGCGTGGGGGCGGTGAGCCGGTACGACGCGGGGACGTTCACGACGAACTTCGCGGCGGAGGTCAAGCGGTTCGAGCTGTTTGACTTCATGGACGACGCGAGCACGGCGCACGCGCGGGCGGGGGTGTCCACGCAGTTTGCGCTCGCCGCGGCGGCGCAGGCGTGGGTGCAAGCCGGGCTGGGCGACAAGCGCGGGGCCAACACCAGCGGGACCGACCCCGAGCGCATCGGCGTCTATCTGGGCGCGGGCGAGGGCTCGCTGGACTTTGAAAACTTCGCCGAGGCGAACATCCGCGGGTGGGACGGGACGAGCCGCTCGGTGAACGCGCCGGCGTGGGCGCGGTCGGGCCTGGCGGGGATGCGGGCCGACCGGGAGATCGAGCAGGAGCCGCACCTGACGGTGTCGCACCTGGCGACCGCGTTCGGGGCGTACGGGCCCGCGATGAACTGCATGACGGCGTGCGCGGCGAGCACGCAGGCCACGGGCGAGGCGTTCGAGATCATCCGCCGGGGCGACGCGGACGTGATGCTCTCGGGCGGGGCGCACAGCATGATCCACCCGCTGGGGATGACGGGGTTCATCCGCCTGACGGCGATGAGCGCACGCCGCGACGACCCGATGCACGCGAGCCGGCCCTTTGACCAGACGCGCGACGGCTTTGTGATGGGGGAGGGGGCGGGGATCGTGGTGCTGGAGGAACTGGGCCACGCGCTGCGGCGCGGGGCGAGGCCGCTGGCCGAGGTGGTGGGGTACGGCAGCAGCGCGGACGCGTACCGCATCACGGACATCGAGCCCGACGGCAAGGGGGCGCAGAAGGCGATGCTGCGGGCCCTGCACCAGGCAGGCATCGAGCCGACGCGGCCCGACCGGAAGGGCCGGGCGCCGGTGCAGTACCTGAGCGCGCACGGCACCGGCACACCCGAGAACGACGGCATCGAGACCAAGGCCGTGAAGGCCGTGTTCGGCGAGCAGGCGCCGCGGGTGTGCTTCAGCAGCGTGAAGAGCATGCTGGGGCACCTGATCCAGGCCGCTGGGGCGGTGGAGCTGATCACGTGCGTGCAGGCGATCCGCACGGGCTTTGTGCCGCCGACGATCAACCTGCGCACGCCCGACCCCGAGTGCGACCTGGACCACGTGCCGAACGAGGCGCGGGACCTGCGCGGCTCGGGGGGCGTGGACGTGTGCCTGTCCAACAGCTTCGGCTTCGGAGGGCAGAACGACGCGGTGTGCGTGCGGAGGTTTGAGGCGTAAGGGGGGGGAGAGGGCCATCGGCCATCGGGGATCGGGGATCGGCCATTGGGGATCGGCCATCGGCCGTGAGGGGTTGTTGGGGTGGGGCGGGCGAGGCCGCAGCGGCGAGGGGGTTTCGGCGTGGACGCTTCGGACCGGCGAGCGGCAGACGGTGGGCCAGCCGCGGCGCCCGCACGCCGTGGGCGGCCGGCACGGGGCGGGCGCGAGGCGCGGGGCGGGCGCGGGGGGTTGGTCGGCGCGGCGAGCGTCTTTGTGCGCGCGGTGCAGGCGGTGGTGGTGCTGTCGCTGCTGGTGGTCGCGCTCGCGGGGGCGGTGGAGCTGGGCCGGACGCGCGTCGAGAAAGAGATCTACCGCCAGCGGCTTGTGGACCTGACCAACGAGTACGCGGCGCTCGTCGACCAGTACAACGAAGCGGTGCGCCGCACGGCGGTGACGGAGCTGGTCGTGGAGGACGGCGCGCTGTCCGTCTCCGTGCGCACGGCGGCGGGCGAACTGAAGCGTGTGGCGACGCCCGCGGACCCGAGCCGCGAGGTGTACGTGGACTTTGCGCTTGTGAAGGGGCGGGTGTGGATCCGCCGCGTGTTTGACGAGAACACGCCGCCGTCGCGGGCGACGTTGGTCGACCCGGGCCTCGCGGAGATTGATTGGAACGAGCCGGGGGCGAGCCACGGGCAGGCGGTGTACCGGTCGCTGGGCGAGGGGCGGTGGGTGGTGAGCGTGAGCGGGAGCGGGGCGCTGGAGCTGACGAAGGCGCCGTCGGACAGCCCGGTGACGCTGGCGCCGCCGCCCGAGGTGCGCGGCTTCGCGGAGATGGAACAGGCCGCGCGGGACGAGGCGCGGAAGGTGGGCTGGCTGGAGGTTTTGCGGCGGGCGGTGTTTGGGGGGGAGGGGTCCGGGACGGCGGCGGGCGATTGATCGCGATGTTTCGTGGAAGCGCGGACGCCGCCGTACCATCGCGTCCGCACGCGGCCGGGCGAAGGCCAATCGCCTGGGCCGCGGGCGAACCCATGGGGATGCGCGATGGCTGACGAGCATGCGAAGACGGGAGCCTCGCCCAAGTCGATGGACGACCTGATGTCGCTGTGCAAGCGGCGGGGGTTCATCTACCAGGCGAGCGAGATCTACGGCGGCATCAACGGGTTCTGGGACTACGGCCCGCTGGGCGCGCAGCTCAAGAAGAACCTGCGCGACGCGTGGTGGGAAGACGTGGTGATGACCGGCTGCCGGGGGCAGCGCGGGCCGGACGGGGAGTTCGTCCGGATCGTGCCGGTGGACACGCGCATCATCCAGAACCCCAAGGTGTGGGAGGCGAGCGGGCACGTCGCGGGGTTCAACGACCCGATGGTGGACTGTCGCGAGACCAAGATGCGGTACCGCGCCGACCACGTGAAGGCGCTCGGCGAGAAGGGGGACCAATCGGGGCTCATCTTCGCGTTCGTGGACGGGGACGAGAAGTCGTACGCGTCGGCGCGGAAGAAGCTCGACAAGTACAAGAAGCGCACCCTTGCGGACGCCGAGGTCGACACCTGCGCGCTCACGGCGCTCTCTCCCGCGGAGTTGCAGATCACGGTGGGCCCGGACGCGAAAGACCCCGGCTCGCTCACCGAGCCGCGGTCGTTCAACCTGATGTTCGACACCATCCCCGGCGCGATCCGCGACGAGGCGAACAAGGCGTATCTCCGCCCAGAGACGGCGCAGGGCATCTTCATCAACTTCAAGAACGTCGTCGACACGACGCGCGTGCAGGTGCCCTTCGGCATCGCGCAGGCCGGGCCGGCCTTCCGCAACGAGGTCACGCCCCGCAACTTCACCTTCCGAAGCCGCGAGTTTGAGCAGATGGAGATCGAGTTCTTCTGCCACCCCGACGACGCCAAGGCGTGGTACACCTTCTGGCGCGACTGGCGCATGGCGTGGTGGCAGCAGCACGGCCTCGCGGGCGAGAACCTCATCCTCCGCGAGCACGACCGCGACGAGCTGGCCCACTACGCCAAGGACGGCGCCGGCACCAGCGACGTCGAGTACCGCTTCCCCTTCACCTTCCCCGGCTACGGCGAACTGGAGGGCATCGCCCACCGCACCGACTTTGACCTCCGCCAGCACCAGCTGCACAGCGGCGTGAAACTCGACTACTTCGATACCACCCGAGGCGAGCCGCTGCCCAACGGCCAGCCCAAGGGCGAGCGATACCTGCCGCACGTCATCGAGCCCTCCGCGGGGCTCGACCGCGGCGTGCTCGCCGTGCTGTGCGAGGCCTTCACGCCCGACCCCGAGCGGGCCAGCGGCGTGGTGATGAAGTTCCACCCGCGCCTCGCGCCCATCAAGGCGGCCGTCTTCCCCCTCGTGAAGAAAGACGGCATGCCCGAGAAGGCGACGGAGCTGTACCAGGCCCTCGTCGCGCGGTTCGCCCGCTACGGCTTCATCGAGTTTGACGAGAAGCAGAGCATCGGCAAGCGCTACGCCCGCATGGACGAGGCCGGCTGCCCCTACTGCTTCACGATCGACGGGGACACGCTGACCGACGGCACCGTCACCGTGCGCGACCGCGACACCGCGGGCCAGACGCGCATGCCCATGGCCGACGTGCCCGCGTTCCTCGCCCAAAAGCTCGGCCTCTGACCCGCGGCCGGGGACACGCACTTCTTTACGGAGCCGCTAGGCGGCAGCTCGCGTGCCGTCCTGTGCGGCGACCGGCGGCGCGTCGGGCGCGATGTCGTCCGGCTCCTGCCCGTCGCACCGGTGCCGCGCGAGCAGGTAGAGCGCCGCCCCGCCGCACCACGCGATGCTGAGCGTGTAGCCGACGACGAGGTAGCCCAGGAGTGACTCCCACGACGCGGCCAGGCGGCTGGACGTGGCCGTCGCCTCCACCACGCTCGCGCCGAGCCAGCGGGCCAGCGTGACGGCCAGGCCCGCGAGCCACGCCGCGAGCGTGCCCGCGACGAGCCCGAGCGCCAGCAACCCCAGCACGCCCGCCGCGTGCCGAAGAGGCTTCGCGACGACGTACGCCAGGCTCCGCTGCGCGACGTCAAAGGGGTCGTCGCGCTCGCACGCGGCCGCGGCCGGGGCGATGACCGCGGCCAGCGGCCACGCCGAAAGCCCGAGCGCCGCCAGCCCGGCGAGCGCCAGCGTCAGGCCGTGCGCCGCCGCCGCGACGAACGCGGCCGTGGGCACGAGCGGGCCCGGGCCCTCGCCCCCGGACCCCGGCCCGACGACGAAGGCGAGCGCCACGCCCGCGCCGGCGAGCAGCGCCAGCGGCACCAGCACAAGCCCCGCCGCGAGCAGCAGCCCCACCCACGCCGCCACGGCGGAACGCAGCGCGGGCCCGGCCCGCACCGCCGCGGGCCTGGGCAGCCCCGCAAACTCCAGCGCCGCCGAACGGGCGACGATCGAGCCGCCGACGGACCAGATGAGCGTGGTCGCCGCGGCGAGCAGGGCGGCGGTGACCGGCGCCCCCAGGGCAAGCGTGACCGCGGCCTGCATCGCAAGCCGCGCCGCATCGGCCAGCGCCGCGGGGGAGAACGTGCCCAGCGCCGCCCGGCCCGCGGCCTCGGCCGACTGCGCCATCGCGCCCGCCGACTGCCAGGCCTGGTCGGGCGCGGGGCCGAGCGCCGCGAACGTCAACGCCGCGTTCACCGCGACGGCGGCCAGCGTGCCGGCCGCCAGGCGGCTGGGCCGCAGCGCCATCGCCGGCACGCGCAGCAGCATGGGCCAGCGGAGCGAGCCGAGCAGCTCGTCGGCCGAGGGGCCCACGCGTCGCACGGCGGCGTCGCGCCCAATCTCTGGCAAGGCCCCGCGTCGATCGTCGCCCTGTGCGGTCATGCCCGATCCTAAAGCGGCCCGGGGCGCGGCGGCGAGGCGTGCCCGCCGGCCCCCGCGGGGCCGGCAGTTGCCCCGCGGGGCTGTCAGTTGCCCCGCGGGGCTGGCATTTGCCCCCCGGGGCTGGGGCGGCGATGATGCGGGCATGCTGAACGCCGTCCTGCGGTACGCCGTGCCCATCATCGCCCTCTTTGTGCTGGGCCCCATGGCGGCGTCGCGGGTCGCGGCCCTGCGCACCTTTGCCACGGGTGAGGAGACGACGCTGCTCTCCGCCGGGCTGCTTCCGGGGCTGCTCGCGCTTGTCGCAGTGGCGGGGCTCGCCCTGCTCGCCGGGCTGATCGGCTCCACGCTGCTCGGGCGCGACGCCGGGCTCGGCGCCGCGGGCCTCGTGGCCGCGTGGTCGGCGATGCGCACGGGCGACATGGCCCTCATCCACTTGCAGGCGGGGGGCGCGGGCCTCGCGTTTTCCTCGGCCTTTGAGGGGGCGCTGCTCGCGGCGGTGGGCGTCGCTGTCGTCCGGGCCGTGGAGCGCACCGCCCGGGACCGCGGCGAGGCCCCGGGCCTCTCGGAGCGGTCGCTGCGGCAGGACCTCGCGCAGCCGGCGGCGCTGCTGCTGCCGCTCGCCCTGGGCGTTGTGGTCACGCTCGCGGCGAGCTTCCTCGTCGCGCGGTCGGGCCTGCGAGGGCAGGGCCTGATGTCGGGCGTGCTCGCGGGCATCGCGGGCGGGGCCGCGGCCCACCTCGGCGGGTGGTTCTTCGGAAAGCCCGTGGGCGTGCGCACGTCGGCGCTCGCCGTGCTCGCGGCGGCGCCGCTCGCGCCGCTCGTCGCGCTGGTGGTGCCGGGCGCGGGCGAGCTGGCCTCCGCCGCGCGCACGGGCACGCTCACCGGGCCGGGCCTGCTGCAGCCGCTGGATCTGCTCGCCGGCGGGCTGATCGGGGGCCCGATGGGCTGGCGCTGGGCGGCGAGCACGATGCACTCCGCCGCGGCCGCCGCGCCGCAGCGGGCGTAGCACGCCGCCGAAAGCCGTTTCACGCGACCCCCGCGGCCGCCCTCCGCCGACCGGTCATCCGACGGCCCGCCCCTACCATCTCGCCCCAGACCTTGGGGGAGACCGAACCCCCCAATCCCCCGGCGGGCGGGCGTCCAACCTGCGCGGGAACAGTCGGCGGCCGGCGGGGGTTCCCTCGGTCTTGGGCGGACCCGGACGGAGGGAGGCCAGGGGGGGTCGGGCGATTTTGGGGCGAATCCGCACCGGGGAGGGAGTCGATTTCGGAGGAAGGCCCGGGGAAGCGCCGGGGGTGGGCGCATGGCGCATGATGTTCCGTCCGCGTGGGCCCGGCCCGCGCAGAAAGGGCAGGCTTTGGTGGCATCCAACGGTTCTCACAACGGCTGCGGCTGCCGCGGCCTCTCGTCCGCCCCGGCGGCCCTGGTTGACGCCCCCGCCGAGCGTTCGGCCGACGCGGCGGTGCTGGTCGATCCGCCCGCGATGCCCGACGTGCAGGCCTCGGCCGACGCGCGGCGCATCGCGATTGACCGCGTGGGCGTGAAGGGCGTGACGCACCCGCTCACGCTCCGCACGCGCGAGGGCGGCGTGCAGACCTCCGTCGCGCGCATCAACATGTACGTCGCCCTGCCGCACGACCGCAAGGGCACGCACATGAGCCGCTTTGTCGAGGTGCTGGGCGAGTTCCGCCACAAGCCCCTGCGGCCCGACGACATGGAGGGCATCGCGAGCGAGCTGTGCCGCCGGCTCGACGCGCACGAGGCGACCTTTGAGGCCTCGTTCACCTACTTCATCGAGAAGCTCGCCCCGGTGTCGCGCCAGGCGAGCCTGATGGACTACGAGGTGACCATCGCCTGCGCCGCGCTCGGGACGGGCGAGGTGGACAGCGTGCTCACCGTCGCCGCGCCGGCGACGAGCCTGTGCCCCTGCTCGAAGGAGATCAGCATCTACGGCGCGCACAACCAGCGCTGCCGCATCGAGGCCTCGGTGCGCACCGACGGGCCCATGTGGATCGAGCAGCTGGTGGAGTTGCTGGAGTCGGCCGCGAGCCACCCCGTCTACAGCCTGCTCAAGCGGCCCGACGAGAAGCACGTGACCGAGAAGGCGTACGAGAACCCCAAGTTCGTTGAGGACATCGTGCGCGACCTGGCGGTGGCGCTCGACGGCGAGCCGCGGATCCGCTCGTACCGCATCAGCTCGGAAAACTTCGAGTCGATCCACTCGCACAACGCCTACGCGGAACTGGCCCGCACGAGGCGGTGAGGCCGGGGGACCGGGGACCAGCGAGCCGGCGGGCGGGGGAACCACCCCGCCGGGCGGTGAGCCCGACGGGGCGAGCACAGGGGATCTGGCCTCACCCGCCGTCGGACGCCCCACTCCTCGGCGTGCCGCGGGCGAGATGTGGCCGAGGCTGAACGCCGACGCGGGGCTGGTGTTGCACACGCCGGGGGGTCTCCCGCGGCAGGTTTTTGCTTGGCTTTTGGTTGGATACGTCACGCCGGATCGCGCCGGGGTGGCTGCGGATCGAACGCGTTGGGGTTTGAGGAGAAGGCGAACGCGGAGGCCGCGAAGGCGGGACGGAACGCGAAGGTCGCGGCAGCAAGAACGAAGGAACAGATCTTCAGGAACAGTCACGGGGCCCTTTGCGGCCTTCGTGTTCCGTCTCGGCCGAGGGCCGACACCACCCCGAGCGCGCCTTACGCCATGCCCGCGGCGCGGCAGTTGTCCGCCAAGTGGGCCGGGTTCACCGTGCCGACGACGAGGCTTGAGACGCCCGGCACGCTGAGGCAGAGGCCGATGGATTCCGTCGGCGGCAGGTGGCCCGAGCCCAGGCCCTTTTTGATGAGCACGGCCACGCCGGAGGCGGCGGCGCGGGAGATGACGGCCTCGTGCGCGCGGTCGTCGGCGTTGTAGGGCACCATCAGCACGTCGGCCCACGCGAGCGCGGCCTCGGCGCCCTCGGGCGACTTTCCCGACAGGCCGATGAACCGCGCGAGGCCTTGGGCGCGCAGGTCCAGCAGCGTGGGCACGGCGTCGGTGCGGTGCAGCAGGGCGAGGTCGTCGCCGCTGGAGTGCAGCAGCAGCACGTCCACCGCGTCGCAGCGGAGCGCCGCGAGGCTCCGGTCAAGGCTGCGGCGGAGGGCGGGGCCGGAGAAATCAAAGGTGCTGCGCCCGTCGGCGAAGGTCTCGCCCGCCTTGGTGACGAGCACGAACTCGTCGCGTCGGTGGGCGATCGCGCGGCCGATGCGCTCCTCGGCGAGGCCGTAGGCGGGGGCGGTGGCAATGAGGTTGATGCCCAGGTCGAGCGCGGCGTGCAGCAGCTCGGCGGCGGCCTCCTCGGTGGGCAGGTCGTGCGGGCGCGGGTGCTTGAGGCCCTGGGTGCGGCCGATCTTCACGGTGCCCAGGCCGATGGGCGAGACGGCGAGGCCCGTGCGGCCGAGCGGGCGGCGTGCGGTGGGCGGCGGGCGCATGCGGAGGTCCATGCCAGGGCGGGGTCGTTCCACGGGTCGTCGGCCACGGCGGGCGCGGGCCACGCCGGCAGGGCCGCCGGCGGGCGCGGGCCCGAGGTTGGCGGCGGCAGCAACGCGGCGACGCGGTCCGCCACGCGCGGGGCGAGCACGAGCTTGGTGGGCCACGCCACGATGCCCAGCGGGGCCTCGCCCGGGGCCTGGCCCCGCATGGCGACCGGGGCGACAAAGGCGTCTTGCGGGCGCACGCCGGTGGGCGTGCGCGGCTCGGCGCGGTCGGCGCGGTAGGTCGCGAAGCGCACGCCGCGGGGGTCAAAGGCGGGGACGCACGCGGCGAGCTCCTGCGCGGCGCGGCGGATGAGGGCGTCGCGGTCGAGCGAGGCGCCCTCCTCGGCGATCTGGCCCCCGATTTGCCAGACGGTGTCGTCGGGGCCGGCGGGGCCTGCGGGGCCTGCGGGGCCTGCGGTATTGGGCGCGGTATCGGAGGTGATGGTGACGCGTGTCGCGGCGCCGTCGACGCAGTGGCCGTTCAGCACGGGCAGGTGGGGGGCGCGCGCGAGGACCATGTGCAGCGGGCGGCGCTGCATCGGGACATCCGCAAGGCCCAGGGCGGCGCGGAGCGCGTCGTTGCCGAGCCCCGCGGTGAGGATGAGCCGCCGCGCGCGCAGCGTGAGCCATTGACCCGCCGACCGGATGCGGACGCGGGCGAGGCCGGGTGACTCCGGCTCGGCGGCGATGGCGTCTGCGTCGGCGAGCAGGAGGCGGCCGGCGTGCGGCGCGGCGAGCGCGGCGAGCAGCGAGGCGGGGGCGATGACGCGCTCGCCGAGCTGGTGCACCTCGCCCCGCAGGCCGACGAGGGGGGGCGGCCACTCGCGTGGTGGCAGACGCGTCGGGCGGACGCGCAGGCCCGCGCGGGCGCCGAGGAGGCCCGCACGCGAGGCGAGCGAATCCGTCCGCCAGATGTGGCAGTGCGGCGCGCGCACGCGGACGGCGCGCAGGTCGGGCTGGGCCTCGCCCGCGAGGCAGGCGTGCCAGCGGGGGGGCATGTCGGCGACGGCGTCTGCGGACGGGGTGAGCAGGCCGGCGAGGGTGTACTTCAGCCCGCCGTGGAGGATGCCCTGGGACCACAGCGTCTGGCCCTGCCCGAGGGCGGCGGTCTCAACGAGGGCGGCGTGGTGGCCCAGGCGGCGGAGGGTGCTGAGGGTCCAGAGGCCGGCGACGCCCCCGCCGAAGATGAGGGCGTCCAGCGTGGTGGGCTCGGTCGTCTCGGCCTGCGGCATGGTCGGTCGAGGGTATGGGAGCGGCGCGGCGGACGTAGGATGCGGGGTTACCGGGTGCGGTGGCCGAGCGGTTGAAGGCACACGACTTGAAATCGTGCAGGTTCGCAAGAGCCTCGTGGGTTCGAATCCCTCCCGCACCGTTTTGACCTGACACGATCCATACAGATCCCCGCGGGGGCTTGGCGCTCGTGGTTTTTGGGTGGCTTTTGGGGTTGGCGGGGCCGGCGCGGAGTGGGTTGTCGCTGGAGACGGCGATTGCTCGTCCGAGCCCGTTGATCGTCTCGGGGTTGAGCATCCGTGGTAACGCATCGGGCCTTGCGGGTGCGGTGACGCGATCGTTGATGTGACTCGGCGCGCCACGGCTGTGCAGAGCGGCATCGGAGCGAGCGCTTCAGGGGCCTTTCACGGGTGTTGAACGAGCGGTTGTTGCTCAGTCGCTGATGCCGAGGTGTTGGGCTTGGCGTTGCCAGTCGAGGTGTCTTGCGGCGTGCTTGAGGTCGGTGAGGGTGGTGCTCTTGGGGAGGGCGGCGTTGAGGAGGGCTTTGAGGACGGGGGGGCCGAGGCGGGCGAGGGGGAGGAGGCGGTTGATGTTGGCGGGGGTGCAGTGGGCGCTGCGGGCGATGTCGGCGCGGGTGATGCCGGCGAGGAGTTGTCGGTGGAACGCGGTGGCCTGGGCGACGGCTCGGACGAGGCGTTGATCGGGGACGGGCTCGCCCGCTGGGTCCACCATCGTGAGCAGGTCGCGCCCGTGCGGGGAGAGCAGGAGGCGTTTGATGGCGATGTCGAGGGTAAGGGTGGTGCGGGTTGACGACGCGCGACGCGTGAAACCGCCCGCTGTTAGTCGTTTTGGGAAAGCGTGTCTTCCGTGGGCCATCCCCCGCCGATCGACGCGTAGAGATCAACCAGGCGAAAGATCGCGTCGCGCTCGGCCGCGACGCGGCTCCGTTCGATGCCGAGCCGTGAACGGCGCGCTTCGGTGACATCGAGGAAGTCGACCTGGCCGGCGGTGTAGCGGTCCAGGGAGAGAATCTCGGCGTCGCGTGCCGCGGCCTCGGCGTCGCTCAATCGGGCAACGCGCTCTTCCGCCTTCGCCCGGCGCATGCTCGCGGTCTCGACCTCGCCGAGTGCCTCGATCACCGAGGCTTGGAGCGCGATAAGGGCACGACGCGACTCGCTCTCGGCTTCAAGAACCCGGCTTCGGATCCTTCCGCCCTGAAAGACCGGCAGCGAGATGCTCGGCCCAGTCTGGAGGACGAAGGAGTCAGGATTGACAACGTCGCCGAGGTCTCGCCCCTGAAGCGCGATCGATCCAGAAAGCGAGACCCGCGGGTATCGCTCGGCCTCCGCGGCACCGACCCGCGCGGTCGCGGCGGCGAGCTGCCGCTCCGCCCTCCGAAGGTCAGGCCGACGCAGGAGCAGATCGGCGGGCACGCCGACGGCGGGCACAACATCGCGCCGGGGCAGGGGCGCCCGTTCGACCGTGACGGTGCCCGGGGCCTCGCCGAGCAGCACACCGAGCCGGAACTCGGCCTCTCGGCGGTCCGCCGTGAGGCTCGGCAGCAGCGCGAGGTTCGACTCCAGGTCTCGTCGGGCGCGGGCAACATCGAGGTCGTCGCTGAAGCCGGCCGCTGATCGGGAGTCAGTGATGTCGAGCGCATCGCGATCGGCCTCGATGGTTGACTCCACGAGTTCGATGTCGCGATCGACCGCGCGGATCAGGACGACCTCGCGCGCGATCTCGGCGGCGAGCGCGACGCGGCTCGCCCGGTAGTCCTCGATCGCGAAGCCGACGTCCGCTTCCGCGGCCTCAACAAGACGGGCCACCCGGCCCCAGAGGTCGAGCTCCCAGCCGGCCACGGCGCCGAGCGAGTACACGTCCACCTCGACTCCGGCCGGGGCGCCACCCAGGATGAACCCCTCATCGCCTGTCTGGGCCCGGGAGTACGAGCCGTCCACATCAAGCGTGGGCAGGCGATCGGCATTGGCGATGCCGCGGCGCGCACGGGCAGCGATGATGCGCTCGCGGGCCTCGGCGAGCGTGAGACTCGTTCCGAACGCCCGCTCGATCAGGCCCGTCAGCTCATCATCGCCGAGCTGTGTCCACCAGCTGGTGATGTCCACAGAATCACCCGCAATCGCGGTGTCGGACCATGAGCCCGGCGCGAATGACGAGGGCGATGGCGGCTCATAGTCCGGGCCAACGGTGCACGCGGAGAGCGCCAGAAGCGGCGCGAAGCAAAGCACACGGCCGAGCCTTCTCACGATCCACCTCCGCGGACCTCGATGTACACATCGAACTGCTGTCCGATGCCGAGGGACCGATGATCAGCGCTCAGTTCGTAGACGACTTGCAACACCCTCGTGTCCACCACATCGCTTGTCCGGCCGGCGAGGTTGCGCTTCGGCACAACGAGCGGTTCAACCGTGACGAGCGTGAGCGGGACTCGCGTCAGCGCGTCGCCGCGGGGGGACGCCCAAGCCCGAGCCTGCTCTGAGAACCGCGGGATGTCCACCTCGTCAATCTCCACCCGGAGGTGATCCGGGCCGCGACGGCCCAAGACGACGAGACCCTCGGTGGGAACCGATGCGGGAGCGAACTCGCCCGGGCGGACGTTGACCTGGAGCACCCTCCCCTCGATCGGGCTGCGAACCGTCAGGAGTTCCAGATCCGCCTCCGCCCGAGCGAGCGACCGGCGTGCCTGCACAACGCGAGAAGCGGCGGCACGGAGCTCTGGACCGTCTGCGCCGGTTGCCAGCTCCACAAAGCGACCCAACTCGGCCTCCGCCTGCGCTACGCTCGCGGCGGACCTCTCGACCGCAGCCTCGGCGGTGGCGACACGAGCCTGGGCCTGCTCGGCCGCGAACCGGCGACGATCGACTTCCTCTTTCGAGATGGCGCGTGGGTCAGAGACAGCCGACGCAATCTTCAGCAGGTTCTGACGATCCGCGAGATCAGCCTTGGCGACGAGAAGGTCGGCCCGCGACGAGGCCAACGAAGCCTCCGCCGACCGCACCGCGGCACGCAGCGGTGGAACGGAGGCTCGAAGAGAGTCGAGCTCTCCCTCGGCGACTTCGATCTCGGCCCGTCGAAGCGCGACGTCCGTCTCCGCACGCTGCATGTCCACGGTGAACAGCGGCTGGCCGGGTTCGACCGCATCGCCAACGCGCACGCCGACGGATGTCACGACGCCGGACGTATGCGCAGCGATCGCCACGGCCTCCCCGTTCGGTTCGCTCGTGCCGATCGCACCGATGAAACCGGCCGCGCTGATCGAGCCCGGGACGCTTGGTGCCGTCGTCGGCTGCCGGGGCGGGGTTTCCTGAGGAACGACGGGTCGGTTCTTGACCACCAGGCCGGTCCCCATGAGCAGCGTCGCCGCACCGACGACCGGCAGACCCCACGTCAAGACTCTCGAACGGCTACTCACGATGATCTCCGTTGCCAGGGTGTTCGGTGCGTGTGATCTGGCCGTCGGCCATGTGACTGATGCGGTCGGCGAACTCAAAGATCCGGCTGTCGTGCGTGACGACGATGACGGAACGATCGTGCTCGAGGGCCACATCACGAAGCAGTTCCATGACGGTGTGCCCGGATGCCGCATCGAGCGATGCGGTCGGCTCATCGCAGATGAGCAGGCGAGGTGAGTGGACCAGCGCACGGGCAATCGCGACACGCTGCTGCTGCCCGCCCGAGAGCTGCGAGGGCGTCTTCCTGGTTTGGCCCCCGAGCCCGAGGCGTTCGAGCAACTCCCGAGCCGTTCGCTCCGCCCGCGACGTCGACTCGCCGCGTGCGACAAGGGGGAGGGACGCGTTCTCCTCCGCGTTGAGCGCCGGCAGCAGATTGAACTGCTGAAAGATGAACCCGAGATTCTTCAGGCGAAAATCGGCAAGCCGACCGTTGCGGAGCTCCGAGATGTCCTGACCAAGGACTTCGAGCCTGCCGGCCTCGCAGGTCAGGATCGCGCCGATCACTGAGATGAGAGTCGTTTTGCCACATCCGGAGGGACCGACGAGGAAGTTCATCCTGCCCGACTCGGCGACGAAGTCGGTTCCGCGCAGCACGCGCACACGAGTCTCGCCGGCACCGAAGGACTTTTCAATCCCCACGCAGCGCACCGCGAGTTCGGAATCCGAACGTACACCGGCGGCTCGTTCGAGCGTCATCGACATCGCGTCACCCCCTGAACACCGT
>CAZCBN010000058.1:14738-19357 GCA_964496975.1 uncultured Phycisphaeraceae bacterium
TGGCTGGGTCGACCACGAAGACCCGGCGGAGGCTGAGCACGGTTGATGCGAACACGATGAGAATCGCGAGCCCCGCGACGGCGACGGCGATCTCCGGCAACAGGTAGAACCCCCGCAGGGCATCGACGGACTTGGTCGTCGAAGCGAAGAAGACCGCGGCCGCGCCGAGCCCGATGCCATACCCGACGACGCCCACAAAGAGCGCTTGGCCGAGCGTCATCAGAAGCAGCCGCGTGTTCCGCACGCCGATCGCCTTGAGAGCCGCGTACTGCTTGATGTTCTCGGAGATGAACTGATTGAACGTCAGGCCCACAATCGCGACCCCGACGATGGCACCGAGCAGGACCACGGTGCCGAAGCTGACGGGGATGCCGGTGTTTGCCAGCACGTAAAAGATCGATTCGAGCCGAAACGCACGACGCGTCACGGCCTTCAGACCGGTCGCTTCTGTGATGCGAGCCGCGATGACCTCGGTCTCAGCTGGGTTGGCGGCCTTGGCAAGGATGAAGCTTAACCGGTTGCGGCCATTGTTCGTATAGCCGGTCGCGAGGCTGTAGCGGGTGTAGATCGTGGTATTCGCCGCAAACGCCGCCGCCGCATCAACGATCGCGACGATCTGAGCCCGGCGGTCGTTCAGCTCGATGACTCTTCCGACGTCCAGCTCTGCGCCCGGAAAGAGCAGCCGGAATCCGGCAGGGTTGATCGCGATGCTGTTCGGCATCGCGAGGTCCTCGATGCTGCCGAGCACGAACGCGTCGGGAACCCCGACGAGCGATGCGTCGTCGATGCCGAGGATCACCGCGTTCTCAAGCGTGCCGCCGGGCGTCCGCACCTGCACAGTCGCCTTGAAGAACGGCACCGCCCACGCGACGCCCTCGACTCCGCGCACGCGTGGCAGAACCGTGTCCCGCAGTGGGTACGACACGTCGATCGTCTTGACGCTGGGATCCATCACCCAAAGATCCGCCTCGCGCACGTCATTCACGACGCTCGACGCGCGGCCCAGAAGGCCGAAGAAGATCGAGACCTGCTGGCAGATCAGGAGCGTACTGAAGGCCACGCCGAACACGAGGCCGAGGCACTTGGTCTTGTCGCCGAGGAGCATGCGGAGCGCCGTCCTGAACATCACGCTCCCTCCTCGACTGAGAACCCGGTCAATCCGCTGATCGCGAACTCGGCCATCACCTTGGCCATGCGGTTGATCCCCGCCTTCGTCTCGGGAGGCGGGTGTCCGAGCTTGGTCAGGATCTCTCGGCAGTGCTTCGCGTTGACGCACAGCGCGATCACAGCAAAGACGAGGTCATCAAGTGTCTTCTGACCGATCGGTCGCCCGACGACCGCTCGCACAATGCGTGCCGCCTCGTCCTTGATGGGGCCGGCACAGTGCTGCACGAAGACATCCAACGCACCGGGTGTTGGAGTGACAGTCTCATGGGCGAGAAGGCGGCCCGCCCAAGGGTGTGTTTTGCTCTCGGTCAGCACGAGCCGCATGAACCACGCCACAAACCCGCGCAAGACGTCCCGGGGGTCGGCGTGATCCCCAAGCCGGGGCATCGGTTCCGATGCGATCATCTGCGTCGCGGCCACCGCCCACACCGCGCGGTAGAGCTCGTCCTTCGAGCCGAAGTGGTACTTCACGGCTGACACATTCGCGCCCGCGGCGTTGCAGATCGCCCGGACGCTTGCATGCTGGAACCCGACCCGCGCAAACTCCTCACCCGCCGCCCGCAGCAGGCGATCCCGTGTGTCCTCGGGAATCTCAGGGAGGCTCGGCATTCAAACACCTGTTTCAGAACGGCCGTTTGACTATCGCGCCCCATCCATCGGAAGTCAAACAGCCGTTTCAAAATTGATCCACTACCCCGTCGAGGCCGTCGCCCGACGGGCCAAGCCGCAGGGACGCTAACGCGATTCGAACACTCGCCGGTCCGACCGTCGCGTGCATCCGTGCAGCAGAGGGCCCAGCGGTCGTGCGTTGAACGCGCAGAGTCACCGTCGTGGCCTGATGTGCGGCACTGGGACGACGGATGTGAGGGCGCGACATCGGTACCGAGGTTCTCGAAGTCCAGAAACGCTTTGGCGGCCCGAACTCACTTGAGGAGGCCACCGCTGTCAACAACCTGGCTCGGCGTCCAGGGCCGCGTACCACCGGGCGGCGCCGAGAAGTCGTCGGCGGCCGTTCGCGAACGAAGGCTCGTTGGTTCGGCGAACGATCTGGGCTGTAGGGCGAGGAGGCGCGTGATCGGCCGCCGTCGTCACACGGGCGCGTTGCAGCGCGGCGGAGGGCTTGCGGCTTCCTACGTGCCGGTGGGCGGCGCACGGTCCTCGGTCGGCGCTTCGGCGGTGGGCTCGCGGAGCTTCGCGCGCAGCCAGGCGAGGGCGAACCGGTGATCGCGGACCACCGTGGGCACGCTGATCCCGATGACGTTCGCCGCCTGATCGGCGTTGAGGCCCAGGAAGAGCCTCAGCTGGACCACCTCGGCGGCGCGAGGGCTCTCGGCCGTGAGTTCGGAGAGCGATCGGTGAAGCCGGATCAAATCGTCATCGGCGAACACCGCGAGGGCGGGCGGTCCTTGGTCGGGTGCGGCCGGTGTCGGGACGGCATCCAGGGCCTGCACGGCGGCACCGCCGCCGCGGCGAAGTCGCTGCCGGTGGCGGGCGCGGTCGACAAGGGCACGACGCATGGCCAGGGCTGCCGCGGCGAAGAAGTGCCTGCGATTCTTGAAGTTGCGTTCGCCGCCAAGGCGCAGAAAAGCTTCGTGGGCAAGCTCGGTGGCTTGGATGGAAACGGGGCCGCGCTCGGCGGCGAGAAGGGAGGCCGCGAGGCGGCGGAGCTCGTCGTAGAGCGCGGCCACGGCGTGGCCCGAGAGAAGCACCGGCGCGTCGTCGGGCGTGCCGGAGTCGCGTGCGGTGTCGTCCGCGGCGTTGGGATCCTCCGGCATCTCGGGTATGGTAGCGACGGGGCGTTCGGCCTCGCGTGATCTGATTTCTTTCGTCTGACGCTTGTGGTGGTGGAGGCGTGGTGCGTTCGGCCGCGGGGCGGTGGTGGGTCCGCTTCGCGAGCATCGAGCGCCGGAGGCGCGCCCTCGGGGGAACGAGCGATGGCAGACCTTGAGCGCATCCGGCGGATTTACGAGGCGATCATCGAGCTTCCCGCGGGCGAACGCGAGGCGGCGCTGCGTCGCGCCTGCGGCGGGGATGTGGAACTCCAGCGATTCGTCGAACTGATGCTGACGACGCACGGAGGTACGGGCCGGGAAATCGCGGGCACGGATCAGGGGAAACAACCGCGCGACGACCGGCGCGACATCGGCTCGGACGCGAGTGAGTCCCGCACGGCGTCGCTCGACGGGGCGCCGGTCGGAGAGGGTGCGGGAGATGGAACGCTGGCGGGGGATGCGGTGCCGGGGTACCGGCTTGTGCGCCGGATCGGCTCGGGCGGGTTTGCCGATGTGTACCTCGCGATTCAGGAGTCGTCGTTCAAGCGGCGCGTGGCGGTGAAGATCCTGCGCGGCACGGGCCCCGGTGGCGGCGCCGATGCGTCGGAGATCCTTCACAGGTTCCGCACGGAGCGTCAGGTTCTTGCGGTGATGGAGCACCGGGCGATCGCGAGCGTCTTCGAGGCGGGGACGACGCGCCTGGGCCGGGCGTTCATGAGTATGGAGTACATCGACGGGAAGCCGATTACGACATACGCCGCGGAGATGGGGCTGACGCTGGGCGAGCGGCTCGGGATGATGCAGGAGGTGGCGCGGGGCGTGGACCACGCGCACAGTCGCGGCGTCATCCACCGCGATCTGAAGCCGAGCAACATCCTGGTGCGGAACGAGTCCGGGCAGCACGCGCCGAAGATCATCGACTTCGGCGTCGCGAAGGCCACGAGGCCGGCGCTCGCGGCGATGTCGGGCCAGACGCTCGGTGCTGCACTGGTTGGAACGCTGGACTACATGAGCCCGGAGCAGATCGGCCGGTCGGACACGATCGATGCCCGCACGGATCTGTACTCACTGGGCGTCATCCTGTACGAACTGCTGACGGGCTTGTTGCCGGTGGACATCGGCTCGCACGCGGCGCGAGGGTTCGCCGCGGCGGAGCAGGCGGTGCTCACGGCCGCGCCGCTGTGCCCGAGCGAACGCCTGCGCATCACCCACGGCGTGGGCGGTCTCGGCGAGACGGTGGTCGCGCATGTTCCGTTCGGGCCGGCCGAGATTCCCGCGGCGCTGGACGACCTTGTGATGCGTTGTCTTGCGAAGAACGCGTCGGATCGTCCGGCGTCGGCCGGCGATATGGCGAGGTCCATCGGGGGGCTGATCTCCAACGCGTCTGGTTCGCATGCGGTGCCGGCAACGCCGCGGCGGCCGAGGCGTGCGCGGCGCTCGCCTCTGCCCGCGGCGCTCGGCGCGGCACTCGTGATCGGTGCAGCGGTGCTCGTTCGCTGGGGATTGCACGAGCGAAATCGCGCAACACCGGATGCGGCGGCCGCGGCGCCCGCAAGCGAGGCATCGCCGAGTACGGCCCGTACGGATGTGGAAGCGACAGCCGACACCATGTTGCCCGTTCCCGCTTCGCGGGCGCGCGCCGCCGAAATGGCCTTGTCGATGATGGCGTTGGCCGTCTTG
>CAZCBN010000059.1:0-18935 GCA_964496975.1 uncultured Phycisphaeraceae bacterium
AGTGGGCGCAGGTGCACAACGCCTCCCGGTACGGCACGCCCCGCCCGCCCGTCGCGATCCCGCGCGCGAGGCGCCGCCGGCGCCGAGGCCTCCCCCGCGGCCCGCGCGGGCGTCGAGCTGGTGCCCGTCCCCCCCGCCAGCTCGCTGGACGCGCTCCTGGGCCAGCCGCGGGCGACCGCCGTCCTGGACGACGCGCTCGCCTCGGGCCGCGTGCACCACGCCTGGATCTTCCACGGCCCGCCCGGCGTCGGAAAGTTCACCGCCGCGCTCGCCTTCGGTGCCGTGCTGCTCGACGGCGCGGCCGAGCGCGATCTCGCGGGCCGCGTCCGACCCGCCCAGGCCGGCCGCGTCGCCCGGCTGCTCGCCGAGGGCCGGCACCCCGACCTGCACGTCGTCCGCAAGGAGCTCGCCCGCTTCAGCGACGACAAGCAGGTCCGCGACCGCAAGCTGCTCACGATCCCCAAGGACGTCGTGGTCGAGCACCTCATCCGCCCCGCCTACCTCTCCCCCGTGCTCTCGGTGGACGAGGCGGGCGGGCCGGCCCTTGCGCGGAAGGTCTTCATCGTCGACGAGGCCGAGCTGCTCGACGCCTCGCCCACCAACGCCCCCGTGCAGAACGCCCTGCTGAAGACGCTCGAGGAGCCGCCCGCCGGCACGGTGATCGTCCTCGTCACCTCGGCCGAGGACCGCCTGCTGCCCACCATCCGCAGCCGCTGCCAGCGCGTCGCCTTCGGCCCGCTCGACGACGCCTCCATGCAGGCCTGGCTCGACTCGGCCGTGGACCAACTGCCCGACGACGTGCGCACCGACGCCGCTTCGCTCGCGTGGCTCAGGGCCTACGCCGCCGGCTCGCCCGGCCGACTCCTTGACGCCGCGACCACCGGCATGGCGGCGTGGCCCCGCACGCTCGATCCCATGCTCGCCGCGAGCGAGGCCGGCCGCTTTGTCCCGGGCCTCGGCGGCGCGATGGCCGCCCTCTGCGACGCATGGGCCAGGGCCTGGGTCGCACGCGGCCAGAATCGAAGCAAAGACTCCGCCAACCGCGAGGCCGCACGGCGCATGCTCGCGCTGCTCGCCGACCGCGCCCGCGGCAGGCTGCTCGCCGACCCCGCGTCCGCCCTGGGCGTGCTGGAGCTCATCGCGCAGGCCGAGCGGCGGCTCGCGTCCAACGTCGCGCTCGCGATGGTGATGGAAGGCCTCGCCGCGGAGCTGCCCGTCGCCGCCGACCACGCCGGCGCCGTGCCCCGGGCCTAAGGCGTCCGGGAGCGAAAGCCCCCCGTCGGCTCAGACCGTTTCGTTCACCGACCCGCAACTGTCGCAGATCACGCCGTACACGCCCGGCCGCTGGGCCTGCAGCGTCGTGCCACAGTGCCGGCAAACGTGCTGGCTCAGCTTGGTGGTCATGGAGTTCACCACCGCGGCCACCGTCACGAGCGTCACGCCGATGACGGGCCACGCCGGCACCGCAAGCCACGTCACCAGCCCGATCGCCGCGAGGATCGCCGCCAGCAGCACCGCCAGCACCCGCAGCCGAAGCCGCGCGAACCACGTCATCGCCGCCGACGACACAGGCCCGGCCGGCATCGGCGGCATCGGGTCTGGGTTCTGGGGGGTGGGCCGCGGGTCGACCTGGTGCGTCATCGTGCCGGTCCGGGGGGCGTTGGGCGCCCGACCACAGCCCCGGGCCGCGAAACAGTCACGCGGCGGGCGGGCTCGGTCGTGCGGCCCATTGAAGCATCGGCCGAACGCGGCGTCCAGTACGGAGGATTCCCGCCCTTCGCGGGCCCTCGTCTGAGGCCGGGCCCGGCCCCTTACCCCAGCGGCCGATACAGGTCGATGATCCGGGCCACCTCATGTGGGCGGGGGACGCCCGACATCTCCACCTCGTCGTCGTCGTCCGCGCTGCTGGAGATGCTGATCCGCCCGACGTTCCACACCCGCTCCCAAAAGTTCTGGGAGATCTTCACGTTCCGCACGTGGTCGTGCAGCACCTCGCTGCTCGCCCGGCTGAACAGCCCCTTGATCACCGTCGACCGCTTGTTGGTGATCTTGAGCCGCTCCGTCATGCACAGCACCTTCCACCACGCGAGCCACGCGCCCGCCGCCACCGCGACGACCACGAGCAGCACGCCCAGCGGAACCATCGCCGTCACGAACGCCGCGACCGTGCCCACCAGCCCGCCCAGCAGCAGGAGCCAGAGCCCGAAGAACCGCATCGGCGCCGACCGCATCATCGCGTGCCGCACGATCGTGACATCCTGCTCGGGGCCCGAATCGGGCGGGTAGCCCGCCGCCTCGGCCCGGTCGCGGGGGCGAGGGGCGGTGGGCGTGGTCTGTGAGGCCTGAGATGAGTCCGGCATGGGGGCGTCCGTGGCGTCTGCGTCAGGGAGACGGTTGGGTTCGATGGTGGTGCGCACGAAGCGTAGTTGGGAATTGCCCCGCCCGGGTTCCCGCCGCCCGACCCGGCCGCAGACGCCCCCGCGGCCGGCGCGGGCCGCCGGTTAGGCGTCCCGCCACGCCCGCCGCCCCGGCCCGGTGTACTCCGCGAGCGGGCGGATGAGCCGGTTGTTCGCGTGCTGCTCCAGGATGTGCGCGCACCACCCCGACATGCGGGCCGCCACAAAGATGGGCGTGTACTGCGCCACCGGGATGCCCATCGTGTAATACGTCATGCCGCAGGGGAAGTCGACGTTCGGGTAGATCTGCTTGGACTCCAGCATGATCTCGCTCACCTCGTCGCCGATCTCAAACCAGCGGAGCGAGCCGTCGTTCTTCGCCCGCGCGAGCGCCCGGCCGTAGCGGTCGAGGATGGGCGCGCGGTGGTCGCCCTTCTTGTACACGCGGTGGCCGAAGCCCATCAGCTTGCGCTTGCTGGCGAAGGCGTTGCTCATCCACTCGGGCACGGACATCCCCTCGTCCATCGCCTCCTTGATTTCCTTGAGCATCTCCATCGCCTGCTCGTTCGCCCCGCCGTGCAGCGGGCCCTTCAGCGCGGCGATCGCCCCGGTGACGGCCCCGTGCATGTCCGACAGCGTGGCCGCGATGCACCGGCCCACGAACGTGCTGGCGTTGAAGTCGTGCTCGGTGTACAGGATCAGGCTCACGTCCATCACGCGCTCGACCTGCGCCGCGGGTTTTTCCCCCGTCATCAGGTACATCAGATTGGCCGCGTGCGAGAGGGCGGGGTTGCCGCCCGTCTTGGTGTCCACCATCTCCTCGCCGTCGATCACCCGCTGCATGTGGCCGATGATGGTGGGGGCCTTCGCGACCAGGCGCTTCGCCTTCCGCAGCGCCGCCGCCGGCTCCAGGCTCTGGCTCTCGGGGTCCAGGTTGCCCAGCAGGCTCACCGCCGTCCGCATCACGTCCATCGGCACCGCCGACCCCGACGCGACCATCGGCCCCACCGACGCCAGGTAGTCAACCACCGGCCCCGGCAGCGCCCGCTCCGCCACCAGCTCCTCGCGGAACGCCTTGATCTCGGCCGGCGAGGGCTTCTGGCCCACCAGCAGCAGGTACGCGACCTCCTCGTACGACGCGTGGTCCGCCAGCTCTTCCACGGAATAGCCGCGGTACGTCAGGTCGTCCTGCTGCACGGTCGCGATCGCGGTGGTGCCGGCGACAATGCCCTCGAGGCCGGCTTTGGGCGTGGCGTTCGACATAGGAAGTGTGCCTCCGACGTGGCGGGATGTGCGGGCCGCGGCGGCGTCTCGCCGCGGCCGGTCTCTTTCTCAAGCGCCCGAAGGGCCCGAGCCCCCCGGTGCGTCGCCGGTCCCGCGAACCTCCCAAGGCTCGCCCGGCGTGTAGCCCAGCAGAGCGTACAGCCCCTGCCGTGTCTGCATCTGCGGCAGCAGCCCCTCCGCCGAGCCCGACTCGCGGAGCCGCGCGAGCGCGGCCGTCACCGCCCCCATCGCGATCCGCAGCGTGGTCACGGGATAAATCACTAAGTGATACCCCAACGCGCCGAACCGCGACAGCGGGATCATCGGCGTCTTCCCGAACTCGGTCATGTTCGCGAGCAGGTACGGGCCGCGCGCCGCGGACGCGGGCGCTGCCAGCGCCGCGGCAAAGGCCGCGAACTCCTGCTCCGTCCGAAGCCCCTCCGGAAAAATCATGTCCGCCCCGGCCTGCACGTACGCCCGGGCCCGTGCCACCGCCGCCTCAAAGCCCTCGACGCCCACCGCGTCCGTGCGCGCGCACACAACAAAGTCGCGGTCCACGCTCTCCCGCGCGGCCTTCTTCGCCCACGCCACCTTGCTCGCCATGTGGTCCACCGAGATGCACGACTTGCCGTCGAGGTGCCCGCACCGCTTCGGGAAGACCTGGTCCTCAAGATGCAGACCCGCCGCCCCCGCGCGGGCGTAGTCCATCACCGTCCGGCGGACCATCTCCTCTTCGCCAAAGCCGGTGTCCGCGTCGGCCAGCACCGGCAGGCGAGCGCCCGCGGCCGTGCGCGCGTTGTCGGCCACTTCTCGGACGGCCGAGGCGAAGCGGTCCAGCGTCAGCAGCCCCACATCGGGCACGCCCGCCGCCGCGCTCGTCGCCGCGCCCGAGACGTAGCACGCCCGAAAACCCGCCTCCGCCACCGCGCGGGCCACGAGGCCGCAGAACGCGCCCGGTGCCGCGACGGCCCCGCGCGTGGGCGCGTCGTCGAGCAGGGTGCGGAGGGTGCGTCCCGGGGTGGCGTGCGCGGGGTCTGGCATGGCCTGAGGTTATGCGACAGTGGGGGTGTCCCGCGAAAACGCTGCGCAGCCGTTCTCGGACCTTGCTGTACCGTCCACGGCACCGAACAAACAATCACATTCGTGTTTGTCCACCGATTCGAGTGAGTCGATGGTTGAAATTTCGTCTTGATGTGAGATGCTTCGTCCGTCGTCCCGCGTGCGGCGGGCCGGCCGAGTCTTGGGAAGAGAATCGAGAGACGTCCGAGTCGTTCGAGGAGAAGAAGCCGCGACGGGTGAAAGCCCGGGCGCGGTCCCATTGGGCCACAGGCCCCGAAGAGGAGACAGTCCGATGCGTTCGATCATCGCCGCCAGCGGCCTCGCCATCGCCGCCGCCACGGGCAACGCCGCCATTTTCAACTGGACCTGGACCCCGGGCCTGACCGCCGCGAACAACGCCGGCGGCGCCTTCGAGACCATCTTCGCCCGCTACGACACCGTCGCGCAGAAGCTCGACTGGACCATGACCTTCTCCAACCAGATCTCGCAGGGCTTCACCCTGGTGCTCGGCGACGGCCCCCTGCCCCGCGGCGACGCCGGCGAGTACGGCATCCTCTACTTCGACGCCACCCAGCTCAACAACGTCCGCGTCAACGTCTTTGCCTACAACGGCGTGAACGCCCAGAACAGCTTCACCGACGGCTCCGCCGCCAGCGGAACCCAGACCCCCGACCGCATCGCCACCAACACCGGCAACCTCGCCAGCAACTTCATCACCGCCAGCGCCAGCGACAACGGCGGCAAGCGCACCTTCACCTTCTCCATGAACGCCGCTGGCATCAACGCCCACAGCCCCCTCTACCCCGCCAGCAACCCCGCCGACGAGTGGTTCGGCATCGGCTTCGCCGCCAAGCTGGGCCTCTGGCTCCACCCCAACGCCAACCTCAGCACCACCTACAACAGCGACGGCTTCCTCACCCGCTGGAACGGCACCCAGGGCTGGATCGACGCCGGCAACCTCGGCACCAACGAAGAGCCCCCGGTCCCGGCCCCCGCCGGCGCCGCCGCGCTCGCCCTCGTGGGTCTGACGGCCGTGGCGCGCCGTCGCGCCCGCTGAGCCTGAACGGCTCACCCCGTTCCCACGGCCCGCTCCGCGGGACCCGCGGGCACGCCGCGTCGGGCCTTCCCCCCTGCTGGGGCGGGGGGCGGCCTGACCGATGGGGACATCCCCGAACCGTTTGACAACCGACGCCCGGTGGGAGGAAGCCGGCCGCGACACCGCGGCCGGCTTTTTTCGTTCCCCCCGCGCCGCCCCCCCGGCCCCCCGAAACGGCCCTGCGTGCGGCCCCGCGCTGTGGTACCCTTGCGGTTCGGTCCGGGGGCGGTGGCTCCCGGGCGGCCGAGACTCTCCGCGGGAGGGTCACGTCGAGCCGTCCGGCCCCGTCTGGCAAGGGAGGGGACGCACCGGCGCGGCGTCGGGCCCATCGGGGCGGCGCGGCGTGGTGCGGTCGCCCTGTGGAGGTGCCCATGCGCGAAGACCACCCGACCCGATTCGACCACCCCGCCCCGTCCCCGTCCCGGGGCCAGGCCGGGGCCACCCCCGCCGCCTCTGCCCGAAGCCGTCGCGGCGTGCTGGGTCTCGCCTGGGGCGTGGCGCTCGCGCTGCTCGCGATCGGCGCCGCCTCCACGGCTGAGACGCGCGTCGTCGCCCAGCCCAAGGCCAAGAGCCGCTACGTCATCGGCATCGTCGCCAAGAGCTCGACCAACCCGGTCTACATCGCCGCGCGATCCGGCGCCGAGGCCGCCGCCCGGGCCCTCTCGGCCCAGCACGGCGTCGAGGTCGAGGTGGTCTGGCGCGCCCCCTTCGCCGAAGACTCGGCCCGCCAGTCTGAACTCATCGGCGAGCTGGTCCTCGCCAAGGCCGACGGCATCGCCGTGAGCTGCTCCGACTCCGAGCTCGCCACGACCTCCATCGACCGGGCCGTCGCCGCCGGCGTGCAGGTCGTGACGTTTGACTCGGACGCGCCGGACAGCCGCCGCCTCGCCTTTTACGGCATCGACGACCGCGCCGCCGGCGGCGAGGTGATGCGCGAGCTCGCCGCCGTCCTGGGCGGCAAGGGCCGCGTCGCCGTTCTCGCCGGCAACCGGGCCGCGACCAACATCCGCGAGCGCGTCATCGGCGCCGCGCTCGAGGCCAACGCCCACGCCGACCTTGAGATCGTCGGCGCCTTCACCCACGACGAAACCCCCGAAGACGCCGCCCGCGCCATGCGCGAGGCCCACGAAAAATACGGCCCCATCGACGGCTGGGCCCTCATGGGCGGCTGGCCCCTCTATCTGACCGACGGCCTCGCCAACGTGCCCGCCGAGGCCAAGATCGTCTCGCTCGACCCGCTCCCCCCGGCCCTCGCCCACCTCGACCGGGGCCGCGTGCAGGCCCTGCTCGCGCAGCCCTACTTCGGCTGGGGGTTTGAGTCCGTCCGCCTGCTCTTCCAAAGGCTCCACGCCGGCGAGGCCCCGACCTCCCGCGTCATCTCCGCACCGCTTGAGCGCGTGACGACCGAGAACGCCGACGCCTACCGCAACCAGTGGCGCTCGTGGGTCGGCGACACCGGCGGCCCCGTCCTCGCCCCCGAGGCCCGCCAGCCCTGACCGCGCTACCCCGCCCCGATCGCCCCGCGGCCCCGCTCGCCGCCCGCCCGGTGACACGCCGTTGGCCGCTCCAAGGCCTCGCGGGGGTGGTCTTCCTGCTGGTGACGGCGGCCCTGTGCCTGGGCTCGCTGCCCTTCGCGCTCGCCCCCGCGCCCGCGGCAGGCGGCGCGGCCGCCGACGCCTCGCCCGTCCCGCGATACAACGCCGGCACCCCCGCCGAGGCCCGTCTGAGCCCCGCCTGGTGGCCCGCCGACGACGATGAGCGCCAGCGCCTGTCCGCCCTGGGCCGCGAGCGCACCCGCCCCTGGCTCGGCACAGATCTCCTGGGCCGCAGCGTGCTGCTCCGCCTCCTCGCCGGCGGCGGGGTGAGCCTGGGCATCGGCCTCGCCGCCGCCGCGCTCAGCGTCGGCATCGGCACCTTGTACGGGGCCGTCGCGGCCTACGCCGGCGGCGCCGTCGACGGCTTCATGATGCGCGTCGTCGACGTGCTCTACGGCCTGCCCTACGTCCTGCTGGTCGTGCTGATCGCCGTCGCGAGCGACGCGCTCGTGGACGAGTACATCGCCCGCTCGCGCGAGCGTGAGTCGTGGGTGAAGGCCCGCATGGCGCAGGTCGCCCCGCCCGCCAGCGAAGCCCCATCAGCCAGCCAAGCCCCATCAGCCGGCGAAGCCCCATCCGCCGCCGAAACCCCCTCCCCCGAAAGCGCCCTCGCCGCCCTGCGTGCCGAGGCGCTTGAGCGCTTCCCCTCGCGCCGCCGCCTGCTGGGCCTCGATCTCGCGGGCCCGGGCCGCACGGCCCTCGACGTCGCGGCACTGCTGCTCGCCATCGGTGGCGTGAGCTGGCTCACGATGGCCCGCGTCATCCGGGGCCAGGTGCTGAGCCTGAAGGCAAGGCCCTTTGTCGAGGCGGCGCGCGCGGCGGGCGTCGGCCCGGTGCGCATCTTTGCCAGGCACCTGCTGCCGAACCTCATCGGCCCGATCGTCGTCTACGCCACGCTGACGGTGCCGCAGGCCATTCTGCAGGAGAGTTTCCTCAGCTTCCTCGGCATCGGCGTCAAGCCCCCGCTCCCGAGCTGGGGCAACATGGCCGCTGACGCGCTGCCCGAGGTCAACACCTTCCGCAGCCACTGGTGGCTCCTCGCAGCCCCGTGCACCGCGCTGGGCCTCAAGCTCCTGGCGCTCAACTTCGCCGGCGAGTCGCTCCGCGAGGCGTTCGATCCCCGGGCCCGGCCTCGCTAGTCTGTGGCGTCCGGGCCCGCCGCGGCGGCGGGCCGCGCCGGGATCCGCGCCGCGGTCTCGCGACGGCGCATCGGCGCCGCCCGAGGCCCCCCGACCGGTGAGCCGACCGGCAAACCGACCGGTGCCGAGAGAGGTGTCCCCCGCATGCAGAGCCGATTCGCGCTGAAAGACTTCGTCCTGCTCGTGCTCCTGCTCGCCGTCGGCGTCAGCGTCTGGCTCTCGATGGTGCAGGACGACCGCCGCTGGCGACAGGGCCAGGCCGTCGAGGCCAAGGTCAGCGCCCTGGAGCAGCAGCTCGCCCGCGTCGAGGCCGGCGTGCAACGCCTCGCCAGCGGCGCGCTGGTCCCCGCCGCGCCCATCGCCCCCGCGGCCAGCGCCGGGGCACGATCACCCGACGACGCCTGGGCCCGCGACGACGGCACCCCCGTCCGCCGCTTCCCGTCCCCCGCCTTCGCCGCCGATCCAACCTCCATGCCCGGCTACCGCCCCGGCGGCGAGTTCAGCGAGGTCTTCGAGTCGCAGATGCCCAAGGTCATGCCCTTCCTCTCGCTCGACGTCTACTCCCGCCGCGTCTGCGACCAGGTCTTTGACTCGCTGGGCGACTACGACCCCGTCACCCTCGACTTCGTCGGCACCCTCGCCGAGGCCTGGCAGTACGACCGCGAGGGCCGCTGGCTCCGCGTCAAGATCCGCGACACCGCCCGCTTCAGCGACGGCGAGCCCGTGAAGGCCGCCGACGTCGTCTTCACCTGGCGCAACATGATCCTCGACCCGCGCATCGAGGCCGCCCGCGAGCGCAGCATCGCCCCCGCCTTCGAGGACACCGACGGCATCGTCGAGATCGCCGACCGCGTCGTCGAGTTCCGCTACAAGACCCCGCTCTACTCAAACCTCACCCAGACCCTCGTCACCTACGTCCTGCCCAAGCACTTCTACAGCCGCTTCACCCCCACGCAGATCAACGAGGCCACGGGCCTCCTCCTCGGCTCGGGCCGCTTCAAGCTCGACGTCGTCGACCCCAACAACCAGTGGAAGCCCGGCTCCGACTTCGTCATCGTCCGCAACGAAAACTACTGGAACGCCGACAAGCCCCCGCTCGAAAGCCTCCGCTACCGCACCATCACCGACGACCTCGCCCGCCTCACCGCCTTCGACAACGGCGACGTCGACATGATCCGCGCCTTCGAGCCCCAGCACGCCGCCAAGCTCCGCGACGCCGAGTGGCTCAAGCGCAACAAGGCCCTCGCGTGGGTGAACATGCGCTCCGGCTACGGCTTCATCGGCTGGCAGGCCGGCAAGCGCGGCGACACCGGCAAGGAAACCCCCTTCAAGGACGCCCGCGTCCGCCTCGCCATGACGCACCTCATCGACCGCGAGCGCCTCATCGAAGAGATCTACGAGGGCATCGGCGAGGTCGCCACCGGCCCCAACTACTCCAAGAGCCCGGCCTCCGACCCCGACATCGTCCCCTGGCCCTACGACCTCGACCGCGCCAAGGCCCTCCTCGCCGAGGCCGGCTACGCCGACCGCGACGGCGACAACATCCTCGAAGACGCCGCGGGCCAGCCCTTCCGCTTCCAGTTCACCTTCGCCCAGGGCAGCGACACCACCCTCAAGGTCGCCAACTACCTCCGCGACCAGTGCGCCAAGGTCGGCATCGTCTGCGAGCCTCTCCTCACCGACTGGGCCATCTTCCGCGACATCATGGCCAACCGTTCCTTCGACGCCATCACCCTCCAGTGGTCCGCCACAAGCCCCGAGAGCGACCCGCGGCAGATCTTCCACAGCGACGCCATCCAGGACCAGGGCGACAACTTCGTCCAGTACGCAAGCCCCCGCGCCGACGACCTCATCGACCGCGGCGTCGCCACGCTCGACGAGCCCGCCCGCATGGCTCTCTGGCGAGAGCTGCACCGCGTCCTGCACGAGGAACAGCCCTACACCTTCATGTTCTCCCGCCCCTGGATCCGCTTCGTCGACGCCTCCTTCAGCAACGTCAACACCTACCCCAAGGGCCTCGAACAACGCGAGTTCTTCCTCGGCGGCCCCGCACTCCCCGCGCCCTAAACCAGCCCCCGACCCCGCCGCGTCCCCACCCGCCCCTTCCCCCGCGCGAGGCTCGCCATGGCCACCTACATCATCCGACGCCTCCTGCTGATGATCCCCACCCTCATCGGCATCACCTTCCTCGTCTTCATGCTCATCGCCCTCTCCCCCGGCGGCATCGGCGCCGCTCTGAAATCCTCCGGCGGCCAGATGGAAGCCACAAGCCGCGCTGTCCAGGAGGCCTACCTCGACGACCGCTACGGCCTCAAGGACTACTACGCCGTCCAGTACCTCCGCTGGCTCTCCCGCGTCTCCCCCGTCAAGTTCGGCGTCCGCGACCAGATCGACCCCACCGGCGAGCGCGTCCGCCCCCCAAAGCCGCTGAAGGCCCCGCCCCTCCGCGAGTGGTTCGCCGAGTCGCTCCCCGCCGAGTCCCCCGAGCCCGCTACCATTGACCCCGCCGCAACCCCCGCGCAGCGCGTAAAGCTCTGGCGCGACGCCGACGCCGCCGACGCCCAGGCCCGCGCCCGCTTCGTCGCCGAGAGCGCCCGTCTCGAGCAATCGCTCGCCGCCTACGCCCGCGAGGCCGGCCTCGCCCAGGCCGTCAAGCCCGACGGCACGCTGCGCATCGACGCGCTCCGCCGCGCCGGCCCGCCGAACACCGCGAGCCCCGCCTGGCCCGCCGTCACCGAGCAAGCCACCCGCGCCCTCGCCGCCTACGACGCCGCCAACACCGAGCGCAACCGCCTCCTGGGCCTCTTCGCCGCCAAGCCCCTGCCCGAGTCGGGCCTGCCCATCATCCCCGGCGTGCTGAGCCTCGACACGCCCGACTTCGGCCGCGCCTTCAGCACAAGCCGCCCCGTCCTCGGCATGGTCGCCGACGCCCTCCCCGTCACGCTGCTCGTGAACCTCGTCGCCGTCCCCATCATCTACGCCATCGCCATCCCCGGGGGCGTGCTCGCCGCCGTCCGCCGCGGCGGCCTCTTTGACCACGCCAGCGGCCTGCTGATGATCGCCCTCTGGAGCTTCCCCATCCCCCTCGCCGGCGTGCTCTCCGTCGGCTACCTCGCCCGCAACGACCAACTGGGCCTCTTCCCCGCCTCCGGCCTCACCGCCTCCGACGCCGACGCCATGCCCTTCCTTCCCGAGTTCGACTGGATCGCCCACGGCGGCCCCGCCCTCCTCACCCGCGGCTACCTGCTCGACGTCGCCTGGCACATCGTCCTGCCCGTCGCCTGCCTCGTCTACGGCGGCCTCGCCCTCATCGCCAAGCAGGCCCGCGCCGCCATGCTCGACAACATGAACGCCGACTTCGTCAGAACCGCCCGCGCCAAGGGCGTCCCGGGCCGCGACGTCATCCTCTACCACGTCTTCAGAAACAGCCTGCTCCCCCTCATCACCATCTTCGTCACCGTCTTCCCCACCATGCTCTCCGGCTCCGTCGTCATCGAGCAGATCTTCACCATCCCCGGCATGGGCAAGCTCGTCCTCGACGCCATCGTCCAGCGTGACCGCGAGGTCATCCTCGCCACCACCCTCATGATCGCCGCCGTCAACGTCTTCGCCCTGCTCCTCGCCGACCTGCTCTACGCCCTCGCCGACCCGCGCATCTCGTACAAGTAACCCCGTTGCACCCCTCCATGCCCAACACCCCGCCACAACCCCACTCGCCCACCCCGGCACGCGAAGCCCCCGCGGCCCCGGCGCTCGAAAGCGTCACCGGCGTTCAACTCGCCCGCGGCATCGGCCACCGCCCCGCCCGCGGCTTCTGGGCCGACGCGTGGGCCCAGGTCTTCCGCCAGCCCGTCGCCGTCGCCGGGCTCGTCTTCATCGCCCTCGTCGTCCTCGCCGCCGTCTTCGCCCCACTCATCGCCAGCGGCCACCCCATCCTCATCGGCCCGGCCGACGGCCCAACCGGGCACGTCAGCGGACCAAGCCCCCTCGCGACCCTCGCCCAGCACCTGCCGGCCACGCTGCTCTCCCCCGCCGGCCTTCACCTCGCCGGCTTCACCGCCGTCTGGACCATCGCCTGGTGCCTCGCCCCCGCCGCGCTCCCCGGCTGGGCACGCCTCCTCACCGGCGTCATCCCCTTCTCACTCTTCGCCGCCCGCGTCTTCGCCGCCTTCTTCACAGACGTCCCCGCGGGCGACCCGCTCGGCGACGCGCTCCGCCCCTTCACCACCTTCGTCTCCACCGCGCCCGCCTACCAGGTGCTCGTCGACCTCGGCGTCCTCGTCGGCCTCTTCTGGTTCGCCGGCGTCTTCGCCATCCCCCGGGCGACGCGCGTCGCGCTGGCGTGGCTCATCCCCGTCGTCGGCCTGGGCGGCCTCATCAGCCAGACCGCGCACGCCGTGAACCTCACCTCCCCCCTCGTCCGCTACCTCTCCGCCGCAGACGTCCTGCTCTTCCTCGCCGCCTTCGCCGCCCTCGCCCTGCTGCTGCCCCCCGCCCCGATGAAGCGTGGCCCGCGGGCCCTCATGCTGGCCTTCGCCCTGGGCCAGGCCGCAGCCACCATGGCCCTCGCCCGCACGGCCCACGCCGCGCTCGTGTGGCTCGGCAACGCCCACGTCATCCCCGACATCTCCCGCGCCCCGGGCCTCGTCCCCGCCGTGGTCCTCCTCAGCAGCGCCGCCGCCGCCCTCGCCCTGCTCCGCGTCGCCCCCGCGACAACGCCCCGGGGCCGCCTGCTGCTCGTGGGCCTCACCGCTGTCTTCACGGGCGCCATCACCCAGGCCCGCTGGGCCGACCCGCTCGAACGCTTTGACTACCTGGAGCGTCAAGCCGCCGGCGAGATCGTCGCGACGTACACCCTCGTCCCCTTCAGCCCCACGCAGGGCAGCACCTCGCTCGACCATCTCCCCCCCGGCGCCACCGCCTGGCACGCCGTCATCACCGAGATCACCCGCCCCGCCCTCGCCGCCGACGCTTCCGCCGAGCCCGCCGCCCCCGCCCCCGCCGCAGAAGGCCTGCTCACCGACGACACCCGCCGCGCCGCCCTCCGCCGTCTCCGCCGGCTTGAGGGCGTCGTGCAGCAGCCCATCGCGCCCATCGTCGAGCGCTTCACCGCCGCCGCCGACGCAGGCCAGCTCCGCACCCCCGCCGACGCCGTGGCCTTCTTCGCCGCCCTCCCCGCCGACCGCCACCTCCTCGGCACCGACTCGCTGGGCCAGGACGTCCTGAGCCAGATGCTCCACGCAGCCCGCCTCTCCGTCTCCATCGGCCTCGTCTCGACGGGCCTCTCCGTCCTCATCGGCGTCACCCTCGGCGCCCTCATGGGCTACTTCGGCGGCCTCATCGAGCTCCTGCTCTACCGCGCCGTCGAGGTCTTCATGTCCATCCCCCTCCTCTTCCTCCTCATCGTCGCCGCCGGCGTCCTCCCGCGCAACACCTACGTCATGATGATCGTCATCGGCTGCGTCACATGGACCAGCGCCGCCCGCTTCACCCGCGCCGAGTTCCTCCGCCTCCGCGAGATGGACTTCGTCCAGGCCGCCCGCGCCGCCGGCCTCCCCGTCTCCAGCATCCTCTTCAAGCACATGCTCCCCAACGGCGTCACCCCCGTCCTCGTCGACGCCAGCTTCCGCATCGCCACCGCCATCCTCATCGAGGCCACCCTCAGCTTCCTGGGCCTGGGCCCCGCCAACCAGGCCAGTTGGGGCAAGCTCCTCCGCGACGCCACCGCCGACACCGGCACCTTCCAGTGGTGGCTCGCGATCTTCCCCGGCGCCGCCATCTTCCTCACCGTCTTCGCCTACAACGTCCTGGGCGAAGCCCTCCGCGACGCCATCGACCCCAAACTGAAGAAAGCCAAGGTGTAACCCCGCCACACCCCGCGTCGCGTCTCCTCAAAGCCATCGCCCTCCGCGTTCCTCCGCGACCCCTCCGCGGCCTCCGCGTTCCGTTCCGTATCCCCAACCAACAGCCCACACCATGCCACACACCCCTCCATCCGACCTCCCCCTCCTCACCGTCAACGACCTCGCCGTCTCCTTCGACAACGGCGCCGGCCCGCGCATCCAGGCCGTCGACGGCGTCCGCATGACCCTCTTCCCACGCCAAACCCTCGCCGTCGTCGGCGAGTCCGGCTGCGGCAAGAGCGTCACCGCCATGTCCGCCCTCCAGCTCGTCCCCCGCCCCCCGGGCCGCTTTGACCGCGGCAGCATCAACTTCCGCCTCGGCGACAGCAACGAGCCCGGCCTCCCGGACACCGTCGACCTCACCAAACTCTCCGAGCGCGACATGCGCCGCATCCGCGGCCGCCACATCGCCATGATCTTCCAGGAGCCGATGACGAGCCTGAACCCCGTCTACACAGTCGGCGACCAGATCCTCGAAGCCATCCTCCTCCACCAGCGCGTCACCCACGCCGAGGCCAAGAACATCGCCGCCGAGGCCATGAAAGACGTCGGCATCCCAGACCCCGAAAAGCGCCTCGCCTACTACCCCCACCAGTTCAGCGGCGGCATGCGCCAACGAGTCATGATCGCCATGGCCCTCGCCTGCCGCCCCCGCCTCCTCCTCGCCGACGAGCCCACAACCGCCCTCGACGTCACCATCCAAGCGCAGATCCTCGACCTCCTCTCCGACCTCAAGTCCACCCGCGACATGGCCGTCATGCTCATCACCCACGACCTGGGCGTCGTCGCCGAAAACGCCGACGTCGTCTGCGTCATGTACGCCGGCCGCGTCGTGGAGTACGCCCCCGTCCACACCCTCTTCGCGAACCCGCTGCACCCATACACCCGGGGCCTCCTCGCCAGCATCCCCCGCCTCGGCGCCCGCCAGGACCGCCTCACCACCATCCGCGAGATCACCGAAAACCCGCGCGAGTTCGAGCGCCTGCCCGACGCAAACAAGGGCATCCGCCCCTGGTGGCCCTGGAACGACCCACCCGCCGACCTCCGCCGCGCCCCGGGCCCCGCCGGCGACTACACCCTCGCCCGCGTCGCCGACCAGCACTGGGTCGGCCTCTGGCGCACCGACGCCGCCGCCGAAGCCCCCGCCGACTTCCCGACCTGCAACGCCCGCGCCGCCCGGGCCGAGCCCGCCCCGACCTAACCTCCCTCGCACCGAAGCGCCGACGCCCCGCCGAAGCACCAATGCCCGAGCAAACCAAAACCCTCCTCCTCTGCGACGACGCCTTCGGCCGACAAGAGCACGCCCTCCTCCAGCGCCTCGCCCTGGGCCTCGCCGACGAGGGCGGCGAAACCTGGATCCTCGCCCCCTCCACCGTCACCGATCACTTCAACACCTTCGCCGGCCCGCGACTCGTCTCCATCCCCTGGCCCCGCCTGCCCATCCCCACCGCCGCCCGCCTGCGCACCGCCCTCGCCGCCCTCGCCCAGCACCGCGTCGCCCCGCCCTACGACGTCGTCCACGTCTTCGGCGACCGCGCCCTCCGCCTCGGCGCCGCCCTCGCCCAGCACGGCAGCGCCCTCCTCGCCGTCGAGGTCTGCGGCCCCATCGCCGCCGCCCTCCCACGCTGGCTCCAAAGCGCCATCGCCCAGCGCCGTGCGCCCGCCGCAGGTACCTCCTCGGCAAGCGACGCCGACCGCGCCGGCCCCGTCCTCCTGGTCGCGTCCGACGCCGAGCTCGCCCAGTCCCTGCGCGAGCTCGACACCGCCGCCTCGCTCTGCACCGCCCCCTGGGGCGTTCACCGCGGGCCCGCCCCCGCTCGCCCCGCGGGCCACTCGGCGCCCATCCACGCCATCCTCCTCACCGCCCGCCGCGACCGCCCCTGCGACGTCGGCCGGGCCGCCGGCGAGGCCGCCATCGCCCTGCTGAAGGAACGCCCCCACCTCGCCGTCTTCGCCGACGAGCGCGCCGCCGCGCGCCACCGCTGGTGGTCCCTCGCCCGTCACGCCGGAGTCAACGACCGCTTCACCCTGATCGACGACCCCGACAGCCGCCGCGACCTCGTCACCGCCGTCGACCTCGCCGTCTTCGCCGACCCCAGCGGCCTCCGCCGAAGCCTGCTCCTCGACACCATGATGGCCGCCCGCCCCATCATCGCCTGCCCCGGCCCCGCCGACGGCTCGGTCCTCTCGCCAGAAAAAACCACGCTCGTGCGCACGCCCGGCGCCGAAGCCTGGCGCCAGGCCATCACCGCCGCGCTCGAGTCTCCTGCCCGCGTCCGCGCAATGGCCGACGCCGCCCGCGACTACCTGCTCACCGCGCGCCGCCTCTCCCTCCAGGTCGCCGCGCTGCAAGACGCCTACGAGGCCGCCCTGGCCCGGCCCATGCCCATGTCCATGTCCGCCGCGTCCGAGAACCGGTAGGTCGCGGCCCACTTACCCCCCGTTCCGGCGCCACCCCACCGGGGCAACCCGCAACAGGTGGCATCCCCCTGAAGTCGGCGCACGCTGAATGCACGCGGAGGGCGGTTCCCGCCGCGTGCGTCGGCCGGAGCCGACGCACGCGACCCGGCCCCACCCCCGCGGCCTCGGCGGATCCACCATGAAGACCGATCGCACACCCACGCCGCGGCGCCGCGCCGCGGCCGCGCTGCTGCGGCCCCTCGCCCTGTGCGGGGCCGCGGCGTTCTCGCTCGTGCTCTCATCGCCCGCCGCGAGCGCGCAAACCCGCGGCCTCGCCGCCTTGCCGCCGGACCTTGAGGGCGCCTGGCGCGGCGGCTACGACCCCACCGCCGACAACCGCTTCAACCGCCGCCTCGCGACGCTCCCCCCCGCCGGCACGCCGTGGCTCGTGACGCGCACGCCCCCGGCGGTCGGGTCGGGCCGCGTCTGGGCCGGCCCCGCGGTGCTCGGCGGCCTGCCCCCGCAGCCCGACATCCGCTGGCCGGACCTGGGCCCGCAGGCCTTCGGCCGCGAGGCGACGGCCGCCGACCTCGTCTTCGCCCGCGTTGACACCACCGTCGTCGCCTTCAGCCCCTGGGTGCGATTCCTCGACGACGGCAACGAGCGGCTGGAACTCGCCCGCCAGCAGTGGCTCCGCGAGCAGGGGTACACCGGCGGCGTGCGCACGTTCGTGAACCCGCGCACGCTCGCGCAGCCCGCGCCCGCCTCCGCCGCCCGCGCGATGCCCGAGCCCTCCGCGGTCATCCGCCGCCCGATCGACGTGCCGGCGACGCGCTCGCGCGAGCAGGTGCGGTTCTCCCTGCCCCCCGGCGTGAACGAGGCGACGCGGGCGCGGCTCGAGGCCTCGGGCCGGCTGATCGACCCCGCGGCCCAGGGCCGTGCGCACGCCGACGCGCACCGCCCGACGCGCTGAGCGCGCGCCCCGGCGGCGGGCGCTCCGTACGCTTGCCGCGAGATGCCCGACCGACTCCCGTTTGACCCGGCCAAGATGGCGGCCGCCAAGCGACCACCCGCGGCCGCGGGCGCCGCTCAGGCGCCGGGTCCATCCCCGGGCGCATCACCCGGGTCGGCTGAGCCGGCGTCGGCCCCGTGGACCGTGCCGCAACTCGCGGGCCTCATTGAGTCCGCCGTGCAGCGTGCGTTCCCCGACCGCGTGCGCGTGGTGGGGGAGGTCAGCAACGCCCGGCTGCGCACGCACTGGTACTTCGACCTGAAAGACGGCGGCGCGGTCATCTCGGCCGTGCTCTTTGCGTCGGCCGCGAGGCGGCTCGGCCCGGTGATCGAGGACGGCGGGCAGGTGCTCGTCAGCGGGCGGCTCAGCTACTACGCCCCCAGCGGCCGCATCTCCCTCATCGCCGAGCACGTGGAGCCCGTGGGCCGCGGCGCGGCCGAGGCCCGGCTCCGGGCGCTCGTCGAAGAGGCCCGGGCGCTCGGCTGGCTTGACCCGGCCCGCAAGCGGCCCATGCCCACCTTCCCGCGGCGGGTGGCGGTGGTCACAAGCCGCACCGGCGCGGCCCTGCAGGACGTGATCGACACCGCCCGCCGCCGCTGCCCCGCGGTGGAGCTGCTCGTGGTGGACGTGCGGGTGCAGGGCCCCTCGGCCGCGGGCGAGGTGGCGGGGGCCATCCGCGCCCTGAGCGCGCAGCACGCGGCGCTGGGCGTCGACGCCCTGCTTGTGACGCGGGGCGGCGGCTCGGCCGAGGATCTGGCCGCCTTCAACGACCGCGGGGTGGCGCACGCCATCGTGTCGTGCGCGGTGCCCGTCGCGGCCGCGATCGGCCACGAGACGGACACGACGCTCGCCGAGCTTGTCGCCGACCTGCGCTGCGCCACGCCCACGCAGGCCGCGATGCGGCTGACCCCCGACCGCGCGGCGCTCCTGGAGCAGGTGGACGCGTTGGCACGCCGGCTGCAGGCGGGGGCGCGGGG
Source organism: uncultured Phycisphaeraceae bacterium (assembly GCA_964496975.1). Lineage (GTDB taxonomy): Bacteria > Planctomycetota > Phycisphaerae > Phycisphaerales > UBA1924 > CAZCBN01. The sequence continues at coordinate 18,841 of CAZCBN010000059.1, forward strand.
CACGCTGCGCGGCGCGGCGCAGACGCTGCGCCAGCTCGCGTCGCGCCCGGCCGTCGCGAGCCCGCGCCGCGCGCTGGACGTGCAGCGGGCCCGGC
>CAZCBN010000060.1:0-18434 GCA_964496975.1 uncultured Phycisphaeraceae bacterium
GTGAAGGGCTGCCCGCTCCCCGCGTCGCGCAGCACCGCGTGGCGCTGGCTGAACGTCCCCCGGCGACAGTCCTGCCCGCTGAGCCGCAGCGGGTACCCCTCCAGCAGCAGCGTCCCGAACGCCAGCATCTCCCCGTCGGCGTGGCCGATCTCCTCGCTCTGCCACAGCTTCCCCCGGCTCGTCATCAGCGGCTGGAGCTTCTTGTTCACCGTGAACCCGTCGGGCACGCGGCCCAGGCCCTCGGCCGCCTCGCGCAGCATCTCCACGCTCACCGCCGTCGCGCCGGGCTCGAACGAAAACTTGCCGCCGAACCCCGACCACCGAGCGCTCCCGGGGTCGATCGTCGGGTCCTTCGGCGCCTGCCGCGCCATCTGCTGCGCCTTCTCCAGCGCCTCGTCCAGGCGGATCTGGATCGTCTCCATGTCCGCCTGGTTGATCACCTGCTCCTCGAGCAGGCGACGCGAGTACGTCGCCAGCACCCGCTGGTCGTCGCTCGACTTCTGCCGCACCAGCTCCGCGAGCAGCGGCTGTGTGAAGCTCATCTCGTCCTGCTCGTTGTGCCCGTACTTGCGGTAACACTGCAGGTCGATCCACACGTCCTTCTTGAACTGCTGGCGATACTCCATCGCCATCTGCGCGACGGCCACCACCGCCTCGGGGTCCTCCCCGTTCACGTGGAAGATCGGCGCGTCGATCGCCTTGCCGATGTCGGTGCAGTAGCGGCTGCTCCGCCCGTCCTCCGGCACCGTCGTGAAGCCGATCTGGTTGTTCACCACCACGTGGACGCACCCGCCCACGCGATACCCCTCGAGCTCGCTGAAGTTCGCGATCTCCTGCACGATGCCCTGGCCCGCCACCGCCGCGTCGCCGTGGATCACGATCGGGATCACCCGGCCCCGCGTCTGCGTGTCCGCCCGCAGCCGCTGCTTCGCACGGCACCGGCCCAGCACCACCGCCGCGACCGCCTCCAGGTGGCTCGGGTTGCTCGCCATCGCGAGGTGGATCATCCGCCCGCCGGCCAGCATCTTCGTGCCCGAGTACCCGCGGTGATACTTCACGTCACCGCCGCCGCCCTGGAAGTCCGTGGTCCAGGTCTCCTCAAACTCCGTGAAGATCTGCTCGTAGCTCTTCCCGAGCACGTTGTTCAGCACGTTGAGCCGGCCGCGGTGCGCCATCCCCAGCACCACTTCCTCAACGTTGAGGTCCGCCGCCGCCGTGATGAGCCGATCGAGCAGCGGGATCAGGCTCTCCGACCCCTCCAGGCTGAACCGCTTCTCACCCTGGTAGCGCTTGCCCAAAAACCGCTCGAACATCTCCGAGCGGATCAACAGCTCAAGAACGTGCGCGCGCTCCCCGCGCGTCAGCTCAAGCCGCCCCGCGCTCCGCTCGAACCGCTCAAAGAGCCACGAACGCCGCTCCGCGTCCGTGATGTGCATGAACTCGGCGCCGATCGAGCCGCAGTACGTCGCCCGAAGCCGGTCAATCACCGCCCGCAGCGGCACCTGCCCCGCGAGGCCCAGCCCCTGCCCGTCCACCGGGTGGTCCAGGTCCGCCTCCCCCAAATGGTGGAAGCCCAGCGTCAGCGACTCCGGCTCGGGATGCCCCCGCCCGAACGGGTCGATCTGCGCCGCCAGGTGCCCCTGGTCGCGGTACTCGTCGATCAGGTCGTCCACCACCGCCTGGAACAGGTCCGTCACCCGCCCCGCCGGCTGACCGCGGCCGGGCGTGATGCGCAGCGGCGCGGCCGGCACGCCCCGACGCGCAAGACCCGCGCCGTTGCTGAGCGCCCCAGCTGCGAGCGGCACAGCATGCGCCGCCCCGTTCGTCGACGCCGGCGGCGTTGCCACGCCGGCGGCCGCCGCTCGGCCGAAGAGCTTCAGCTCGCCGGCCATCGCCAGCTCAAAGCCGGCGAAGAACGCGCGCACGTCGGGCGTCACCCCGGAAGGGTCGCGCCGGAACTGCGCGTACTGCTGCTCGACGTATTCAGCGCTCCACCCGTTGAGCGACGGCGGGATCGGTTTGGCGGCGGTAGACATCGAACTCCTCGCGACCGGGGGACGGCGGGCGTGCACACCGCCCGATTCGCGGGAGTCTCCCGCGCCCTCGAACCCCCGCACACACCATCGGCAGATGGTACCCCCCACTCGCAACCAACAACCCAACACCCCCCGGCAACCCGACATTCGCGCCGCCGCGGGCGGAGAGCCCGCCGCGCGGCCGGCGGATCAGCCGAATCGGCCGGAGACATACTGCTCGGTTTCGGGCCGGCGGGGCCTCTGGAACATCTCGACGGTGGGCCCGTACTCCATGAGCCGGCCCAGGTACATGAACGCGGTGAACCGACTGACGCGCGACGCCTGCTGCATGTTGTGCGTCACGATGAGCACGGTGTACCGCTCGCTGATCTCGCGGATCAGGTCCTCGATCTTGCCGGTGGCGATCGGGTCCAGCGCGGAGCAGGGCTCGTCCAGCAGCAGCACCTCGGGGTCGGCGACGATGGCGCGGGCGATGCAGAGCCGCTGCTGCTGCCCGCCCGACATGCCCAGGGCCGAGTCCTTCAGGCGGTCCTTCACCTCGTTCCAGAGGGCGGCCCCGCGCAGGGCCCGCTCGCACGCCTCGGCGAGGACACGGCGGCGGTTCTCGCCGTCAATCCGCAGCGGGTAGACGACGTTCTCGAAGATGGACATCGGGAAGGGGTTGGGCTTCTGGAAGACCATGCCCAGCCGCTTGCGGAGATGGATGACGTCCACGCCGGGGCCGTAGACGCTCTCGCCGTTCAGGCGGATCTCCCCCTCGGTGCGCACGCCGTCGACCAGGTCATTCAGGCGGTTGACGCTGCGGAGGAGCGTGCTCTTGCCGCAGCCGGACGGGCCGATGAGGGCGGTGACCCGGCCGCGGACGATGGGCATGGTGACGCTGTGGAGCGCCCGGCCCGGGCCGTACCAGAGGCTGAAGTCGGCGACGTCGACCACCGCGGGCTCGGCGAAGACGTCGGCGTGGACGACGGGGCGGTGTTCGGTGACGGCGGCCGACACGGGGGCGGGCTCCTCTGGGGTCAAGCCTGTTGGGTCAAGCCTGTTTGCATCAAGCCTAGACCGCCGCAACCTTCAGGCGGCTCCGCAGCCTGGCCCGCAGGACGACGGCGCTGAGGTTCAGGATGAGCACGATCGCAACGAGCAGCAGCGTGGTGGTCCAGACCAGGGGCAGGGCCGATTCGGGGTCGGGGTTCTGGAAGCCCAGGTTGTAGATGTGAAAGCCCAGGTGCATGAAGGTGCGGTCGCCGTGCAGGAAGGGCGGCTCGGCCGTGACGGGCGGGGCCGGCGCCAGGTTCACCGCGCCGACGAGCATGAGCGGCGCCACCTCGCCCGCCCCGCGGACCATCGCGAGGATGGCCCCGGTCATGATGCCCGGCATCGCCGCGGGGAGCACGATGCGGCGCACGGTCTGCCAGCGGCTCGCCCCGCAGCCGTACGACCCCTCGCGCATGGACCGCGGCACGGCGGCGATGGCCTCTTCCGTCGCGACGATCACCACGGGCAGCGTCAGCAGCGCGAGCGTCAGGCTGCCCCACAGGATGCCGCGGCCGCCGAACGTCGGCTGCTCCGGCAGCTTGTCGGCGAAGAAGCCGTGGAAGTAGGGCGTGCGCCACAGGAAGGCCGCGGCGAGCGCCGCCGCGGCAAGCCAGAGCGCCCACGTCAGGAACCGGGCGACCCGGCGGCCCCCGCCCCGCCCCCCGGGCGCCCGCACCACCGCGAGCGCCGAGGCGCCCAGCGCCGTCAGCACCGCCGCGGCGGCGAGGAAGAACCACCAGGTGCCGCGGGGCAGCGCCGCGGCGGCGTGCTCCGCCCCGCCCACCCCCGCCGGGCCCGCGTCGATGTACGCGCCCAGCGTGTAGCAGAAAAAGCCCAGGCCGAACATGCCGTACACGATGCTGGGCACGCCCGCGAGGTTGTTGATCGCGATGCGCACCGCGCTCGTCACCACGCCCTGGTGGGCGTACTCGCGCAGGTACAGCGCCGCGATGACCCCTAGCGGCACGACGCAGACCGTGAGCAGCAGCGTGAGCGTGACGGTGCCGAGGATGACGGGGAAGACGCCGCCGTCGCCCGCCGTCTCGCCCGGCGGATCGGCGAGGAACGCCCGCCACCGGGCGAGCGAAACGCCCACGCGGCCGGCGAACGTGAGCGTGTTGGCCGGCACAGCGCGGACCACCTGGCTGAGGCGGATGGGCTCGCCCGCCTCCGCCTGGCTGGCCGGCGCGAAGCGGCCCGACGAGGTGTCGACGATCACGAGCCGGTGCCGCGCGTCCTCACGCCGCAAACGCTCAAGCTCCGCCTCCACGCCGGCCCGGCGCTCGGCGAGGGCGGCTCGCTCCTGGGCGATCGCCGCGAGCCGTGCCTCGGCCTGGGCCGACGAGAGCGGGCCGCCGTGCCACGGACGCTCCAGCACGACGGCGAGCGAGGCAACCAGCGTCACCGCGGCCGCGAGCGGCGCGGCGCGGGCGAGCCACGCACGAGACGCGACCGAGCCGCCGGGCGGCACGCGGCCCGCTGCTGCCTGCGCCCGCGCCCGGGACGCGGCCCGCCATGTCACGGCGCCCGCCGCCGCGAGGCCGCCAAGCCCCAGCCATGCGGGCCAGCCGATGGGCGACCGCGTGCCAACCGTCCGCTCGGCTGCCTCGGCTCCCTCGGGCCCCTCGGCCCGGCGCCGCACGCGGCGCTCGCGCCAGTCCAGTCGGTTCGCCGCCTCTTGCAGCGCGGGCACTTCGCGGCCGGTGAGGCGGTCCATCTCCGCGGCGCGGGCGCGGGCGGCGCGGACCGCGTCGGGCAGGGCCGCGAGCACGTCGGCCGACCCGGACGCCACGGCGGCACCGTCCAGCGTGATCTCACTCGGCACGCCCAAGAAGGGGCCCCACTGCCGCCGCTCGATGAGCAACGCCTCCGCGGGGCGCTCGGTGGACGCGATGTCGGCCGCGAGCACCCACCGGAAGGGCTCGCCGCCGAGGTCTCGGTTGCCGGTGCGGAAGCGACGCCGCTCGGCGCGGCCCTCGTCATCGATCGCTCCGAGCGCGGCCAGCCGGTCCCGCTCGGCCGCGTCGGGAATGAAGGACTGCCGGCCGACCTCAACGCCCAGGAACGACTCGCCCGACCGCAGCGCCACGCGGTCGATCGGCAGCGGCCAGAACGTGGACCCGCCCCGCGTCACGATCACGGCGACGATGCCGACCACGAGCAGCAGACAGAGCACGAGCGCCGCGCCCATGAGCCACACCATGGGCTCGCCGGCCGCCCACGGGGGCGTGCGCCGATCCACGGCCGGAGTGGCTTGGGGCGATGGGGATGCGACGGCGGGGCCGGTCACAGGGCGGCGCTCTTCTTTCGGAAGTGCTGGCGGACCAGCTCGGCGGTGGTGTTGATGACGAGCGTGACGAGGAACAGCACGAGCCCGCACAAGAAGAGCACGCGGTAGTGCGTGCTGTCGCGCGGCGCCTCGGGCAGCTCAACGGCGATGTTGGCCGACAACGTGCGGAAGCCGTCGAAGATGGAGGCGGAGATCTCGGGCGTGTTCCCCGTGGCCATCAGGACGATCATGGTCTCGCCGACCGCGCGGCCCAGGCCGATCATGCAGGCGGAGAAGATGCCGCTGGCGGCGACGGGCAGGACGACGCGCGAGGCCGTCTGCCAGCGCGTCGCGCCGCATCCGAGCGAGGCGGAGCGGAGCTGGTCGGGCACCGCGCGGAGGGCGTCCTCGCTGATGGTGTAAATGATGGGGATGACCGCGAAGCCCATGATGAGCCCGACGACCAGCGTGTTCCGCTGGTCAAACGGGCCCAGCAGCGAATCGCGGGCATCAAGCCCGAGCCGCGCGAGCACCGCGGCAACGCCGAGCGCCGCGCCAGCGCTCACAACGAGCAGCAACGCGAACCGCCCAAGCTCCACCATCGCCGCGCCGGCGAGCGACGTCGCGAGCGCCGCCGCGGCCCAACGCTTGCCGAAGACCCGTGCGTCAAACGCCGCGACGAGCGCCGCCGCCGGCGCGAACGCGAGCAGGGCCCAGCCGCCCAGCGGCGACCCCACCGGCGTGTCAAGCCAGGCCCGCAGCGTCGCCGCGGGCGGCACGTCGGCGTCAGGCGCGGGAGCCGCGGCCGCCGCGTCGGGTCGCACGAGCGCGCCGCCCCGGACGTACAGGCCGCGCGAGCGCAGCTCACGCTGCTGCGCGGGCGTTGCAGAGGCCACGCTGCCGGCGGGCACGGCGCCCGCCGCGGCGTCCGCCTCCGACGCGGGCACCACAAGCCCCGCGGCGATGCGGCGGTCATCGGCCGTCGGGCTGAACAGCGCCCGCGTCACCGGGCCCGCCAGCAACGCCGCCAGCACGCCGCCCAGCACCACCGCCCCCCCGATCGCCGACAGCAGGCCCAGCGTCCGGGCCCGACGCGCCGCCTGCGCCGGGACCAATCGCCAGAGATTCGCCCCCAGCAGCACCGCGATCGGCACCGCGAAGAGCGCCACGAGCACCACCGCAAGATGGTCGCGCACCCACGGCGCCACGAGCATCGCCGCCACAAAGCCCAGCACCACGCTCGGCAGCGACGCCATCAGCTCGATCGTCGGCTTGATGACCCGCCGCACGTCGGGGTGCAAAAACTCGCTGCTGAACACCGCCGCCAGCACCCCCAGCGGCGCCGCAAAGAACAGCGACACCAGCGTCGCCTTGAGCGTGCCGAAGACCAGCGGCACCAGGCTCAGCTTGGGTTCGGTCCCCGGGGGCCCGCTGGACTGATACACAAAGCCCGCGCTCGCGTACCCCTCGTAATGCACGGGAAAAAACAGCGAACCCACGCCCGCGTCCGCGTGCCCGGGGTCCATCCCCCACGCGTCGATCCGCACGCCCGCCGCGTCGCCCGACAGCAGCGCCGCGCGGTCCAGCGCCGGCGAAAGGCCCGCGAGCACCACGCCCTCACCCTCGCGCCCGCCCGCGGCGCCCGCCCCGCCGATCTCTGTGGGTCGCAGCCGCGCCAGCGTCTTGCCGCTCGTCACGTGGTGCACCGCCGCCGAGCCGTCGGCGAACGCGAGGGCCACCGTGCGGTCGCGCGGCGAGGTCGCCAGCGCGAGCACCGCCGCGTCGGCCAGCCGCACGCGCGACGTGCGCCGCAGCCCGCGGCCGTCGGCCGACGCCGCATCGGGCGCCACCGAGAACCCCTGAAGATGGCCGGACGCGTCGCCCACGAGCAGCGACACATCGCCCAGCGCCGCCGTCGCCGCCGTCACCCGCCCGCCAGGCCCCGTGTCGGCGGGGGCGAGCGTCTCCGCCAGCGCCCACTCCGCGTTGACGCGGGCGTAGCGCTGCACGTGACCGCCGGGCCACGCCACCAGCACGTCCTGCCCCTCGGCGGTGATCATCATCGCCCGCGGCGACGCCTCCGCGCCGGCCGCCGACACCACGGGCGGCATGAGCCGGAGGCTTTCCCACGAGGCCGTCGCGCGGCCCGCGCGCGAGGCGAGCCCGGTGGTGCGGCGCACCGTCGCCACCGCCGCCCGCCCGTCCTGCCACCGCGCCACGGCCGATCGCCGCCGCACCCCGGTGCCCGACTCGTGCGCGTGCGTCACGGGCACCGCGACGCCGCTCGGCGGGTCAAGCGTCGTGGCCTCTCCCGCGCGCAGCGACCACAGCGTCGCCGGCGCGCCGGGCGCCGAGGGCCGCTCGATCCACGCCGAGGCGTCCCCCGCGGCGAGCCCGAGCGCCGCCCGCACAGGCGAGTCCGCGCCCGCCGGCACGGCGACCAGCGCCGCCGCGCCCTCCGGCGTTCCGCCCGATGCCCCGAGCGCTGGCCGCGCCGCCTCGTCCGACAGCGGCCGCCGCTGAAACTCAAGCGCCCGCACCACCACACCGCCCGTGCTCAGGCCCAGCACGACGCGGCCGTCGGCCTGCGTCGCGACGAACGAGGGCGCTCCCTCCCCCTCCAGCAGCGACAGGCCCGCGAGCGGCGCCCACGCCGAAGGCGAGGCCCCCGCCTCGCCCGCGTGCACCGCGACGGCCTCCACGCGCCCGCTGCCGTACACCACCCCGGCGACGCCCGGCGCATCGAGCCGCACCGCCACCGGCCTCGGCGCATCCGCCGCGACGGCGTTGAGCCGCGTGGTGTCTCCCGCCGACACCGTCGCCCCGCGAAACAGCGGCGTCGCCGTTTGCACGAGGTACACGCAGATGCCCAGCATCGCCGCGAGCACCCCCAGCCCGCCCAGCGTGATGACGGCCTCCGCGATGCGGTCGTACGCCCGCGTGTGCGCCGCCGCCCGACGACCGCGAGACGCCGACGTCGACGCCATCGCCGCCGCCGGGGCCTGCGCCGCGCCCGGACGCGCCACGCCGGCGGGCGCGGCGTGGGCGGCCCGGTGGTCGGCGGGGTTGGTCGGTGGCTCGCTCGGCACGACCGCGGGTGTGGTTTAGAAGTTGGGTTCGAGCCGCAGCTTGGCGAGCTGCTCGCGCGCGATCTCCGCCGTCACCGGGTAGGCGCCGTCCTTCAGCACGGCCTCCTGCCCCTCGCGGCTGTAGATGAGCCGCACGAACTGCTCACGCAGCGGGTCGAGCGGCTGCCGCGCGTCATAGTTGAGGTACACGAACAGGAACCGCGCCATCGGATAATCGCCCGCGTACGCGTTCGCGACCGTCGGCTCAAAGGCCGGCTCGCCCTCGTCCACGCTCACGGGGATCACCTTCACGTCGGGCGTGCGGTAGCCGATGCCCGAGTACCCAAGCCCCGCCGGGTCCTTGCTGATCGCGTTCACCACGCCCGACGAGCCCGGGTTGTCCTTCACCGAGGCCTTGAAGTCCGCGTTCTCAAGGGCGGCCTTCTTGAAGTAGACGTACGTGCCCGACGAGGAGTTCCGCCCGTACAGGCTCACCGGCCGCGACGCCCAGGCCGCGTCCGTCACGCCCAGGTCCGCCCATGTCATGTCGGGCCCGGCGACGCTGAACGCCCGCCGCAGCTGCGGCAGCGAGATCGCGCCGATCGGGTTGTCGCGGTGCACGTACACCGCCACGCAGTCGACCGCGACCTCGAGCTCCGTCGGCTCATAGCCGAACTTCTCCACGAACCGGTCGATCTCCTCGGGGCTCATGGGCCGTGACATCGGCGCAATCTGCGACTGGTTCTCCAGCAGCGCGGGCGGGGCGGTGCTCGACCCCTTGCCCTCCACCTGAGGCTGCACGGACGGGTACGCCCGCGCGAACGCCTGCGACCACAGCTGCACCAGGTTCAGCATCGTGTCCGAGCCCACGCTCCGCAGGCTCCCGCCGATGCCCGGCACCGCCTTGTAGACAGGAAGCTGCGAGTCAATCAGCTCCGCCGCGCCGGCGGCCCCGGGCTCGCCGGTTGATTCGGGCGAAACGGGCGAAGCAGGCGCAACGGCAGACGCGGGCGCCGAGGCCGCCCCCCCGGCCGCTGCAACCGCCGGCGCCGCGGACGACGGCTCGCGGCCGCACGCGGGCACCGCGACAAGCCACGCGGCGAACATCACACTCAGCATCGGGCCGGCTTTTCGCACGGGGCGGGTCTCCTGCGGCTCCGCTCCGGTGCGGGGCCCGGCAAGGCCCACGCGGCACCACGGGCGGCGACGTCGGGCCCAGTGTATTGGCACCGACGCCCGCCGGCGACGGCACCCGACGCCGCACGCGCCCGTCACGCGCCCCGCACGCCCCCGCCGCTCAGCCCGCGACCGCGCCGCCGTACCGCACCGCAGGGCCCGACGCCGTGATCGGCGTGCCCCCCGCCGCCGGCGTGAAGGTTGCGCGAATACTCGCGTGCCCCGACGCCCGCGTGTCCTCGCCCGGGGCCATCTGAAGGCCGAACACATACCCCGACCCCGGCGGCAGCCGTCGCACCGACGACGCCGCCACCTCGCTCGGGAAGTTCCACCGGCCGAACACCACGCCGTCGCGCCCCACCACCTCGAACGCGAACTCCCCCGCCTCCGTGAGCGGCAGCGGGAAGCGGTCCGCCTCGCCGAACAGGTACACAAACACCGTCACGGTGTCCGGAAAGCCGTTCCCGTCGCGGTCCGACGGAGGCCCCGCCGACAGGACGATCGTGCTCGCCTTCACGCCCGCCGGCCTCGTCGGGATCGGCGTCGGCCGCCGCGCAGGGCCCGTAGATCCATCTCCGGCCGTCGTCGTCGTGGTCGTCATCGACTCGGTCACGCACCCGGCGAGCGCCGCCGCCGCCGCGACCAGCCCCGCCGCCGCGAGGACCACCCGAGCGCCGCCCCTGCCCACACGCCAAGCCCCACGGGTCGATCGGCCGACGTCACAACACACGCGCCGCTTCACACCCTCGCCCATGCCCCCGCTCCCCATCCCGCGGCCCACGCCGCGAACAGACCCTCCACCACCCGCGGCAACCGCCCCACGCGCGGTCCCGATCATGGACGCACCGCCCCCGGCGCCGGCCGAGGCCGCGGCGTGGCCGGCGCAGGCCGCATCGCCTCGGGCATCAGCCGCGGTGGCTCCGCGGCGGGCGCCTCCGACGATCCCCCCGCGGCCCCGTCGGCCCCGCCGACCGGCGCCCCGTCGGGCCCCGTCGCGCCCGGCTCGCGGCCCGGCGTCTTGTCCAGCGCGTCGCGCACGATCAACGGGTCCGCCAGCAGGCGGAGCGACCCCTCCCGCAGCGCGTCCTGCACCAGCTCGCTGCCGGGGCTGTCGCCAGGGATCACCCGCGGCGTCAGCAGCACCAGCAGCTCGGTCTTCGTGCTCGTCCGGTCCGTCGTCCGGAAGATCCCCCCCAGCAGCGGAAGATCGCCCAGCAGCGGCACCTTCGTGTTCCGCTCCTCCCCCCGCGTCTGGATCAGGCCGCCGATCACCACCGTCTGCCCGTCGCGCACCGTCACCGTCGTGTCCACCTGACGCTGCGTGATGATGGGCGTCTCCACGTCCTCGCTGATCTGCGTCGTCCGGGCCGACACGCTCGAGATCTCAGGGCTGATGTCCATGCGCACAAACCCGTCCGACGAGATCGACGGCGTCACCTGCAGGATGATGCCCACGTCCCGCCGCTCCACCTCCGCCGTCACCCGCTCGCCGATCCGGTCCGCGCCCACCACGATGCCGACGTCCTCACCGACCTGGATCCGCGCCTCCTCGTTGTTGTTCACCGTCACCTGAGGCCTCGACAGCACCTCGAGCTTCCCCTGCGCCTCCAGCGCGCGGATCAGCAGCCCGAAGTCCTCGCTCGCCACGCTGAAGTTCGGCACCCCCACCGCCGTCGCGACGCCCGCCCCGCCCGCCACGCTCGAGAACGTGTACCCGTCCCCGCCGATGTTGCTCGTCAGCGTGTCGAGCCCGATGTTCACGTCGATCCCCCACGTCAGCTCGTCGTCCAGCGTCACCTCCGCGAGCAGGAGCTGGATCATCACCTGGGGCGGGGCCGCGTCCAGCTCCGCGATGATCCGCCGCACCGTGTCCACATACCGGGGCGACGCCGACACCAGCACCTTGTTCGACTTCTCGTCGCCGACGATCGTCACCTCCTGCTCAAGCTGCCGCGCAAGCGACCCCGAGAGCTGCGGCCCGAGCAGGCTCCGCCGCAGCTCCGCCTCGCCGCTGAAGTAGTCGCTCAGCGTCGCCTGCACCTCCGCCGCCCGCGCGTTCCGCAGCTCATAGACAAACTGCTCCCGCTCGTTGGCCTCGATCTCGTCGAGCTGGTTCACCACCTCGCGCACCTGCTCCAGGTACTCCGCCGTCCCCGACACCAGCAGCGTGTTCGTCCGCCGGTCCACCGTGATCGCCAGCGCCTGCCGCTGGTCCGGCACGGGCGTCACCGACGCGTCCCCAAGACTCGCCCCCGCCCCGGCCCCCTCAACGCCCTCGCTCCCCGCCGCCTCGGGCCGAAGCCGCGGCACCAGCACCAGCGTGTCCCCCTGCAGCTCCAGGTTGAACAGGTCCCGCAGCAGCAGCGCCATCTGCTGCGCGTCCGCGTTCACAAGACGGAACTGCGCAATCTGCCGGTCCCCCGACGTCTCCCCGTCCAGGTCCGTCACGATGTCCGTGATCAGCCGCAGAATCGCCGGCGGCGCCGACACCAACACCGAGTTCGTCCGAAGGTCGGGCGTCACCCGCACCAGCTCACGCACCGCCGCGTCGATCGTCGCCTCCGTCACGCCCTCGTACGCGCCCGCCTCGATCTGGTCGCGGTAGAACCGCAGCCGCGTCGCCTGCCGCGCCGCCGCCTGGTCACGCCCCCCGCCGATCGCCCGCCCCGCCAGCAGGTCCTGCACAAGCTGCACGATCTCAAACGCGTTCGCCGCCCGCAGCGGGATGCGCTTCACCTCCTGCACAGACTCCGCCTCGGGCACGTCAAGCCGCGCCACCAGCTCCCGCACCTTCAGCACGTCCTCCGCCGTCCCGCTCACGATCAACGCGTTCTGCCGCTCGCTCGCGATCACCCGGACCGAGTTGGGCCCGCGCCGCTCGTTCTCGCGAGCCGTGTACAGCTCGTCCACCGATTGCGCAATCTCCGCCGCGCGCCCGCTCGACGTCAGCGAGACCAGCTCCACCACGTCCGCCCGCACCGCCGCCTCCCCGTCCACCGTCAGCGCGGCGATCAGGTCCCGCACGAGGCCCAGGTTCTCGTCGCTCGCCGCCACGATCAGCAGGTTGCTCGTCGCGTCCGCCTCCACGCTGAACACGTCCTGCGGCCCCTCCACGCCCCCGCGACGCCGCTCCGCCGCGAGCCGCTCCGACATGAGCCGGCGGATCTTCGGCGCAAGGTCCGCCGCGTTCGCCCCCGGCGTCGCGATCACGTGCAGCCCCACCGCGAACCGCGCGTCCTCCTGGTCCAGCGTCGGCAGCAGCGACTCCAGCACCTCAAAGCTTCGCGGGCTCGTCGACACGATCAACGCGTTCGTCCGCGTGTCCACCGACACCACGAGCCGGTCCTCGGGCCGCGAGCTGTCGATCCGCGCCCGCTCCTCAAACACCCCCCGCAGCGTCGACGCCACCCGCTCCGCCGAGGCGTGCTCCAGCGGGATGAGCCGCACCCGGTTCGCCGCCGACGCCTTCTCCACGTCGAGCTGCGACGCGATCGCCCGCACAACCTCGATGTTCGACCGGGTCCCCACCACCAGCACCGCGTTCAACGCTTCCTGCGCCTGGATCACAAGCCCGCTCAGCGGCGCATACAGGTCGCTCGTCACCCGCTGCGGCTCCGCCCCCTCCTCCCCGCCGCGGATCACCGCCCGCACCCGGCCCACCTGCCGGCGCAGCGCCACCGCGTCGGGCGTCTGCCCGAGCCCGCTCACGAGCGCGAGCCGCAGCGTCTCCGCCATCTCCCGCGCGTCGGCGTGCCGCAGCGCCACCACGTCCGTCTCAAGCCACCCGCGCTCCCCGTCCGCCCGGTCCAGGTCCTTCACCAGCACCTCGACCAGCGCCACCGACTCCTCGCTCCCCGCGATGACCAACGCGTTCGTCCGCTCGTCGACAGAGAACACCACGTCCCCCGTCAGCGCACGCCCCGTCGTCGTCGTCGGCTCCGCCTGCCGCTGCGTCCCCGGGAGCCGCGCGATCGCCTCCCCGCGGCTAAAGAGCTCCCGCACGATCTCCGCGACGCGGGACGCCGCCGCGTTCTCCAGCGGCATGATCCGCGCCACCACCGCCTCGCCGATCGGCAGCGCATCGAACGACTCGATCAGCGACGCCAGCACCTCCGCGTTCCCCGCGCTCGCCGCCACGACCACGGCGTTCGTCTGCGTGTCCGCGATCAGCCGGATCGGCGTCGACAGATCCAGCTCCGGCGCCGGCTCACCCACCCGCACCGGCGTCAGCCGAAGCCGCCGCACGTGCTCCGCCACCGCCGCCGCCGGCCCCGTCTTCCCATCACCCGCCGTCGGGCGCAGCATCGACTCCAGCAGCGGCACGAGCGTCCGCGCCTCCGCCTGCCGCAGCGGCACCACCAGCAACCGCTGCATCCCGCTCGCGTCCCCCGGCGCGTCCAGCGACCGCACCAACGCCGACACCCGCTCCACGTCCCGCGGAAGCCCCGTCACCGCCACCGCGCGACGCGACGGCACCAGCGCAACCTGCACCGGCTCCGACACCAGCCCGGGCCGCTCTTCAGGCTGCTCCCGCGTCAGCCCAAGCCCCGTCAGCAACGCCGCCATCGCCTCGGGCGTGGAGTGCGTCACGTCCACCACCCCCACCGTCCGCCCAAACGCCGGCGCCGCCGGGGCCACATCCCCATCACCCGCCGCGACAGCATCGTCATCCGCCGCCGCATCGTCGTCGCCATCGCCCGCGCCGTCGCCGGCACCCTCGGCCGCCGGCGGAGCCTCACCCGCGGCCGCCCCCGCCGCGCCCGTGTGGTCCACGCCGTCCAGCTCCGACACCAGCCCCCGCACCAGCGCCGAAAGCTCCGGCCCCGCCACAACGATCAGCGTGTTGCTCGCCGCGTCCGCCTCGATCCCCACAGTCTCCCCGCGCGCCGCCGCCAACGGCGTAAAGACCGCGAGCACCGTCCGCTTCGCCCGCGCCGCCGGCACATTCACAAGCCGCAGCGCCACCGGCGTCGGCCCCGCCCGCCCCGCCTCCTCCAAGAGCTCCGCGACAAACGCCGAAATCCGCCCATACTCCTCGTCGTCCGCACGCACGATCAGCACGCCCGACGCGTCGTCCCCCGTCACCAGCGTGCGCCGCCCGTCCCGCGGCGACGCGCGGAACACCTCCGCCACCCGCGCCGCCGCCACGCTCGCGCGCAGCGTCCCCCGCACCGCGATCAGCCGCGGCACGCCCGCGCCGCCAAACTCCGGCACGTCCAGCGCGCTCACGAGCGCCCTGATCCGCTCCACGTCGTCCTTCGCCGCGAAGATAATCAGCGAGTTGCTCCCCGCCTCGGCCGAAACGCTCGGCACCTCCTCCGCGCTCACCAGCACCGCCCGGTCGCCCCCGCTGCCCTCGTTGTCACCGCGAGACCCGCGCTGGTCGCGGTCCCGCTGCGCCCGCTCCCGGCTCAACTGCTGCTCGATCGGCGCCCGGAACCCCTCCGACAACGCCCGCGCCACCCCCGCCGCGTCCGCGTGCCGCAGCGGGATCACGATCAACTGCCGCGACGTGTCGAACTCCGGCGTGTCCAGCTTCTCCAGCAGCGCCCGGATCCCCTCAAACACCCCCGCCTCGCCCGTGATGATCAGCGAGTCCGTCGTCGGGTCCGCCAGGATCGTCACGTCCCGCGCCGCCGGGCTCGCCGCCTCGCGCGCGTACCGGCCGTAAAACTGCGCCAGCGCCTCCGCCGTCGGCTCCGCGTTCGCGTGCCGCAGCGTCACGAACTCCGTCTTCCGCGTCCCCCCCGTCGCCACGTCGAGCTGCCGGATCATCTCCTCGATGAACCGCATCTCCTCCGCCGCCGCCGTCACGCTCAGCACGTTCCCCGAAAGCGCCGGGTCCACGCTCGGCTGCGGGTCCCCCGCCGGCCTGGGCCTCGCCCGCAGCATCGCCCGCAGCGTGAAGCTCACGTCCGTCGGCTGCGCGTGCGACAGCTCAAACCGCCGGAACTCCACCGGGCTCTGCGCCACCTCCGCGTCCAGCGCCTCGATCTGCTTCATCGCGACCGCAACCGCCTCGGGCGACCCCGTCATCAGCAGCGTGTTGCTCCGCTCCACCGCCGTCACCTGCACCCGCACCCCCGTCGGCAGCGCCGAACGCAGCGCCGCCGCGACCTCCCCCGCCCGCGCGTTCTTCAGCGACACCGACACCACCGACCCCGCCCCCTCCGCCTCCACCCGGTCCAGCTCCGAGAGCAACGCCCCCACGCGCTCCAGCTCCGCCTCCGGCGCCGACACGATCAGCGTCCCCGTGCTCGGCTGCGGCGTCACGATCACCCGGTCCTCCGCCTTGCCACCATCGGGGAACACGCTCCGCAGCGTCTGCGCCACCTCGCGCACGTCCGCGCTCCCGAGCCGGTACACCTCCACCCGCCGGTCGTCCCCAAGCTCCGGACGATCGATCTGCGCTACCAGGTCCGCCAGCAGCGGCTCATCCTCCGGCGGCGCCGACACCAGCAGCAGGTTCCCCTCCCGGCTCCCGATCACCGCCACCGCGTCGCGCCGCGTCTCGCTCGCCCGCGCCCGCCCCTCAAAGAACCGCGTCAGGCTCGCCGCCGCCCGCTCCGCGTCCGCGTAGCGCAGCGCGATCGTCTGCACCTTCCGCCCCTCCTCCAGCCCCGCCTTCGCGATCCCCTCGATGTACCCCTTCGCCGTCGCCACCCGCGCCTTGGCCCCCACCAGCAGCAGCAACCGCCGCTCCGTGTCCACCTCCACCTGCACCTGCCCCGGGTCGCGCCCGCGCCACTCGTACCAGCCGGGCGTCGCCGTTGATTCCTCGACGAGCCGCGCCACCGCGCGCAGGTCCCCCCGCTCCAGCCGCACCGCCTCGATCACCACCTCCGCGTTGTCGGCGATCGCCACGTCCAGCTCGGCGATCACCCGCTCCACCGTCTCGATCACCGCCCCCTGCCCGAACACCAGCACCGTGTTCGTCCGGTCGTTCGTCTCCACGATCAGCTTCGCGTCGATCGCGTTCGCCTGGTTCTGCCCCCAGAGCCGCTCCCATTGCAGCTCATACGCCACGCTCTGCACCGTGTCGCGGATGTCGCTCGCCCGCGCGTTCTTCAACTGAATGATCTTGTACACCAGCTCGCTCTCGGCCGACGGCGCATCAAACTGCGCCGCAAGGTCCGCGATCTGCCGGTAGTCCTCGTCGCTCGCCGCGATCACGATCGTCCCGCTCCGCGCCTCCCCGATGATCGCCGCGTCCCCCGCGCGCCCCCCCGCCCGATCCCCGGACACCCGCGCCCGCTGCTCGAAGAACCGCTGCAGCTCGTCCGCCACCGTCTTCGCGTTCGCCCGCTCGAGCTTGATCGACCGCACCGGGTAGCTCCCCGCCGGCGGCACGTCGATCCCCGCCAGCAGCAGGCGGATCTCCGCCACGTCCTCCCGCGACGCCTTCACCAGCAGCGTCCCCGCGTCGTCCTGCGGGCTCAGCCGGATCCGCTCCCCCCGCGCCCGGTCCCGCCCCACCAGCACGTCGCGCACCGCCGCCGCCGCGTCGCTCGGCTTCGCGTGCGAAAGCCGGATCGTCTCCACCGGCTCCTCGGGCGACTCCACCGGAACGTCCGCCGCCTGCACCGCCTTCAGCACCTCCGCGTGCTGCCGGTCGCTCGCCGTCACCAGCAGGCTGTTCGTCCGCGCGTCCGCCACGATCTGAGGCCGCGCCTCAAGCCGCCCTGCTTCCCCGCCCCGCCCAGCCTCCCCACCGCGCCGCGCGTCCACCAGCCGCTGCACGCTCCCCGCCGCCTCTTCCGCCGTCGCGTTCTCGAGCGCGTACCGGCGGATCGACGTCCGGCTCTCCGCCGGCGTCTGGTCAATCAGCGACACAAACCGGTCGATCACCGCGATGCTGTCCGCCGGCGCCGCCACGATCAGGCTCGTCCCCGCCGCGTCCGCCGTCGCGCTCACCTCGGCCGGGTCAAGCGTCGCCACCCGCTCCCGCCCGCGCTCGTCCACCAGCGTCAGCTTCAGCTCCCGCACCCGCCGCGCCTGCCGCCCCGTCGGGTTCGGGCTCAAAAGGTCCCGCACCGCCCGCAGCGCCGACGCCGCGTCCGCGTTCTCAAGCCGGTACACCTTCACCGTCAGCTCGCGGCTGCGGTCCAGCCGGGCAAGCCCCCCCACCAGGTCCGCCACCGCCTCAAAGTCCCGGTCGTTCGCCCACACCACGAGCGCGTGCGCGTCCACGTCCGCCGTGATGTTCACCCGGCCCGAAAGCCCGCCCGCGTTGTCCCGGCCCGCCCGACCCACCTGCGAAAACGTCTCCCGCGCAAGCCCCGCAAGCCGCTCCACGTCCACCCCGTCCGGCAGCTCGATCACCCGCACCGTCGCCGGCTCGGAAGGCAACTGCTCCGCCACCTGCCGCGCCAGCGTCGCCACTCGCTCCGCCGCCTTGGGCGACCCGACCACCACCAGCGAGTTCGTCTCAGGGTCCACCGCGATCGTCACCGCGCCAGCGTCCTCATCAATCGCATCGCCGACGTCCTCACCAACCTCCTCGCCCGCGGCTCCCACCTGCGCAACCGCACCCGCCGCCCACCACGCCAACGCCCGCATCATCCAGGGCCGGCCCTCATCCGCGCCGCCCCCCATCCCCTGCACCCCGCCCCCGCCATCTTCATCCGCGCCGCCCCCACCCTCGCCCGCCTCACCCTCGCCCCCCCGCTCCTCCCGACGAAGCAGCTCCTCCGCCGAGATCACCTCCACCCGCACGCCCCCGCTCTGCCGCAGCACCCGCCGCAACGCCTCCGCGACATCCCCCGCCTTCGCCCGCGACCGATCGATCGGGATCGTCCGCAGCTCCCGCGGCCCCGCGATCGCCGCCGCATCAAGGTCCCCCGCAAGCCG
>CAZCBN010000061.1:0-12294 GCA_964496975.1 uncultured Phycisphaeraceae bacterium
GGGGGCGGGGGCCGGGGTTTATTGAGGGGCGGCGGGACTTTGGGGGTGGGCGGCACCCGCCGCCGCCGCGGGTGATTGTGCTGCGGCGGGTAGCAAGCGAGGCGTTCCCCGAGGGGTGGTTCCGCGCGGAGACGCACGGCGGGACGGCGCGGCCCTGAGGGACGGACGCGGTCGGCGGGGTGGTGCGGGCCCGGTGGGCGAACACCTGCAATGGGTGGGTTTTGGTGGATGGGGCGGGGGCTGGGGCGGGCGGGGTGTGGAATTGTCCACCGGAATGAGCCGTGGATCGGGCGGGCGCATTGACTGAGACTCAGTCTCAACGAAAACTTGCATGGTGCTTTGCCGACGTACCGGTCCGCCGCGCAACGCGTTGGCGTGGCGGGTGGCGGCCGGGCGATCGGGCGTGTCGCGTTCTGCCGGTGGGAGCCGGGGCGCGGGGTGCGTTGGACGGGAGGTCGCTGATGCGGCGCGAGCGTGGGACGTTGCGGCGTGCGGGCGGGTGTGCGGCGGCGTGCTCGGTGGTCGCGGGCGTGGCTGTCGCGGGCGTGGCGCAGGTCGCCCTCGGGCAGTCGGGCGCGGCGCGTGCGTCGGCGGCCGCGGGCGTGGCGGCCTCGGCGGGGAGCGCGACGGCGGAGCGGGTTGGGGGCTTTGGCACGCCGGTGACGGTGCGGTTTTCGAGGCCCACGAAGGACACGTCGACGTACATCAACATCGGGCCCAGCGCGAACACGCGGCCCTTTGTGTGGGCGAACGCGTACCCGGGCGAGGGGCGGCAGAGCAACGTGCTCGCGATGTTCAACACGGGGTCGCGGGGCGTGCCGACGGGGAACGCGGCGGCGCGGGTGATCGTGACGCGGGCGCTCGTGACGGCGTGCACGTACATCAGCGGGCCCAGCGCGAACTACGACCCGGACGCGGACCCGTGGCAGTCCAACCTGTGGCCGGGCGGGCCCTACAACGTGCTGGACGCGAACGGCGGGACGCAGGTGGTGGACGTGATCCAGACGCCGGCGGACCCGCGGTACATCGACCTTGGGCCGCTGGAGCGGGGGAACGCGCCGGTGGAGCTGTTTGCGGCGCGGTTCAACAACGGGCTCTCGGCGGCGGCGTGGGTGGAGAGCGTCTCGGGGACGCCGGGCGTGGGGGCGGGGGGCGTGCCGAACGCGGAGCCGATTGACTTTGACACGCGGGGGAACGAGCGGGCGGTGACGTTCAACACGGGGGAGGACGCGCTGAACCTGATCGAGGCGTTGTACCCGCCGCCGAACGGGCCTTACCTGACGCTCTTCCCGGACCCGGCGCAGGTGCTGCGGCCCAACCCGGCGGACGGGTTTGACCCGAGGCCGCTGGCGATCGGCGAGAGCTACGACATCCCGGACGGGACGGCGGGGCACAGCATCTTTGGGACGGGGCAGGTGGCGGTTGGGCGTGGGGAGCCGCTGGGGTTTGCGCACCGGCTGCGGTTTGAGGTGCGGACGAGCGACCCGACGGTGCAGGGGTATCTGCGGTCGAACCTGCGCGAGGGGTGGGTGAGCGTGTTTTTGAGCCAGCTCGCGTTCGGCGATTTGTCCGGCGGGGAGTACAGCCGGTGGCTGACGAAGGAGGGATCGAGCACGCTGCCGCCGGGTGTGGTGCTGGAGCCGACGACGCTGGAGTTTGACTACGTGCTGGCGGCGGCGGGGGACATCGACCTGGACGGCGAGGTGGGCGTGCGCGACCTGCTCGAGGGGCTGGGCATCCTGCTCGAGCCCGGGGCGGCGGGGGCGGACGAGGTGGCGCGGGTGGACCTGGACGAGAGCGGGGCGCTCGACGTGTTTGACCTGTTCATGCTGCTGGAGGCGGTGGACGCGGGTGCGGCAGGGGCCGCGGGGAACGGGAGGGTCGGGCGATGAAGCGGGCGCCGCGCGGCGGGTTCACGCTGATTGAGCTGCTGGTGGTGGTGGCGGTGATCGCGCTGCTGATCGGGATCTTGCTGCCGGCGCTTGGGCGGGCGCGGGAGAGCGCGCGGCGGTCGATCGAGCTGTCGGCGGCGCGGCAGGCGATGACGGGGTTTTCGGGGTACAGCAACGACACGAGCGGGCTGCTGATGCCGGCGGAGGTGCGGACGAGCCGGCCGACGGCGGCGCAGGCGAACCGGTGGCCCTATGTGTGGTCGGTGGACGTGTTCAACGACCTTGGGACGAAGATCTGGGACGCGGCGTCGCAGAGCGTGCCGCCTGGGTGGAGCGGGAGCCAGGCGGTGCGCGGGTACTCGTGGCGGCTTGCGCCGTACTTTGACTACGCGATCCAGGGCGCGCTGATGGTGGGCGAGCAGGGGGAGGCGCGGTCGCGGTTTTTGGCGGGGCAGATGGACGCGCTGACGTACACGTACATCACGAACCTGGCGCCGTCGCTGGGGCTCAACGCGCTGATCGGGGGGGCGGGGGACTGGACGCCCGGCAGCGGGTTTGAAGGGATCTTTGTGCGGGGGTACTTCGGGGCCGGGGCGCGGGTGATGACGCGCGAGGACCAGGCGGTGGACGCGAGCGGGACAATCGTGTTCGCGTCGGCGCGGAACGAGCTGAGCGGGGCGGCGGGGGGCGGGGGCGGGCAGGGGGCGGGCTTCACGGAGTTCCCGAGCGGGCACTGGCACGTGGGGCCGCCGTTCCGGCCCATCGGCGCGGGGAGCGACGCGGCGGGGGTCGCGGTGCCGCTGAGCGCGCGGGGGTACATCGACCTGCGCTGGGGCGGGCAGGCGGTGACGGCGATGCTGGATGGCTCAGCGGGGACGCAGGACGAGCGGACGCTGACGATCGACGCGGCGGGGTCTGGGCTCAGCGAGGACGAGCTGGCGCGGAACCGGATGCGGTGGATCGGGCGGCCCTCGAAGCTGTGACTCGACGCTGTGATCGGTTGGGCTGAGCGGGCGGCGGCGGGGGTGTTGCGCCGACGCCGATGCCGGTGATGCTGTGGTTGAGATGGCGTGCGGTGTGTCAGTGGGCGCTGGGGATGACCTCGGCGGCGGGGTCGTGGTATGGGCGGTCCTTGGGGGCGGGGCGGCCGGTCCAGAGGGTGGTGGCGAGGGCGCCGAGGTCTCGCAGGACGACGAGCAGGGCGGGCAGGACGAGGAGGGTGGTCAGCGTCGCGAAGGCGAGGCCGCAGGCGATGGTGATGGCCATCGGGATGAGGAAGCGGGCCTGGAAGGACCGCTCGAGCATGAGGGGGGTGAGGCCCAGGACGGTGGTGATGGTGGTGAGGAGGATGGCGCGGACGCGGGCGCGGCCGGTGGCGATGCAGGCGTCGACGACGGTGAGGCCTTTCTTGCGCTGGTCGTTGAAGAACTCGATGAAGACGAGGGAGTCGTTGACGACGATGCCGGCGAGGGCGACGAAGCCGATGAGGGAGAGGAAGGTCATGGTGTAGGGCTTGCCCTGGGTGAGGTAGCCGACGCCGATGTGGCCCCAGACGACGCCGACGATGGAGAAGGGGATGGCGGTCATGACGACGAGGGGCTGGGTGTAGGAGTTGAAGAGCCAGGCGAGGCAGAGGTAGATGAGGCCGGCGGCGGTGAGGAAGCCGATGGGGAGGGTGGCGAAGGCGTCGGCGACGTCTTTCTGGCGGCCTCGGGGGATGACGTCGACGCCGGCGAAGGTTTGCTTGAGCTCGGCGATGTCGTCGTTGAGCTCGGCGGCGATGTTTTCGGGGTTGGCGCCGCTGGCGCGGTTGACGTCGGCGGTGATGGAGACGGAGCGGCGGGGGCGGGTGCGCTCGCCGAAGCGGCGGAGGGAGGCGTAGGCCTCGGCCTCCTGGATGTCGGCGACCTCGGCGAGGGGGACGGGGGTGCCGGCGGCGGTGAAGACGTGCTGACGCTCGATGGCGGCGAGGGAGCGGCGCGTGGCCTCGGGGAGGAGGACGCGGACGTCGACGTCCTCCTGGTTGCCTGCGAAGGTGAAGGCCTCGATGCCGAAGACGAAGCCCTGGATCTGCCGGCCCAGGTCGGCGCGGGTGAAGCCGAGCTCGGCGGCGCCGTCGCGCAGGTCGAAGCGCACCTCGCGCAGGCCCTTGGTGGAGGAGTTGGCGAGATCGACGACGCCGTCGAAGCGGGCGATGCGTTCCTCGAACCACGCGGCGGCGGCCTCGAGCTTGGCGGGGTCCTCGGCGACGAGGGTGTAGTTGAGGGCGGGGCCGTCGGGGCCGCCGGCGACGCCGGAGACTTTGAGGCTCTTGATGCCGGTGAGCGGGCCGATGGCGGCGCGGATGGCGTTGGTGACGTCCTCGCTGCTGCGGTCGGGGCGTTCCTCGACGGGCCTGAGCTCGAGGATGAGCTGGCCCGCGGAGGTGGCGTCGGAGGAGCCGGCGTTGTTGAGGCTTCCGACGGAGCCGACGGAGGTGAAGTAGCTCTTGACCTCGGGCTGGGCGTCGACGGCGGCCTCGATGCGGCGGAGGACGGCGTCGGTCTGGACGAGGGGGGTGCCGACGGGCATCTCGAGCTCGATGTTGAGCGTCTCGGCGTCGTTGGCCTCGAAGAAGACGAACTCGAGCCGGCCCCCGGCGATCTGGGCGACGGAGGCGATGACGGCGGCGACGGCGACGGCGAGGGTGGTGTAGGGGGCGCGGGTGACGAAGGTCAGGGCGCGGGCGAGCGCGTTGCCGATGATGTTGTTGAAGAGGTGGGCGCGGGCGGCTTCGAGCTTTTTCTCGAAGCGAGCGAACCAGCCCTCGCGGCCCTGGGCCTTTTTGATGTCGGCCTTGCGGAGGCTGTGGGCCATGTGGCTGGGGAGGATGAAGACGGACTCAAAGAGGGAGACGGTGAGGGCGCAGGTGACGACGATGGGCAGGCTCGCCATGAGGTCGCCGATGGTGCCGCCGATGAGGGCGAGGGGGAGGAAGGCGACGATGGTGGTGAGGACGGTGGCGACGACGGGCCAGCCGACCTCGCCCGCGCCGTTGATGGCGGCGGAGAGGGCGGGCTCGCCCTTTTCGTGGCGGCTCGTGATGTTCTCGGCGACGACGATGGCGTCGTCGACGAGGATGCCGACGACGATGATGAGGCCGAACATGCTGAGCAGGTTGAGGGTGATGCCGGCGAAGCGCATGAAGGCGAGGCTGCCGATGAGGCTGATGACCATGCCGGCGGTGACCCAGAAGCTCATGCGCCAGTTCATCAGCAGGACGAGGGTGAGGAAGACGAGCACGCCCCCCTGGAAGGCGTTGGTCGTGAGCAGCTCAAGCCGGCCCGTGACGTAGCGGGCGAGGTCGGTGGTGGTGGTGAGGGTGCCGGGGAGGGCCTCGCTGCGGCGGGACTCGCCCAGGCGGTAGGCGGCGACGCGGGAGGAGGGGGCGGCGCCGGAGCCCGGGGGTGTGGCGAGGGAGGCGAGGCGCTCCAGCGGGGTGAGGGTGAGGGGCTCGCCGTTTCGGCCGGCGACGTAGGCCTTCACCATCTCGGCCATGGTGACGATGTCCTGGTCGCCCTCCTTGAAGACGGTCATGTCGACGGAGCGCTGGCCGTTCAAGCGGCTTGAGATGGGGACGTCGGCGAAGCCGTCGCGGACGGTGGCGACGTCGGAGAGGCGGAGGACGCGGCCCGAGTCCTGGTCGGCCTTGATGACGATGTCGCGGATGAACTGGGCGCGTTCCTCGATGCCGACGCTGCGGAGGGCGAG
The DNA here is from genome assembly GCA_964496975.1 of uncultured Phycisphaeraceae bacterium. GTDB lineage: Bacteria > Planctomycetota > Phycisphaerae > Phycisphaerales > UBA1924 > CAZCBN01. Next base: position 5,643 of record CAZCBN010000061.1, read on the forward strand.
GTTGGCGGTGGCGGTGCGGACCGAGCCGGCGGGGAGCTCGATCATGGCGGCGTTGATGCGGCGGGCGACGGCGTCGAGGCTCAGGTTGTGGGCGAGGAGGGCCTCGGGGCGGACCTCGACGGTGACCTCGTCGTTGCGGATGCCGCCGATGGTGATGTTGCCCATGCCGGGCAGGGAGCGGAGGTCGTCGCGGACGCGGCGGGCGGCGACCTTCATCTCGCGCTCGTCGTTGTCGCCGTAGAGGGAGACGACGATGGCGGGGAGGTTGGGCTCGAGCTTGGTGACGACGATGCGGTCGGCGGCGTCGGGGAGGTCTTGCAGCGCGTCGACCTCGCGCTTGATCTCGGCGACGGCGGCGTCGATGTCGGTGCCGTCCTCGTATTCCACGGCGACGACGCAGAGGCCCTCGGAGACGGTGGTGGCGATCTCCTTGATCTCGGTGATGTCGGCGAGCTGGTCCTCGATTTTGACGGCGAGGGCGTCCTCCACCTCGTCGGGGGCGGCGCCGGGGTAGGGGGCGGTGATGAGGACCTGGTTGGCGCGGACCTCGGGGAAGAACTCCCGGGTGAGGGAGAGGCCGAAGATGATGCCGGCGCCGACGATGGCCGCCATCGCGAGGTTCGCGACGACGGGGTGGCGGACGCCGAAGGCGGGCAGGCTCATCGGGCGGCCCCCTGGCCCACGGTGACGGCGTCGGCGGGCGGTGCGGGCTCGGTGGCGGCGGCGGGGGGAGGCGGCGCCGGGTCGCCCGGCAGGCGGACGTCGATGAGCCGGCCCGGGACGAGCTGCTCGAGGTTGGAGAGCAGGAGCAGGTCGCCCGGGCGGAGCAGGCGCTGGGGCGAGTCGGCGTCGTCGGTCAGCACGGCCCACTCACGCTCGGCGGGATCGACCTCGGGCAGCTCGCCGTCGGTGTAGTGGCTCACGCTCACGCCGACCTCGCGGACGCGCATGACGCGCTGCGCCCCGGCGCGGCGGGCCTCCTCGGCGAGGGGGTCGGACTCGGGCAGGGGCTCGGCGATCAGCACGCGGTCGACGTTCACCACGCGGCGGGGGACGACGAGCGTAGCGGCGCGGGTCGAGGCCTCGACGCGGCCCAGCACGAACTGGCCCGGCAGCAGGAGGCCGGTGCCGTCGGCCGCGGCCGAGGCGTCTTGCCCCACTTCTTGCCCCACTTCCTGACGCACCTCGACGTAGACGGTCATGGAGCGGGTGGCGGACTCGGCCTCGGGGGCGATGCGCGAGACGGTGCCGCGCCAGGCGCGGCCGTCGTCGCCGTCGGGGCGGAGCAGGGCCTGGTCGCCCCGGGCGACGAAGGCCGCGGCGGCGAGGGGGAGCCGGAGGGGGACCTCGATGAAGTCCAGCCCGACGAGGCGGGCGACGGGGCGGCCCCGGGCGACCCACTCGCCCGGCTCGACGTCGACGCGCTGGATGCCGCCGGAGATGGGGCTCGTGATGGTGCACCGCTCGAGGTCGCGCTGCGCGGTGCGCAGGTCGGCCCGGCGGGCGGCGAGGCGGGCCTCGGTCGCGGCGCGGCGGCTTGGGATCAGCTCGAGCTGCTGCTGGATGCCGACGAGGGCGCGGTTCGCGGCGTTCAGGAGCTGCACGCGGTTGTCGAGCTCGCTCTCGTTGCCCACGCCCTGGTCGCGGAGGCTGCGCATGCGCTCCATCTCGCGCTGGGCGACGTTGAACTCCTCGCGGCTCAGGTCGGCCTGCTCGCGGAGGCGGGCCTCCTCGACCTCGAGGGCCGCCAGGTCGGCGAACAGGGCCTCGACGTCCTGCGTCAGGCTCTCGACCCGGCGCTCGTAGTCGCTCGGGTCCACGCGGACGATGAGGTCGCCGGCGCGGATGGCCCGGCCGGCCTCGACGGCCTCGGGCCGCTCAACGACGAGGCCCTCCACCTCGGCGGGCAGCTCGACGGCGTTCATCGAGCGGGCGGTGCCGTAGCCCTCGAACGTTCGCGGCACGGGGTGCGTGCCCAGGCCCACGGCGAGGACGGTAATGGGGGGCTGCGCGTCGGTGCGCCGCTCGGGCTTGGGCTTGGTGCTGACGAAGTACGCGAAGACGGCGACCGACACCGCCAGCGCCGCCACCCCCACGCCCGCGCGCAGCGCGATGCTGAACGCGGCGAGCGCGGCCCGGCCCGGCGGCAGGCGGGACGGACGCGACGCCGCGGGGGCGGGGCTCGGCGCGGGAGCCGCCTCGGCTGGGGGCCTTGGGGCGGACGACGGCTCGGGGATGGTGGCAGGCACGGTGGGCTCCGCGGTGCGGGCGGGACGGGGGGGCGGCCCGGACCGAGTCTCGCCCGGGTCGGACCGCGAGCGGGATTGTTAGACCGGGCGCGTCGGGCCGGGGCGGTTGCTTCGGCGCCGGCGGTTGCCCGGGGCGATCGGGGCGATCGCCTTTGGACGCGCGAGTCCATGCGGCCCGGCGTCTCCCGCGGGGTAATGTTGTGCGGCGGGGTTCCTGTGATGGCCCACCGCCACCCGCACGCCGACGAAAGGCGACGCATGACCGCGACCGGTGCACGATCTTCCCACCACGCCGCCCGGGCCCCCTTTGCCGCGCGGACGGACGACATCCTGCGGATGCTGAACGAGGGGGGGCAGTTCAAGCGGCTGCAGACGATCACGGGGCCGATGGACGCGGCGGTGCGGCTGCGCGACGACGACGGGGGCGAGCGCGAGGTGCTCTGCTTCTGCTCGAACAACTACCTGGGCCTGGCGAACGACCCGCGGGTGATCGAGGCGGGCGTCGAGGGCCTGCGTCGGTACGGGGCCGGGACAGGGAGCGTGCGGTTCATCTGCGGCACCTTTGAGTGCCACGAGGTGATCGAGCGGACCATCGCGCAGTTCATGGGGACCGAGTCGGCGTACACGTTCGTCAGCGCGTGGACGGCGAACGAAGCCGTCTTCCCCACGTTCGCCGAGCCGGGGGACTGCCTGATCTCCGACGAGCTGAACCACGCGTGCATCATCGACGGCATCCGGCTGGCGGCGGTGATCAAGAAGGGCGTGAAGAAGGCCGTGTACCGGCACGGCGACTACGCCGACCTGCGGGACAAGCTTCAGGCGGCGGCCTCCGACCCGGACGTGAGCGGGCAGATCTGGGTGGTGACGGACGGCGTGTTCAGCATGGAGGGGAGCATCGCCGACCTGCCGGCGCTGCGCGGGCTTTGCGACGAGTTCGGGGCCCTGCTGGTCGTGGACGACAGCCACGGGCACGGCGTCATGGGCCGCACGGGCCGGGGCACGCACGAGCACTTCGGCATGGTGGGCCCCAAGGGCACGCGGGGCAACGACGTGGGCGAGGTGGACTTTTTCACCGGCACGCTGGGCAAGGCGCTGGGCGGGGCCGCGGGCGGGTTTGTCGCCGGCAGCAGCCGGGGGATCGAGCTGCTGATCCAGCGCGGAAGGCCCACGCTCTTCAGCAACGCCCTGCCGGCGACGGTGGCGTGCAGCGCCAACCGGGCGATCGAGATCGTGATGGACGAGCCCGAGCGCGTGCAGAAGCTGCGGACCAACGTGGAGACGGCGCGGGCGAAGATCCGGGCCGCGGGCTTTGAGGTGCTGGAGAGCCCGAGCGCGATCTGCCCCATCATCGTGGGCGACACGGCGAAGGCCATCCGCATGAGCCGGCGGCTGCTGGAGCTGGGCGTGTTCGTGATCGGCTTCGGCTACCCGGTGGTGCCGGAGGGGCAGGCGCGGCTGCGGATCCAGCTCTCGGCGGCGCACAGCGGGCCGCAGATCGACCAGCTCGTGGACGCGCTGAAGCGGCTCTGACGCCGGGCCGCCCCCGAGCGGAGGGGGGCGGCAGACGCCGCGGCGTTACTTCAGGCTCGCCGGCAGGTCGGCGTGCAGGCCCTTCAGGTCCTGGGCCCGGTCGGCGGGCATCACCAGCGTCGCCTCGGGGGTGTGCACGACGATCAGGTTCTCGCACCCGACGAGGGCGATGCGGTGGTTCTCCACGGAGGAGACGACCACGTTGCCGCGGCTCTCGTGGGCGTGCAGGGTGGCGCCGCTGGCGCGGTTGCCCTGGGCGTCGGGGCTGAGGGTCTCGCCGTAGCTAGGCCAGCTGCCGACGTCGAGCCAGTTGACGTGCATGCGCACGCCGCAGAGGGTGACGGAGGGGTCGGTGCTGGCGGGCTCCATGACGGCGTAGTCGACGCTGATCTTCTCCAGCTTGGGGTACACCTCGTGCAGCACCTCCTCCTGCCGGTGCGTGCCCCAGGCCTCGCGGATCGCCATCAGGCCCCGGTGGTTCTCGGGCTTGTGCTTCGCGAGCAGGCGGAGGAACGTCTCGGCGTGGAAGACGAACATGCCGGCGTTCCAGAAGAACCGGCCCGTGGCGAGGTACTCCTGCGCCCGCTCCAGCGGCGGCTTCTCGACAAATCGGGCCACGCGGAAGCCCAGGCCCGCCGAGGCCGCCGGGGCGTTCGCCACCGGCCCCGCGTCCTCGATGTAGCCGAAGCCGGTCGCCGGGTAGGTCGGCGTGATGGCGAAGCTGACGAGCCGCGTCGGGTCGGCCTCCACCAGCGCAAAGCCCGCGTCCATCGCCCGCGCGAACTCCGCCTGCGGCTCGATGACGTGGTCGGCCGTCAGCACGGCGAAGACCGCGCCCGGGTCACGCTTGCCCAGCACCGCGGCGGCGAAGCCCACGGCGTTCACCGTGTCGCGGCCCATGGGCTCGCCCAGCAGCCGCTCGCCGCGGAAGCCCGGCAGCCTCGCCTCGATCTGCTGGCGGAACGACTCGCCGGTGCAGATGCACCGCCGCTCCGGCGGCACGACGCCCTCAAGCCGTGACGCGGCCAGCTCCAACAGGCTCACCGCCTCGCTCGAACCCGGCCGGCGGACGAACGGGATCAACTGCTTGGGCTGCCCGGCCCGGCTGAAGGGCCAGAGCCGCGTCCCCGCACCGCCCGCCATGATCATCGCGTGTCGCATGGCGGGCAGTGTATTGACCCGGCGATCGACCCCGGGCGACCCTTCCCACGCCGGGGCCGGGCGGCGCACAATGGCGGCATGCGCACGCCCCACAACCCCCTCCGCAGCGCCCCGCCGCGCGACCCCCCTCCCCGGCCCGACCCCCACGGCCGACCCGCGGGCCCCAACGCCGACCGGCGGGGCGGCGGCCGACCGGTCGCGACGGCCGCCGCGGCGGGGCTCGCGCTCGCGGCGATGCTGGTCGGCGGCTGCGGCTCACGCTTCGCCGGGCGATGGACCATCGACGGCCAGCAGACGGCCCGGCGCCTCGTCGACGCGACGCTGCAGCAGGCCTCGGTCGACGCCTCGGGCCGCGGGATGAACCCCTTCGCCGCCGCGGGTCTGCGCGCCGCGACGGCCACGCTCGTCACCAACGCGGGCGACGCGCTGAACCGATCGGGCGTGGAACTCACGCTCAACAAGGACCGCACCGCCGAACTCACCCTGCCCGTCCGGCCCGCGGAGCACGACGCCGCGGCGATGGCGGCCCTCGCCGCCCTGCCCGCGCTGGGCCCGCTCAACCCCGCCGGGCCGCACAGCCCGGTGGGCCTGGCGACCGCGCCCGCCGCCGACGCCGCGGGGCCGGCCCGCGGCGAGTGGACGGAAGAGAAGGGCCGCGCGTTCATCGACCTGACGCACATCCCGGTCGGCCGGGGGTTCAACGCGGCACTGGGCACGCGGCTCGTCGCGCAGGCGAAGGGGGACCGGCTCGTGCTCTTCCCCGAAGACCCGCTCGCCCCGCCGGGCACTCCGCCCAACGGCGGCGACGGCCCGGCGCTGGTGCTGCGCCGGGCGAAGTGAGGGCGGCTCGGCGCCCGCTGCAGGGAAAAAGCGAACGCGGAGGGCAGAGCACGCGGCGGCGCGGAGGGGGGACGGAGGTCGCGGCCGTGATGCGGTGGTGATGCGGTCTTGATCCGGCGGTGATGCGGTGTTGACCCCGATGTGACCCGGCGTTGCACCCGGTTCAATCATCGCGCCCGTCGCGTTCGCATGTCCACGGGTCCGCCACGGGCCGGGCTTACGGCTCCCCAGCCTCGCCCCGCGCCCGCTCGTCCACCGCCTGCACGGCCTGCACGAACGCGCGGCGCACGGCCGCCGCGTGCGGGTTCCATCGCTGGATCTGCTCGAACATCCGCTCGCTGTCGCCCTCGATGTTCCGCCGCAGTTGCAGGAGGCGCGTGTACGCCAGCGTCGCCAGGGGCCACTCGGGCAGCGCCATCGCCGCGGCGGTGTGGCCGATGAGGTGGGTCAGCACCTGCACGTGCGCCATCTGGCGGTCGTGCTCGTCGGCCGTCACCTCCACGCAGCGCAGGCCGAGGGACCCCTCCAGCACGCCGCGCACCCACGCGAGCCGCGCCGGCGAGATGCGCCCCGGGCACAGCGCGACGGGCTGGCCCCGCCGCCCCTGCTCCGCCACCGTCTGAGGCCCGAACAGCGGGTGCGTCCCCAGTACGTCCACGCCCGCGGGCGCTTCGTCCAGCAGCACCTCGAGCGCCCGCACCTTCACGGAGCAGACGTCGGCCACGAGCGCACCGTCGCGGAGCCAGCCCCGGGCCGCGCGCAGCGCGTCCCGCAGGTCTTGCACGTTCACGGCGAAGACAACCACGTCGCACGCCGCGGCCTGGGCGAGCGTCGCCGCCGTCACGCCGCCAGTCACGCCGCCAGTCACGCCG
>CAZCBN010000061.1:12394-18028 GCA_964496975.1 uncultured Phycisphaeraceae bacterium
GGCCTGGGCGAGCGTCGCCGCCGTCACGCCGCCAGTCACGCCGCCAGTCACGCCGGCCAGCACCGCTCCCTTGGGGTCATACGCCCGCACCGGCGCCACCTCGGCGAGCGCCCCGGCGAGCAACCGGCCGAACGCGCCCTGCCCGACCACCCCCACCTGAATACTCCCCCTAACGCCCGCCGACTCGTTCGCCGACTCGCCCGCCGCCGTACCCTTCGGCACCATGAAAGCCTCCGCCCGCGTGCTCGCCGCTGTCGTGCTCTGGATCGTCACCGTTGCCCTCGCGTTCGGCCGCGGGGTGCTGGGCGATGGTTGGCTCGACGCGGGCGTGGGCGCACTCGGGGCGATGGTGGGCATCGGCGCGGCGATCATCTCCTTCGTCGCGGTCTCGCAGGTGCTGAGCGAGATGATCTCGGGCCCGTCCCGGCCGGACACGTCGCGCGGCGAACGGTGATCAGGAACCGAACTCGGAACGCGAGCGGAGCGGAGATCGAGGTCCGAACGCCGCCTCCGACCCTTCGGCCGGGGGCGACGCGTGGTCACGGGCACGGCGTGTCGAGCACCGCGAGGAAGTCGAACAGGTCGAAGATGTCGGCGGGGACGGTGTCGGCGTTGTAGTCGAGGCCGCCGTCCAGGGCGGCGAGGAAGTCGAACAGATCGAAGATGTCGCCCGTCGCGCCGTCGCCGTTGAAGTCGGACGGGCAGGGCTGCACGCGGAACGTGCTGACCACGCCCAGGTCCAGCACGACGCCGCCGACGGCGGCCGCGCCGTTCGCCCGGCCCGCCGCGGGCTCGCCGACCGCCACGGTCAGGCGGTAGGCCCCGGCCTCGCCGGCCGTCCCGCCGCCCGCCAGCACGGCGAGCGAGCGGAGCGTGGGCTGCTGCCCCATCGCCGGGGCCGCGAGCGCCCCCGTCAGCAACGCGGCCGCGCCGACGAGCGCCCCGCGATTCATCCAAGTGTCCCGATGCATGGCATGTGCTCCTTGTCCGCGAGCGGGCCTTTTCGGCCCGCGTCGCGGGGGTGTTGTGTGTGCGGGAGGAAGACTTACCGCCGGATGATGTCGAACGAGACGTACACCGCGTCGTGGTCCGAGAGCACGCGCGTCGTCAGCCCGTCGTCGCTGATGGCCGGGAAGGGCGGCGGGATCTCCGGCCGGACCACGTCGTACACCCGGGGGATGATCTCGACCGTGTTGTCGAGGCTGTCGGCGTAGAACACATAATCGAGCGTGGTGTCGCCGCTGCCGTCGAAGTACTGCTTCAGCGGGTTGTCGCCGCACGAGGTGCACGCATCGGCGTCGGTGGTGAAGGGGGTGTCGAAGGCGGGGTTGCGCAGCTCGGGCGAGGGCGTGGGGTTCAGCGCCGGCCGCAGGGCGTTGAAGAACTCGGTGCCCCCCTCGTCCACGTTCAGGTCGCCCATCAGGATGACGACGTGGCTCGGGAAGGTGGCCCGGTAGGCCTGTACGGCCGTGCGGAGCTCGGCGAGCTGGTCGGCGCGGGCGCTCAGAGCCGCGCCGTTGTTGCCCGCCTGCAGGTGCGTGTTGAAGATGCCGATGCCGAAGCCGTTCTTGAAGACCGTCGCCCGGAGGTACCCCTTGTTGGCGAAGAAGTCCTCGTTCGCGCCGTCGCGCAGGTCGACCTGCGCCGCGTTCTGCAGCGTCAGGTCGCTCAGCAGCATGAGGCCCGAGTTGAGGATGTGCGGCGTGAAGCGGCTGCCGTAGAAGCCGTTGTTGAACCCGGGCGTGAGCGTCGGCGGGAACGACCCGTCCCACACCTCCTGCAGGCCCACGACGTCCGGCTCGTCGATGCTGCGGAAGTACTGCTGGATGAAGACGGCCCGGGCCTCGTCGAGCCACGTCTCCGCGCCCACGAGCGCGTCGCCGAACAGGTGCGTGTTGTACGACATCACGTCGAACGTCGTGCTGTTCGAGGGGGTCGGGCGGATGACGACGTCGCCCCCGCCCGCGAAGATCCGCACGTTCCGCCCGGCCTCGAGCCGGTCGCTGTAGTACGTGCCCGTCCACGCCCGCACCGAGGGCTGCCCGGTGCTCTGCCAGATCGCCGACTCGATGAACTGGTAGGGGCGGTTGAAGTCGTTCTGCCGGGGGGCGATGTCGCCGAAGTCGATGACGTAGGTCGTCTGGGCCGACGCCGCCCCGGCCAGGGCCGCGAGCGCACCGAGCGCCGCCGCGCCCCGACCGATCAACCCGCCCCGCCCCGAACCGACCCGTGTACGCATGCCGCGTGCCATGGTGTGTCTCCTGTGTGTGGTGCGTTGTCGCCAACGCGAGTGCGAGAACAACGCGCCGCTTACTGCAGGTTCACCAGCACGAGCACGAGGCCCTTGCCGGAGTCCAGGCTCGTCATCGCCTTGCCGATCACCGCGCCGTGCATCGCGCCGCGGTCGCTGGCCTTCATCGCGTGGCCCGCGGTCGGCGCCGTCGTCAGCAGGTCGCCGGGCCGCACCGCGCCGCCCGCGTCGGCGTCGACGTACACGTACACCCGGCCGTTCATCGCCACCGGGAACTCGCCGTCGGCGATCGTCCCGGGCTGCCGCAGGTGCACGCCGGGCCGCACGCCGCCCGCGCCCGAGACCACGCCCGCGACGCGCGTGTCGTACGCCCGCGTGCTCACCGTCAGGTCGCCGGGGCTCGCCTCGTCGATCACCACGACGTGCCCGGGCTGCGGGCGCATGTCGCCCGTCACGTCAAACGGCTCGGCGATGTCCGCGCCGTTGATCGTGATCGCGGTCTCCACCATCAGCTCGCCGTTCACGCGGAGCGAGCCCTTCATCTCCGACCCATCGACGTCCAGGCGCATCACGTCGCCCCCGGGGCCCGAGAAGAGCATGCTGCCCGAGGTGTTCGCGTTCATGGTCCACGTGTTGCTGCCGGCGCGCTGCAGGCGGAAGACGCCGTCGGCCTGCACGTCGCGGCCCGACAGCACGTCACGCGTCATCCGAGCATCGCCCACCACGTCCAACGGGAACTGGGGCGACGCGGTGCCGATGCCCACCCGCGCCGCCGTCGTCGTCACGATGCCGCCGTTGAGCGTGAAGGGCTTCAGGCTCGCCGGGATGTCCCTCGCGAACGAGGCCCGCGGCACGCCCGTCAGCTTGGGCCGCACGGGCAACGCCGTGAACGCCGCGCCGCTGCCGCTGGGCCGCACGCCGAACTGCAGGTACGCCTCGGGCGCGTTCAGCAGCGAGGGCCACAGCACCCCGGCCTGAAACTCCGGCAGGAACTCGATCGAGAACACGCCGTCGCGCACCTCGATGGGCCCGAAGAAGTTGTCGGCGATCAGCAAGCCCGCCGCCCCGCCGGGCGTGGTGTAGATATCAAGCTCGATGTCGTACTGGCCGTTCGCGGGCGCACCGTCCACCTCCAGGAAGCCCTGGATTGTGAACGCGTCCGCCGCCGTCTGGGCCGACACCGGCAGCACAGCGGCGAACGCGAGAACCGCGGCAGCGGACATCGTCGAGCGGAAACCGTGGCGCATGGCAAGCCTCCTTCGCGGGCGATCGGGCGCCCCTTCGCGCCCCCGCCCCGTGAACACCTCACGCCCAGCCCCCTCGGCCGGGCAACCGCGTTCAATCCGAAACCCCGCCCCGCGCCCCGACACCACCACCCACAAAAAACTCACCGCCCCCGGCCCCGCCTCCGGACACACCCCGAACCCCGCTGCTTCGGATCCCCTCCGGCCCGCTCAGCCGCCCAACGCCTCGCGCACGGTCGTGGTCACCGCGGCATCCGGCCCATAGAGCTTCAGGTGCGCCTCAAGCAGCCGCTGCGCGAGCGCCGCCGCCTCCGCCCCCGCCCCCGCGACGGCGTCCGCCCCCTCCCCCGCCTCCCCGGCCTCGAGCGCCGCCGCCGCGTCGCGCAGCGCCCGCAGCAGCACCCGCCCCGCCTTCAGCGTGCTCGGGTCCTCCAGCCCGCGCCGCGCCTCCGTCGCCGCGAAGAGCCCCCGCGCCAGCGTCACACCCTCCGCGGCCCGGCCGGTGTTGGCGAGCACGGGCGCAAGCTCCTCCGCCGCCGCCAGCGTCTCCCGCCGCGGCGCCGTCGCCGCGTTCGCGTCGCCCGCGATCACCCGCCGAAGCAACGCCTCGCCCTCGTCGGTTCGGCCGAGCTCAAGCGCGGCCCGCGCCGCGTCGAGGCGGAAGAAGTCCAACGCCGGGCTGTCCTCCGCGAGGCGCGAAGAGGCTTTCGCATAGATGTCCTCCCGCAGCCGCGCCGCCTCCTCGCGCTGCCCGAGCCTGTGCAGTTGCGTCGCCACGCCCGACATGGAGATGAGCGTGTTCTCGTGGTCGGCCCCGAGCGCCCGGGCCCGCCGCGACGCCGTCTCCTGGTACGACGCCAGCGCCTCCTCCGTCCGCCCGAGCTCCGCGAGCGACACCGAGCGGTTGTGCATCGCGTTCAGCGTGGACGGGTGCTCGGGCCCGAGCGCGGCCTCCGTCCTTGCCACCGTCGACGCCAACGTGGCCTCCGCCTCGGCGAACCGGCCGATGTTCAGCAGCACCGCCGCGAGGTTGCCGTACGTCTGAATCGTGTCCGGGTGCAGCTCCCCGAGCACGCGCCGGCGGATCTCCAGCGCCGCCCGCATCAGGTCCGCCGCCTCGCCCGGCTTGCCCAGCCGCATCACCAGCCCCGCGAGGTTGTTCGCCGACGTGGCCGTCCGCGCGTCCTCCGCGCCGAGCAGCCGGAGCCGCTCGTCGTACATCCTCCGGAAGTAGGGCTCCGCCTCGGCGAGCCGCCCCAGCTCCATCAGCACCTGCCCCACGCCCCCGACAAACATGAGCTGCTCCAGCTCCGTCGCGTCCGAGGCCTCCACCCCCTCGAGCGCCGCGAGAGACAGCGGCTCCGCCTCCGCCGCCCGCCCAAGGTCCAGCAGCAGCATCGACAGGTTGTGCCCGCTCGTCCGCGTCCGCACGTGCCCCGCGCCCAGCGTCGCCCGGCGCCGCTCCAGCACCTCGCGCAGGATCGGCTCCGCCTCGGCAAGCTTCCCCTGCCGCTGCACCACCCGGCCCAGCGCATCCAGCGACGAGAGCGTCTCCGCCGCCGACTCCCCGAGCGCCGCCCGGCGGATCTCCACCGCACGCTCATACTGCTCCCGCGCCCGGTCAAACAGCCCGATCGACGCGTAGTTCTCCCCGATCGAGTGCCGCAGCGCCCCCGCCAGCGCCGGCTGCTGCGCAAAGCGTTCCTCAACGGCCTCCGCCGCGCGGCGCAGCATGTGCTCGTCCAGCACCTTCACCGCCACGTCCGACGTGTTCGCCGGCTTCACCGCCTCGTCGAACGCCGCGAGCCGCGCGGCCTTGTCCTCCGCCGCCGCCCCGTCGCGGTCGAGCTGCGCCTCGAGCGCCCCGCGCAGCTGCTCCACCACGCTCCGCCCCATCGCCCGCACGTCCGCCCGCGCGATGATCGACTGCTGAAACGCCGTCACCTCGCGCAGCTCCGCCGCCCGCTGCTCGCTCGCCGCGAGCGCCGCCGCCTCGGCCGCCTGCGCCGCGCGGGCCTCGTCCGCCGAGCGCTGCGCCTCCGCCGCCGAACGCTCGGCCTCGGCGGCCGACCGCTCCGCCGCGGCCCGCTGCCGCACAGCCTCGCCCAGCGCCACGCTCGTGCCGACGAGCCCCGCCAG
>CAZCBN010000062.1:0-17933 GCA_964496975.1 uncultured Phycisphaeraceae bacterium
CACAACCTGCTGGTGGTGGAGCTCACCGCGGGCCACACGCTGACGAGCCTGTGCCTGAGCCTGCTCGGGGCCGAGCTGAACATCCACTTCGCCTACCCGCTCATGGTCAAGCCCAACGGCCGGCCGACCATCGCCCTCGCGATCGACGACCCCACGCTCGCGGGCCAGATCCTCCGCCGCAAAAACTTCCGCCTCTTCGGCGAGTGCGACCTGCCGACGGCCTGAGACGCCCGCTTCCCCGCCGTCTCCCCGCCGCAAACTCCCCACATAGGCGAGCGACCGCCGCCTCCCGCGGATGCCGCGCCGATTCCGTGCAACACACTCGCTCCGGCCGCGTTGAGCCGCACGCACCGGGGCGAGGACTCGTGGATCGCCCCCACACGCCGAGGCCCTCGCGCACCGCGGGGCTTCTCATGAGGACCAACCGATGACCCGCACCAGGTTTTCTGCGCTGTGGCCGCGCGCTGCGTTCGTCGCCGGCCTGTCGTTGTCCGCCGCCGGGGCGCTCGCCGCCCAGGCGAGCCCGAGCGTGACGCCCGCCCCGGCCTCGCCCGCGGCCGACACGGCCCGGCCCGCCTCGCGCCTCACCCGAGTCGCGCCGTCGCAGACGCCCGTGACCGCCGAAACCCCGCTGGACGCCGCGCTCGCCAACCGCCCGATGAACGCCGAGGGCGTGCTCTACCGCCTGCTCACCCCCTCGGCCTACGCCGACCGTGCCGTGGCGTGCGACGTGCCCGACGTCTTCAGCGAGGCCCTCCGCGGCACGCTCGCGCTGCGACGCGTCCCGGTGCGGCCGAACGAAGAGGGCGCCCGCGCCGTCATCGCCCGCTTCGAGGTCGACGACCTCAACCTCCTGCTCACCGCGCCCGGAGCGGGCGAGCGCCTCACGGGCCGCGGCGTCTACGAGATCCTCCGCGCCCCGGGCGAGCGCGAGGGCCTCGTGCAGCGCCTCGCCCTGTCCGTCAGCTTCGACGGCGAGACGCCGGTTCGCTTTGACAGCGGCCGCGTGCGCCTGACGAGCAACGACCTCGCCTTCGACCTCACCGTGCGCGAGGTGCAGCCCGACGCCGAGCCGGGCGTGCCGCCCTGCACGGTGCGCTCGCTGCGCGTCGCCGCGGCCGCGGTGCGGCCGGAGCAGTTGATCCGCTACGAGCTGGGCAACGCCGCGGCGTTCGGCGTGCAGGCCGCGCCGCTGGGCCCCCCGGTCATGCTCCCCGCCTCGGGCCGCATGGCCCTCGTGCCCCTGCCGCCCGACCGCGTGCCCGATGAGAACGCGCCGGCGCCGCTCCGCGAGTGGGGCGTCGTGCGCATCGAGTGGTCCGCGTTCAACGAGGCGTCCGGCGATGAGGGCGACGACGGCACCGGCGGCGAGCGGCCCAGCGTCGCCGCCCGGGCCCGTGGCTTCGGCATCTACTCGCAGCGCACGCGCGGCGGCGCCGAGGGCGCGGCCCAGCAGCGCCTCGTCGCCGACCTGGCGCTCCGCGTCCCGCTGCTCCGCGACCCGGCCGCCGAGCAGCCCGGCTTCGCGGGCGTGCTGAACTTCGACAGCGGCTGGACGGCCGTCGAAAACCCCGCCGGCGGCCCCGCGCCGATCATCGGTGTGCGCATCGCCGACACCGACCCGGCGTTCCCCGAGTTCACCTTCCGCGTCGTCGCCGGCCCCACGCGCGAGGCGCCGTAACCCCCAACGCGGCGGCCGCGATGGCGCCACGCGCCATCTGCGCTACCCACGCCGCGCAACCGAGAGCGACACGGGGGCTGCGACCAGGCCCACGAAAAGGGCCCGCGCCGGGAATCCGGCGCGGGCCCGCTTCATTGCACCGCCGCGGCCGCACGCGTCGCGCGAGGCGAACGCGCCGCCGCGCCACGCATCACCGGCGGCGACGCGACATCATCACGCCGCCCAGCACCAGCGCCGCGACGCCCCCCGGCGCCGGGATGCCCGGCGCGAACGCCCCCGCCGCCGACGGATTAATGCGGCCGAACACGCTGCTCAGGGTGTACGCCGGATAGGGCGAGGGCAGGCCCTGCTCGTACTGCCCGGTCAGCAGATTGAACACGGCGTGCAGGCCGCCGTTGCCGTCGGGGTCGCTGTCCGAGACGAGGTAGAGCTTGCCGCCGCCGGCGCCCAGGCCGTCGACGTCGGTCACGCCCGTCGCGAGCGCGGCGACGAACGTGAGCCCGGCCGCGGCGTTGTTCGGATCAAAGCTGAAGATGCCCGCGCCGCCGTCGACGTCCTCGTCCACGAGGTACATGAGCCGCGTCACCGGGTCGTAGTCGATCGCGCTGATGTCCCACAGCGAGCCGGTCGCCTCGTAGTTGAAGACGAGTTCCGCCGTCGCGTCCACCGTGCTGATGCGGTAGATGCCCTCGGCCCCGGTCGTCCCGCCGAGCCGCTTGGTGCCGTAGAGAAAGTTGGCCGACGTGTCGTACGCGAGGCCGTCGATGGCGATGGCCCGGCCCGCCGCGCGCACCTCGCCGACCAGCGTCGGCGAGAAGCCGTTGTACGCGATCGAGTAGATGTCGTCGTCCGGCCCGTTGCGCACGCTGGCGAAGAGCCGGCGGCCCGCCTCGTCGGCCGCGAGGCCGCCGAAGCCGGGCGCCGTGGCCGGAAGCACGCCCTCTGGGTTGTACAGGAACTGCGACTGGCCGTTGGTGATGTTGGTGTAGTACACCTCGGGCGCGTTGGTGCCGAACGTCGGCTTGGTGATCCCCGTGATGAGCTGACCCTGCGCCGAACCCGCCGCCGCAACAATCGCGGCGCACGCCGCCGCACGGACCACAGAACGCATACGCATCGCTTGTCTCCTTCCCAGCCTTCGCCGCGACCGATGGGCAGGGAGACGCCACCCCGCCCCGGCCGCAGCACCACACACCGTGTCTCACCGGGCGATCACCGCCCCGCCTGCCCCCACACATGACGTCGTAGCCCGACGCCGTGACGCGGCGAAGCCACGCGACCACGTTGGGCCGTCGCCGTGCAACGCCCCAGCCGCCACGCAACATTCGCCAGCGCAGCACCCCGCCACTCTCGGCGCGACGCATCGTCACCGGGCCACGCACCGCAGCACGCATCGTCCAAGCGGGACGAAGCACGCCGCACCGGTCGCCCGATCAGACTTCGAGTCTAGGAAACGTCAAGATGCAGTCAAGAAAAAACCATCGCCCAGCGGCAGGGTCGTCGCACCGCAACCACGCAGCGTCCGCGGCCCGCGTGTGCCCCGCTCAGTGAACGCCCTGCGCCGCCAGCCACCGCTCCGCGTCCAGCGCCGACTGGCAGCCCATGCCCGCCGCCGTCACGGCCTGGCGATACGCGGGGTCCGCCACGTCGCCCGCGGCGAACACGCCCGGGAGGTTCGTCGCGCTCGTCCGCGTCCGCAGGATCACGTAGCCCGCGTCGTCAAACTCAAGCCCGGAGCCGCGCAGGAACTTGGTCGTCGGCGTGTGGCCGATCGCGATGAACAGCCCGCGCACCGCGAGCTCGCTCCGCGCGCCCGTCACCGTGTCCTCCAGCAGCACGCCGCGGATCGTCTCGCCCCCGTGCCCGCCGGTCTCGCTCAGCACGTCCACGACGGCCTTGTTCCACAGCACCTCGGCGTTCGGCTGGCCCATGAACCGGTCCTGCATCACCCGGCTCGCCCGCAGCTTGTCTCGCCGGTGGATGACGTACACCCGGCTCGCGAACTTCGTGAGGTACGTCGCCTCCTCCATCGCCGTGTCGCCGCCCCCCACCACCGCCAGCGGCGTGCCGCGGAACATCGGCAACGCCCCGTCGCACACCG
The DNA here is from genome assembly GCA_964496975.1 of uncultured Phycisphaeraceae bacterium. Lineage (GTDB taxonomy): Bacteria > Planctomycetota > Phycisphaerae > Phycisphaerales > UBA1924 > CAZCBN01. The sequence continues at coordinate 3,783 of CAZCBN010000062.1, forward strand.
CGCACGCCGACACGCCGCCGCCGTTCCGCGCCAGCCGCATCTCGCTCTCAAGGCCGAGCCAGTTCGCCGTCGCGCCCGTCGCGAGGATCACCGCCCGCGCCCGCACCTCGCGGCCGCCGCTGGTCTTCAGCGTGTGGGGCACGCCCGCCTCGCGGCTGAACGACACGGTGACGATGTCCTCGTTCACCACGCGCGTCCCGAAGCGCTCCGCCTGCTTCTGGAACATGCCCATCATCTCGGGCCCGCTCACGCCCTCGGGAAAGCCGGGGTAGTTCTCCACGTCCGTCGTCAGCATGAGCTGGCCGCCCGGCAGGATCGGCCCCGGGTCCTGCTTCGGCACGCCCACGTACACCAGCGGCGAGAGCTGCGCCCGCGCCGCGTAGATCGCCGCGGTCCAGCCCGCCGGGCCCGAGCCGATGATCACAAGCCGTTCCACGCCGTCCGATGCCATCGCCGCCCCTTCGCACGTAGGTCCGCCCGTCCGCGGTCAACACGCGGCCGCGACCCGCTATTTCAGCCCGGCCCGACCCGCCCAAGGACCCCGGCTCACCGCAGCCCGCCCGTCTGCCGCAGGTGCTCGCGGTCCAGGCTCAGCAGAGGCGGCCAGATCAGGTAGTCCCCCACCTCGGCCCGCTCGTTCTGCGACACACGACGGGCGAAGTCGTTCGTCCGGTTCCCGCCCACCGAGTACAGCACAAACTGGTCGTCCCGCAGCTCTACGACAAAGTTCGTCCCGTCGTCGGGGAAGACCTCCATCTCGTGCGGCTGCGGCTCGTCCCGCCGACGGTCCTTCACGTACGCGTCGCGGATCGGCACGAAGTACTCCAGCGCCGGCACCCGCCCGAACTCCCGGTCCGAGTTCAACGCGTCCGGCTCGATGTCTTCCACCCACCGCGGACGCAGCGCGTTCAGCACCTTCGGGAAAATCCCCGTCTCGTTGTACTGCCCGACCACCGACATCGCCACGCGCGTCCCCGCACGCTCAAGCTCCAGCAGCGTGCGAAGACCCCAGAGCCGGCTCCCCAGGTCGTCCTTCGAGGCCTCGCGCTTCAGCCGCAGCCCCACCACCACCGCCGACAGCTTCTCCCGGTCGATCCGCTCCGCCTCGAACGGCAGCGCGTGCACCGGGTCAAACCGCGGCAGGTCCCACCGCTTCCGCCAGTCGTCGCTCACGTGCTTCAGCGCGTCCTGCGCATCGAACCAGTCTTCCTGCACGCCCACGAGCGCCGCCCACTCCGAGGTCGCCGCGAACCGCCGCAGCGGCCGCCCGCCCGACGTGATCCGCGTCATCGTCGGCACAAACCGCGACTCGTCCGGCCCACGCTTCTCCACGTACACCTGCGACAGCAACTGCTCCGCCGCGATCTCGTTCGCCCGCGGGAAGAGCAGCCGGTTCATCGCCAAAAAGCCCTTGTCCGCCTCCAGCGTCTTCACGACCGCCAGCAGCTCGGCCGGGTCCGCCTGACGACGACCCTGAAAATCCTGGTACAGCACGTCGCGGCAACGACGCAGCGCGTCGATCGCCGTCGTGTACCCCCATGTCGCCTCGTCCAGCAGCTCCCGGTCCGCCATCTGCCGGCCGAACTGCGCAAGCCGCAGCAAAAGGTCGACCGCCTCCAGCGGCTCCCCGGTCGCCGCGCGGCGCGTCGCCTCCACGTGCACCAGGCTCCGCAGGGGCGTCAGCCGCGACAAGTACAGCAGCCGCGCATCCGCCAGCAACGGCGGATCGCCGAGCTCCACGTACATCCGCGCCGAGATCAGCTCCGGCGGCACGTCCGTCGCCCCGTACGGCAGGCCGAACGCCATCCCCTTCAGGAAGTCCCGCTCCCGCGTCACCGTCACCAGAGCCTCGAGCGCGGCCACCTGCGCGGGCCCCGTCGCCCACGACTCCGCGGCCGACCACCCCTCGCTGCCCGAGAAGAGCAGCGCCGCCTCCTCGGGACGCTCCGCGACCGTCGGCACCGGGTCCATCGCCGCGATCGCCGGCAGCAGCACCAGGTCGCTCCGACGGTCCGGCACGATGTCCGCGTACAAGGCGTTGGCCCGCTCAATCGCCGTCTGGCCCGACGCCGTGGGCGCGAGGCCCGCGACCGCCGCACCCAGCAGCACGGCCCCCAGCGACGCAGCACGCCGCAACGCCGGGCCCCGCAATGCCAAGCCGCGCGACCGCACGCCGCTCAACGCACACCACGACCAACCAAAGACCCGCCGCGCAGGGAAAGCACTCGCCATGCGCCCATACTAAGCCAAGGCCCCAAGGCCCGCCCAGCCGGGTCGGCCGGCGAATCCCGCGGACCGTCTTACCCCGCCGCGGGATGCCGCGAGCGACGCTCCGCCGAGCCCGCCCACGCCGCCGCCGTCGAAGACGCCGCACGCGTCGGCTCAGAAACGGTCTCCCCGCGGCGACGGAAGAACCGGCTCGGCTTCGCGTCGTTCAGACGCTCGTTCAGACGGGCCAGCGCCTCGTCCACGATCTGCCGCACCCGCTCCCGGCTCAGGTCCACCTCGTCGGCGATCTGCTTCAGCGTCAGCGGCTCGCGGCCGTCCAGCCCGAACCGCAAGCGCAGGATCGACGCCTCGCGGTCGTCAATGGTCTGCAGCAGCTCCCGCAGGATGCCGAGCTCCTCGCCCCGCAGCGCCCGCTCGTCGGGCGTGCCGGCGCGAGAGTCGGCCAGCAGCTCGCCCAGGCTCAGCAGGTCGCCGTCGCTCCCCGTCCCCTCCTGCGAGGGCGTGCGGAACGCCTTGACCGCCCGCCGGATGATCCGAACCTTCTTGACCGGCAGGTCCATGCGCAGCGCAAGCTGCTCCATCGACGGCGCGTGCCCGAGCTCCTGCTCAAGCTGGCGGCTCGCCGCCTTCCACTTCGCGATCAGCTCCACCATGTACGCGGGGATGTGGATCGGCTGGTTCGCGTTGATGAGCGCCCGCTTGATCGCCTGCTTGATCCACCACGACGCGTACGTGCTGAACCGCGCGCCCTGCGCCGGATCAAAGCCCTCGACCGCGCGCAGCAGTCCGATATTCCCCTCTTCGATCAGGTCGGTCAGAGGGAGACCGCGGTTCGCGTAGTTCTTGGCAATCGCAACAACAAGCCGAAGGTTCGCGCGGATCATCCGCTCCCGCGACACCGGGCAGTTGTCGTTGATGATCGCCCAGCCGAGCTCGCGCTCCTGCTCGGCCGTCAACAACGGCGTGCGATTGATCTCGTCAAGATACAGCTGCAGGTCCGAACGGACACCTGCCGCCGGGCCGGAGGCCCTGCTGGTCAAGCCACTCACAACTACCCACCTTTCGCGGCCTCTCGACCGCGTTTCGCACCCTCTGACTCCCCGGAACACAGGGATCCGGACGAGTCTCCTACCATCCGCAGCGTAGCCGCCACGGTTCATCGGGACATCCCCGAATCAGATCAACTCGCAGCACTTCCTGCAAAAACTGGTGGACAAACCACCGACGGATATAGCGACTCGTCCTTTTTGCAGGCTCCTAGAACAATTTTGACACCCCAGGCAAAAAACGATTGGACGATCATTCAACCCTGTGGCACCTTCTGCGATTCGCCCTCGCACGTCCCAAACAAAACTGAGCGCAACCTTGACACCCATGAATCCTGATCTTTCCCAGATACTTTCCGAATGGCCGCACGAGCCCGGCGAGCTCCAGGTCCGCGTCATCGACGCCGAACCCGGGCAGATCTACATCCAGGTCCGTCTTGATCTTGGCATTCTCCAAATGGTGCCCGAGGGTCGACCCGACGGCCTCGCCCCCTTCGGCTATCCATCGCTCCTCGAATACCACGAGGACCGACTCGACTCCTCCGCACCGACGCAAGCGGCGGCCGGCCATGAACCTCACGCAGGCGCAGATCTTGCCGACCCCGACGCCGAAACCGACCTCGACCCGAACTCCCACCTCGACCTCCCCCCACATCTCGACCCGAGCCTCGACCCAGACCTCGATCCGGCGCTTGACGCCGACGCGGGCACCGATGGTGATCCCGACGCCCAGGCAAACCCCGATAGCGCCCCGCAGTTCTCGGCCGACACGGACGACGCCGGCGACCCTCGGCATCCCTTCGCCGCCCCCGGCCGACGCGCCGCCTCGGAGTTTTCGGGCGCCCCATCCCCCGCGTCGGGCCCCGCCGACCCGACACACCCCGCCCCGCTCGACGACGCGGACGGCGCAACCCTCGGCGACGGCGGCGACGGCGGCGACCCCGAGCACCCCGAGCACCCCGGCCGTCGCGACCCGCGCCGACCGCACGACGATCGGCCCACCCTCACCGAGGACGAGTGCCGCGATCTGCGCGACGAGGCGATGCAGTACCACCACCGCGCCATCGCGCTGCTGCACCTCGAGGACTACCAGGGCGTCGTCCGCGACACCACGCGGAACCTGCGCGTGCTGGACCTTCTCGCCCGATTTGCCCAGACCGAGGGCGACCGCGACTCCATGGAGCCCGCCCGGGCCAGCATCCTCATGATGCGGGCCCGCGCCCTCGCGAGCCAGGCTCTTCAAGACAACGAGCCCCGCATGGCCCTCTTCGCCCTCGACCGCGGCATCGACGAGGTGCGCGAGGTCTACGTCTCCCGCGGCGCCCCGGCCGGCGAAGAGCCCAGCGAGGTGCGCACGCTCCGCGCCATGCGCACCGACCTCGCCCGCAACATGCCCTCGGGCACCCCCGAGCTGCCGCCGAGCCAGCGGGCCGAGCTGCGCCAGCGCCTCCGCGACGCCGTCGCGCGAGAGAACTACGAGCTTGCCGCCATTTTGCGCGACGAGCTCAACATGCTGCGCGACTGACCCGCCCCGTGCGCACGCCGCCGTGGCTTCGCCCGCACGCCCGCGCGGGTCAGGCCTTGCCCTCGGCCGCGTTCTTGCTCATCCGCACCCGCAGCTTGGCGATCGCGTCGCGGGCCATGGCCTCCGCCGTCGCGACCTCCTCGATGGTCACATGGTCGGCGCCCAGCTCGCGGGCCATCAGGCCCCGGCTCAAGGCCTGCGCACGGGCCGCGATGTACACCCGGGGCGACATCGCCCGGATCACCCGGCACGCCCGCAGCACGGCCTCTTCGTCGGGCACGGTGAGGATGACCCCCGCCGCGTGCGGCACGCCCGCCGACTCGAGCACCTCGGGGTTCGCCACGTCGCCGAAAACGATCGACCGGCCCAGCTGGTGCTGCCGCTTCACGGTCGCCGTGTTCATCTCGATGATGGTGAACGGGATGCCCTCTTCCTCCAGCCGATCCGCCACCGCGCGGCCGACCGGCCCGTAGCCGGCGACCACGACGCGGGGCGTCGCGTCGTCGCGCGCGGCCGCCTCGCCGTGCGCCGCGGCGTGCCCGCCCGCCTGCGAGGAAGGTGCCCCGCCCGCCCCGCTCGCGGGCGGATCGGCGAACATCGCCCGCTCAATCCACGGCGCGGCGTGCCGCTGGCCCAGCGCCTCGGCCGCGCGGCCCCCGAGGAACATCAGCACCGGCGTCACCAGCAGCGACGCGACGACGACGCCGATGACCACCGACCCCTGCCCCGCCGACAAGAGCCCGAGCGAGACCGCCGACGCCAGCACCACCAGGCTGAACTCTCCCGCCTGCGCGAGGTACAGCCCCGTGCGCACCGCCACCGCCGGCACCGCCCCGCACGCCCACGCCGCCGCCGCGACCGCCGCGGTCTTCACGCCCAGCAGCAGCACCAGCCCCGCGAGCACCGCGTACCACGACTGCAGCGCAAGCCCGACGTCCAGCCGCATGCCCACCGTCGTGAAGAACACCGACAAGAACAGGTCCCGCAGCGGCACGAGCTGCCCCGACAACTGATACTTCAAAGGCGTCCGCGCGAGCAAAAACCCCGCGAGGAACGAGCCCAAGGCCCCGCTGAACCCGAGCTTGCCCGCCCCCACCGCCGCCCCGAGCGCCACCGCCGCCACGCCCACCAGCACCACCTCGGGCGGCGTGTTCCGCGAGAGCCACAGCATCGCCCGCGGCAGCAGCAGCCGCCCCAGCCCGAGCAGCAGCATCACCACGAGCACGCGGAGCGTCTGCCCCCACACCGAGGGGCCCAGGCCCATCGCGATGTCGCCCGCCGCCTCACCCGCCCCCGCCGCGGCCGCCGCGTCGACGGCCCCCGCCCCCGCCCCCGCCGCGCCCTGCGGCGCCAGCGTCGGCAGCAGCGCGAGCACCGCAATCACCAGCAGGTCCTGCACAATCAGCACGCCCACCGCCAGCCGGCCGTGCGCCCGCGTCATCTCGCGCCGCGTCTGCATGTCGCGGATCACCACGGCCGTGGACGACATCGCCAGGCCCATCGCCACCGCGACCGACCCCGCCCACGAGATGCCGAAGAGCCGGATGATCGGCGTCGCCGCCGCCACCGTCGCGAGCACCGACGCCACGCCCACCGCCAGCGTCGGCAACGCCCCGCGCTTCATCGAGCCCGTGTCCAGGTGCAGCCCGATGCCGAACATCAGCAGCACCACCGCGAGCTCGCCCAACGCCTCCACGTCGGCCGCGTCCCCCACCAGCCCCAGCACGCTCGGCCCGATCGCCGCCCCGGCGATCAGGTACCCCGGGATCGCGCTCATCCGCAGCCGGCCCAGCAACGCCGCCACCAGCCCCGCGCAGGCGAGCACGATGAGCAAGTCCCGCACCACGGGCGGCAGATCGGCGGCGGCAAAGGTGAGGCTCGGCACCATGCGGAGGGGACGGTACGCGACACCCACGCCCCGGGCCCGCCCGGGCGCTGCCACGCCCACCACGCCCCCCCCAACCCAAACCTCACCCGCCCGACGACCGCTCCCCCCGCCCACGCCGCAGATGCACCGCCACCAGCGTCACGTCCGCGGGCGTCACGCCCTCCAGCCGGCCCGCCTGGCCGAACGTCGCGGGGCGGAACCTCGAGAGCGCGAGCCGCGCCTCGGTGCGCAGGCTCTCGATCTGCGCATAGTCCACGTCGGCCGGGATGCGCCGGTGCTCCATCTCCGACTGCCGGCGAATCTCCGCCCGCTGCCGCACGACATAGGGCTCGTAGCGCCGATCGGCCCACGCCGTGAACCACACCGCGTCGTCCGCGCCCAGGGCTTCCGCCGCCCCCCCGTCGGCCGTCAACGCCCGCCGCAGATCATCGTGCGAGAAGCCCTCACGCCGCAGGGCGATCGCCAGCGGCTGCCCGTCGAGCCGCGCGGCGTCGATCGCCCGGTGAATCGCCGCGGCCTGCGCCTGCCGCGTGTCAAACAGCGCCGCCCGCGCCCGTCCCAGTTCCGTGTGCTCCAGCAGCCCGAGCCGCCGCGCGAGGGGCGTGAGCCGCTGCGGCGCGTTGTCGGCCCGCAGCAGCAGCCGGTGCTCCGCCCGGCTTGTGAACATGCGGTAGGGCTCCACCGGCGTCTTGGTCACCAGGTCGTCCATCAGCACGCCGATGTACCCCTGCTCGCGACCGATCACCACGTCCGCCGGCTCGCCCCGCGCCAGCCGCGCCGCGTTCAGCCCGGCGATCAGCCCTTGCGCCGCGGCCTCCTCGTACCCGCTCGTCCCGTTGATCTGCCCCGCGAGGAACAACCCGCCGACGAGCTTGCTCTCCCCCGTCGCGTCGATCTGGTGCGGCCGCACCATGTCGTACTCCACCGCGTAGCCGTACCGAAGGATCTCCGCGTGCTCGCACCCCGGCATCGTGCGCACGATCACGTCCTGCACGTCGGCCGGCAGGCTGCTCGAGATGCCGTTGCAATACACCCAGTCCGTCCGCAGGCTCTCCGGTTCCAAGAACACGCCGTGGCTCTCGCGCTCCGCGAAGCGCACCACCTTGTCCTCGATGCTCGGGCAATACCGCGGCCCGGCCGACTCGATCTGCCCCGAATACATCGGCGCCCGGTGCAGGTTCGCGCGGATCAGCTCGTGCGCCCGCGGGCTCGTGTGCGTCTGCCGGCAGTCCACCTGCGGCAACGCCGGGAACCGCACCCGCGGCGGCAACCCCACCGGCCACGCGGACCATGCCGCCGACGCCGACGAAGCCGAACCCGCGGACTCGCCCAACGCCTCCCCCACGCCCGACAACTCGCTGAACGGCGCCGGCTCCGCGTCCCCCGGCTGCTCGGGGAGCGACTCCCACGCAATGCTCCCGCGCCGAAGCCGCGGCGGCGTCCCCGTCTTCAGCCGCCCCAGCTCAAAGCCCAGGCCGCGCAGCGTCTCGCTGATGCCCACCGCCGCCGCCTCGCCGAACCGCCCGCCCGGCGTCCGCGTCTCGCCCGTGTGCATCAGCCCGCGCATGAACGTGCCCGTCGTCAGCACCACCGCCGGCGCCGACAGCAGCACGTCGTCCCCCGCCGCCGTGCGCACGCCCACGGCACGAACACGCCCCCCCGCCACCACGAGCCGCTCCACCGTCCCCGCCACCGGCTCGATCTCCGGCCGCGACGCGAGCATCGCCCGCACGCACTCGGCGTACGCGTGCTTGTCGCTCTGGCACCGCGGCCCGCGGACGGCGGGGCCCTTGCTCGTGTTGAGCATCTTGAAATGAATGCCCGTCGCGTCGGCGACCAGCCCCATCAGGCCGCCCATCGCGTCCACCTCGCGGACCAACTGCCCCTTCGCCAGGCCGCCGATCGCGGGGTTGCAGCTCATCTCCCCGACTTTGCCGGGATCAATCGTCACCAGCGCCACCGTCGGCGGGCCGCCCGGCTCCCGCGGCAGCAGGTTCGCCGCTGCCCACGCCGCCTCGGCCCCCGCGTGCCCGCCTCCGATCACGATGACCCGGAACTCACGCCGCTGCATACGGCCCAACGGTACGCCAGCCCCGCCCGACACTCAGGGCGCGATCCACCGCCCCGTCGCCGCCGAGCCCCGCCGCGTCGCCGGCCGCAGCGGCGACGGCTGCGCCGCCCAGTCAATCCCGGCAAGCCCGTTCCGCGTCCACCGGTACGGCTGCGGGTTCCGCTCGTTCGTCGTCGGTGGGTAGAGCGTGTCGTCGATGGCTTGGTACGGCAGCGGCACCGAAAATCCCGAACGCGGATCAGAGGGATCCCACCCCGGAACCGCATCGGCCGTCAGACGCCGCTGAACCGACCCGTCAAACGCGGCGACGTTGATCCACGCGTCCGGATAGCTGAAGTGCCGCGCCGACGAACGAAGCCAGTCGTACTCCTCAAAGTAGTACGCCTTCTGCGACGGGAACGCGACGGACGAGAAGAGTTGATTGGGGAAGAAGACGGGTGTTCCGTCGAATTGCGCAATGACAGAGACCTGCTCCACGCTTGTAGACGCCGGCTGCAGGTACCCGACATTGAACCCACTATCCGCCGACGTGCTGTTCGCGAACGCGTACGTCGTCGGAAGGTACGAACTCGCATAAGGGAAGTGCGCCCGTGTACGCGGATCGGCGTACAGCGTCGCACCCAGCAGCACGGGCTGCTGCGGCCCGCCGTCTTGCGCGTCGGCCGCCGCTGCAAGCAACGGGCCGTCCTCGGGGCTTGCCATCGCGGGGTCGGGCAACACACCGCTGAGATAGTCGGTCACCGTCAAAAAGTACCAGCGCCGATGCGGGAGAATTGTCGCGTTGCCGCCAACCTGCGTGATGAGACCCGTCAAACAAGCTTGAGACCGATCAAGAATGATCTGACGGGCCTGCAGGTTGAACGCATTCGTGCCAAACGCAGGTGCAAACGCAATCAACTGCAGCTGCGCGTCCCCGCACCCACCCATCAGCGAGAACGGCTGCGTCGTGAGACGTGTCCACGTAAAGTTCGGGATCTTCCCATCAAAGTCCACGCCGTACGACGCCGTCGCCGCCGCAAGCTGCGCCATGTTCCGCTGGCTCACAAACTTGCTCGCGTGCCGACGAGACGCGTTCAGCGACGGCGCCACCAGAAGCCCCACCAGCACCACCAGCGAGACCACGACCGCCAACTCGATAAGTGTAAATCCACGCCGCATGATTCACCTCCTGCCCGTCGCCGCCGAGCCCCGCCGCGTCGCCGGCCGCAGCGGCGACGGCTGCGCCACCCAGTCAATCCCGGCAAGCCCGTTCCGCGTCCAGCGGTACGGCTGCGAGTTCCGTTCGTTCGTCGTCGGTGGGTAGAGCGTGTCGTCGATGGCTTGGTACGGCACCGGGAATGTCATGCCGGATTGCGGCATCCGCGGGTCCCACCCCGGCACCGCGTCCGCCGTCAGGCGCCGCTGCACCGACCCGTCAAACGCGGCCACGTTGATCCACGCGTCCGGATAGCTGAAGTGTCGCGCCGACGACCGCAGCCAGTCGTACTCCTCGAAGAAGTAGGCCTTCTGCGAGGGGAACGCGACGGACGGAAAGAGTTGCGGCGGCACAAACACGCTCGTTCGGTCAAGCATGCTCGGCGGTTCCAAAGTAAACAACTCAACGTGGTTGACAATCGGCACCGCAAACCCGCGGCCTTCCGAGGGATGCGCGCTAAACGCGTAGGTCGTCGGGATGTACGAACTCGAAAACGCCCAGGCAATCCGCGTGGGCTCAGCCGAGTGTACGGTGGCCGCGGGAAGCGGAAGCGTCTCAAGCTCGCCGTCCGCGGCATCAGCCGCTGCGGCTTGCAGAGGCCCGTCTTCGGGGCTCACCATCGCGGCATCGGGCAGCACACCACGAAGATAGTCCACCACGGTGAGGAAGTACCACCGACGGTGAGGAAGCAGTGTTTGAGCACCGCCGTCTTGTCGCATGGGCTGGGTAAGGCACACCGACGATCGGTCAAGAATAATCTGGCGTGCCTGAAGTGCAAAAGAAGAAGTCGCCGCAGATGGGCCGATGCCGAGCGGACCGAACTGCGGCGGATCACACGATCCTCGCAACGTGTAGTTCTGACTCGATAAGCGCGTCCACGAAAAGTTCGGGATCTTCCCATCAAAGTCCACACCGTACGACGCCGTCGCCGCCGCAAGCTGCGCCATGTTCCGCTGGCTCACAAACTTGCTCGCGTGCCGCCGAGACGCGTTCAGCGACGGCGCCACCAGCAGCCCCACCAGCACCACCAGCGAGACCACGACCGCCAACTCGACAAGTGCAAATCCACGCCGCACGGTGCACCTCCGGCTCTCACGCCCGCGGCCTCGCCCCCAGAACGACGCCGCCGACTGGCGTACCGACCGCCCCCCGCCCGCGTTGCACCCGACCGGCCACCAACTCAAAAAAATCGACAACCCACGCCCCGCCCGACTAGTTCCCGCACGGGTCCGCCGAGAGGTCCGACTTCGGCTGGCCCGTTGAGATCTCGCCGCCGCCCCAGTCCAGCCCCTTCAGGCCGCCCCGCGTCCACCGATACCCCTGCGGCGTCGGCAGGCGATCGTTCCCCAGCGGCGCCGGGTACAGCTTCGGGTCCAGCGGCTCGTAGATGATGCAGAACCCGCCCGGCCGCGTCGGGTTCGCCGGGTCCCACCCGGGGTTCGCGTCCGCCGTCAGCCGCGTCAGCGCCGAGCCGTCGAACGACGCCACGTTCGCCTGGGCCTGCGGGTACGAGAAGTACACCGGCTTACTCGGCTTCCAGTCGTACTCCTCAAAGAAGTACGCCTTGTTCCCCGGGAAGGCCACCTGCGTGTACTTCCGCCCGATGAAGTGCCACGAGTCGCTCGGGAACGAGAACTGCGGCAAGCCCGGCGAGCTGTACGCCGACACCAGCGTCGAGCTCTGCGCCACCGGCCGCACGCTGTGCCCCGTGTCGTTCGCCCACGCGTAGCTGCTTGTCACGTACGACGACGAGAAGGGCCAGTGCTCCCGCACCGACGGCGCGTTCCAGGGCTCCGCCGTCGGATAGATCGACAGATCGATCTGCCCCGCCCGCACGTTCTCAGCCGCATCGAGCAGCGGCTTGTCGTTCGGGCTGATCATCACCGGGTCGGGCAGGCTCGCCGAGAGATAGGGCGTGAGCGCGATGAAGTACCACCGCCGGTGCGGCAAGAGCGGCAGCCCGCCGCCTCCGCCGCCGCCGGGACCCGCGCCGCCGTTCTGGCTCAGCACGTTCCGCACGCACACCTTGCTGTTGTCGTTGATGATCTCCCGCAACTGATACAGCGACCCGTTCAGCCCGCCCAGGCCCTGCCACTGCACCGCCTGCGGAAGCTCCGCGGTCTGCTTCGGGCCGCACGTGTTCGGCGGCCGGTAGTCAAACGTGCGCCCGGGCCGGCTCTTCCACCCAAAGTTCGGCACCGCGTCGTCGAAGTCCGACGAGTACGCCGACGCCGCAGTGTTCAACTGCTTCATGTTCGACAGGCTGACCGACTCGCGCGCCCCGACGCGCGCCTTCCCCAACGCCGGCAGCAAGATCCCGATCAGCAGCGCAATGATCGCGATCACCACCAGCAACTCAATCAGCGTGAAGCCACCCCCGCGCCGACCTTCGGACACACACCCGCCCGACGAGCCACCGCCCGACGACGCACCACCCGGAGCAGACCGCGACATCGCACCTCCAACCGGCATGCACCCGGTCGTCACGTGAACCACGCCGGCCCCAGCCCCGGGAGCACCCCGCGCCGGCTCGGCCAACGTCGCCGCCTGCCCACCCGCCGGCCGGTTCACTCAGTTCGAGCACGGGTCGGCGCTGAGGTCCGTCTTCGGCTGGCCCGTCGAAATCTCGCCGCCGCCCCAGTCGACGCCCTTCAGCCCGCCCCGCGTCCAGCGGAAGCCCTGCGGGTACCGCGCCTCGGCGTCTCCCACCGGCGGCGGGTACAACCGCTGATCGATCGGCGTGTACCGCATGCAGAACCCGCCAGCGGTGGTCGGGTTCGCCGGGTCCCACCCGGGGTTCGCCTCACCCGTCGTCCGCCCCGACACAGACCCGTCAAACGCCGCGACGTTGGCCCGCGCCTGCGGGTACGCGAAATACAGCGGCTTGCTCGGCTTCCAGTCGTACTCCTCAAAGAAGAACGCCTTGCTCGACGGGAACGCCACCTCGCCGTACCGCCGGTTCGCGAAGTTCTGCCAGAAGATCTGCGCCGTCCCGAGCCCCGACACCAGCGTCGAGTCGCTCGCCACAGGCCGCACGCTCGGCCCCTTGTCGTTCGCCCACACGTACGTGTTCGTCACGTACGACGACGAGAAGGGCCAGTGCGCCCAGATCGAAGGCGTGTTCCACCGCTCCGCCGTCGGGTACGACGTCGTGTCGTTCGTCCCCGCCAGCACCGCCTGCGCCGAGTCCAGCAGCGGCTTGTCGTTCGGGCTCACCATCACCGGGTCGGGCAGCGTGCCCGACAGATAGGCCGTCACCGTGATGAAGTTCCAGCTCCGGTGCGGCAGCAACTCGCCGCCGCCGCCCCCCGGCACCCGGCCCCCGCCGGTGCCGATGATGTTCATCACGCACACCTTCGAGTTGTCGTTGATGATCTCGCGCAGCTGATACAACGGCCCGAGCAGCCCGTTGCTCGGGATCGCGCCGCCGGGGATCGCCTGCGTCGTCTTCGGGCCGCACGTCCCGTTCAGCCGGAACGCGTACTGCCCCACGTTCCCCCGCCAGCTGAACGTCGGCACGTGCTCGTCAAAGTCCGCGGCGTACGCGTTCGACGCCGTGTTGATCTGCTTCATGTTCGACTGGCTCGCCGCCTCGCGGGCGCTCGTCCGCGCCTTCCCCAGCGCCGGCAGCAAGATCCCGATCAGCAGCGCGATGATCGCGATCACCACCAGCAGCTCAATGAGCGTGAAGCCCGCCGAGCCTCGCTGAGCCCGGCGTGCGCGAAACCCGCCGGACGCGTTTCCGAGAGACCCACCCGAAGTTCCACCCGAAGATCCGATCTGGCTCCTCATGAGCAACCCCGTTCCCGAAAGAGCGTCCACTTCACCCGTTCGCCGCACCGCGGCGACACACCAACACGCCGACACCGCCGGCCCCCCGCCCCCACCCGCCCGCACCCACTCAGTTCGCGCACGGGTCCGCCGAAAGGTCCGTCCGCGGCTGCCCGGTCGAGATCTCGCTGCCGCCCCAGTCAATCCCCTTCAGCCCGCCCCGCGTCCACCGATACCCCTGCGGGTACCGCTCCTCCGCGTTGCCCACCGGCGCCGGGTAAAGCCGCACGTCCAGCGGCGTGTAGCGGATGCAGAACCCGCCGGCGGTCGTCGAGTTTGCCGGGGCCCACCCGGGGTTCGCGTCCGCCGTCAGCCGCACCGCCGACGACCCGTCAAAGGCCGCCACGTTCACGCTCGCCTGCGGGT
>CAZCBN010000063.1:0-17851 GCA_964496975.1 uncultured Phycisphaeraceae bacterium
GGGGAGGAGGATGCCGATGAGCAGGGCGATGATGGCGATGACGACGAGGAGCTCGATCAGCGTGAAGGCGCGGCGGCGGATGTGCATGTGGGACCCCCGGGGACAGGGCCGGCGTTTTTGACGCCGGCGGGCGCGGGGCGGGCTCGGTTCGTTCCGTGCGCCGAGAGGCCGCCCTGCAAAGCGTGGGGCGCGGCGGGTGCCGCGCCCCACGGGAGTGTCTTGATCAGGTCTTCAGAGACGGGGATTAGCCGCCCATGTTGACTTCGTCGAGGGCGGCGAGGAAGTCGAAGAGGTCGAAGATGTCGGCGAAGCCGTCCTGGTTGATGTCGGCGATGTCGCGGGCGTCGCGGTCGCCGTCGCCGTCGAGGTCACCGATGACGTTGTTGACGACGAGGAAGGAGGCGGTGTTGATGGCGTCGGTGGTGCCGATGGCGTTGGTGGCGGAGGCGCGGACGTAGAAGCGGCCGCTGTTGAAGGAGCCGAGGGGGAAGGAGAAGGGGAGGCTGAAGGCGGCGGGGTCGGCGGTGATGTTGACGGTCGAGATGACCTCGGCGAAGTCGGGGGTGCTGGAGAGCTCGACGGTGTACTCGTCGGCCTCGATGGCGCGGGTGATGCTGAAGGCGGGGGTCACGGTCTCGTAGAGGGTCTGGCTCTGGATGGCGAAGTTGCCGGGGGCGATGATCGGGCCGCCGGTGCTCTCGGCGAAGAGGGCGAAGTTGTCGATCGCGAACCACCAGTTGTTGCCGGCGTTGCCGAGGAAGAAGGAGAACTGCACTGCGGTGGCGCCGGCGGGGACGGCGAGGGTGTCGCCGTTGGGGAAGACGTCGGCGTCGGCGCCGGCGGCGGTAGCGAGGGCGGCGAACTGGGCGTTCGGCTGGTCATCGAAGAAGTCAGGCTGGGCCGGGTCGGAGTCACCCGAGAGGACGATGGCCGGGGCGCCGACGGGCATGCCGGCGGCGTCGATGAACTGAGCGCTGACCAGGATGTCCTGGATGTCTTCGTCGCGCCAGGAGAGGCTGAAGTCGACCGCGATCTCGGTCGCCGTCGCGGGGAGGGTGATCTCGGGGGAGATCAGGGTGCTGTTCCAGCGGGTGAGGTTGGCGGGGCTGCGCTGGGTGGTGATGCCGGTGACGGGGTCGGTGAAGGGAGCGGAGATGTCGTCCCACTCGTCGGGGTCGCCGATGGCGATGGTGCTGCCGGCGGCGAAGCCGGTGGCGAACTCGCCGCGGCGCTGGTTATCGACGCCGAAGGCCCACCAGAAGGAGTTGGCGAGAGCCCACTCGCGCCACTCTTCGACGCCGAGGTTGAGCTGGTTGGGGAGGGCGGGGTTGGCGGGGGTGTTGACGCTCCATCCGAGGGCGGTGAAGCCGGTGCGGTTGGTCCAGACATCGGGGGTGCCGTCGCCGTCCTGGTCAACGACGAAGTCGATGATGGTGTCGCCGTCGGCGTCGATGTCGACGGGGTCGCGCTCGTCGACGGCGTTGCCGAGGTCGACGGTTTCCCAGTCCTCGAGGTAGAAGACGCGCAGGGTCTGGGCGTTGGCGGCGGCGGCCGCGATGGCGGTGCCCGTGAGGGCGAGGATCAGACGGTTGGTTTCGCTCTGCATGGATCTCTCCGATCGGGTGTGGCACTGGTGCAGGGCGATGCCGATTGGCGACCGCCCGGAACGTGCGGTCAAAGATACAACTGTTTCCTGTGGGGAGAGATCGGAAAACACCGGCGTTGATGATGACTCAACGAAGATTCATGCGGCCTTCACGATACCACAACAATTCGGGGCTTTGTGTTGATTGGGAACGCTCGAAGGACCCTGGACGCGGGGGGGCATTGTTGAGTGAAGCGAAACACGGATGGGCGTATCCGCTTTTGCGACGGCTTCATGACTGGGTGTTTTGCGGGGTAGACCGCGAGGTGTTGGTGTGCGACGGGTCGGCGCGGACGGCGCGGAGCGCGTCGCGCAGCCGCAGGAAGAACTCGTCGCACGTCGCGTGGTCGTGCTGCAACGAGAGGTAGAGCTTGGTGCCCATGGGGTTCAAGAACACGCCGCGGGCGAAGAGCTCGAGCATGACGGCGCGGGCGAGGGGTTTGTTGGCGGTGAGCGTGTCGCGGTAGGAGGTGACGGGGTGGTCGGCGAAGACCACTTGGTCGAGTGGGCCGTCGCCGATGACTTGGCCTGGGATGTTGGCGTCGCGGAGGGTTTTTCGGAGGCCTTCGCGGAAGGCGTGGCCGAGGGCGTGGAGGGCTGGGTAGGTGCCGGGGGACTCGAAGATGTCGAGCGCGGCGAGGGCGGCGGCGGAGCTGACGGGGTTTCCGCCGAGGGTGGAGGCGGTCCAGACGTAGTCGGGGGAGCCGATGCGGTCTTCCTCGACGAGGGCCATGATGTCGGCGCGTCCGCCGAAGCAGCCGATGGGCATGCCGCCGCCGAGGGCTTTGCCGTAGGCGACGAGGTCGGGAACGACGCCGTAGTACTGCTGGGCGCCGGCGAGGGCGAGTCGGAAGCCGGTGACGACCTCGCCGAAGCCGAAGGGGCCGCGGCGGGTTCTGCAGGCGCCCCGCCGGCCGCTGCGGAAGCCGAGCTTGGGCGGGAAGCCGCGGCGCAGGCGCTCGACGATGACGGCGGCGAGGTGGTCGGCGTGGCGCGCGATGGCGGCGATCGCGGCGACGGCGTCGTTGTAAGGGGCGATGAGCGTGCGCTCGGCGGAGATGCCGGCGCTGGAGGGCTCTGGGGAGGGGAATGGGGTGTGGCCTGAGGGGAAGAGGCTTGTGACGCCCTCGTCGTTGGAGCCGTGGTAGGCGCCTTCGAACTTCAGGACATGGGTTCGCCGGGTGGCGGCGCGGGCGAGGCGGAGGCAGTACATGGTGGCCTCGGTGCCGGAGGCGCAGAAGCGGACGCGTTCGCAGGCGGGGGAGATGGCGACGAGGCGCTCGGCGAGTTGGAGGGCGCGGAGGCTTGGGTAGGAGAAGTTCATGCCGCTGGGGGCGGCGGCTTGCACGGCGGCCACGACCTCTGGGCGGGCGTGTCCGACGAGTGCGGAGCCCCAGCCCATGGAGAAGTCGATGAACTCTCGGCCGGCGGCGTCGCGGAGGCGGCACCCTTGGCCGGAGGCGATGACGGTGGTGAGGTGAGGCGGGAGGCCGAACTCGCCGTTGGAGCCGCCGGGAAGGACGGCGAGGGAACGCTCCGCGAAGGAGGAGAGCGGCGGGGCGGGGGCGTCAACGAGGGGCTTTGGCGGGGCGACGGGCATGGCAGACTCCCCCGGGGTGGGTCGACAGCCCGGCGGGAGAGTCTACAACTGTCGAGTGCCAGTGAACAGAGGGGAGTGACGGGACGTCCTACACTGGCGGTGCTCGCCGGAGTGGCGGAATGGCAGACGCAGCGGATTCAAAATCCGCCGGGGTAACACCCGTGGGGGTTCGACTCCCCCCTCCGGCATTGCACGAGAACGACGACAACCGGAGGGTTGAGATGTTTCGATGTCACCGAGCGGCTCTCGGGTGTCTTGTGGTGCTGTGCCTCGCGGCGGGGGCCGGGGCCGGGGCGGGGGTCTCGGACGCGGTGATCAGGCCGGGCGAGGTGTGGAACGACGCCGCGGGACAGCCCATCAATGCGCACGGCGGGGGCGTGCTGTGGCACGAGGGCGTCTACTACTGGTACGGCGAGCACAAGGAGGGCGGGCATGCGGCGCGGGTGGGCGTTCGCGTGTACACGTCGACGGATCTTGTGAACTGGGCCGATGGCGGCGTGGCCTTTGCCGTGAGCGAGGACCCGGCGAGCGAGGTGACTTCGGGGTGCGTGATCGAGCGACCGAAGGTGCTGTACAACGCGCGGACGGGTCGCTTCGTCATGTGGTTCCACCTGGAACTCGAGGGGCATCGGTACAACGCGGCGAGGACGGGGTGCGCGGTGGCGGAGACGCCGACGGGGCCTTTCACGTATCTCGGGAGCGTGCGGCCCAACGCGGGGCACTTTCCGGTGAACGCGGACGAGGCGCTGAAGACGCGGGTGGTGGAGCGTCAGACGGACGCTGAGACGGACGAGAAGGGAACGCCCGACAAGGCGGCCGCCGCGGATCGTTTCTTTGTGCGCGATTTTTACGGCGGTCAGATGGCGCGGGACATGACGCTGTTTTTGGACAACGACGGGACGGCGTACCACGTCTTTGCGTCGGAAGAGAACTACACGCTGCACATCGCGGAACTGGACGGGACGTTTACGCGGCACACCGGGAAGTACCTGCGGCTGAACCCGGGCGGGCACCGGGAAGCGCCGACGCTCTTCAAGCATGAGGGACGCTACCACCTCATCACGTCGGGGTGCACGGGATGGGCGGCCAACGCGGCGGAGCACATGGTCGCGGACTCGATCTGGGGCCCGTGGACGGTGACGGGGAACCCGGCGGAGGGGCCGGGGGGCGGGAAGACCTTTGGCGCGCAGGGGACGTTTGTGGTGCCGGTGGCGGGGCGCGAGGGCGCGTACGTGTTCATGGCGGACGTGTGGAACGCGCGGGAGCTTGAGGACTCGCGGCACCTGTGGCTGCCGGTGGTTTTTGAGGAAGGGCGGCCGGTGCTGCGGATGGTGGAGTCCTGGAGCCCGGCGACGACGTGGGAGCGGTGAGGGATCGGTGAGGGGCGGGGGTGCGTTCGCCGGTCGGGCGTTGCGTCTGGACCAGAGAGAGAAGAGGAAGGGAGTGGCGGGACGCCTGTCCCACCGGGGGGAGGCCGGGCCTTCGCGCGGGGCTTCAGGCTCGGGAGATGCCCATGCGGGCGCGGAGTGCGGCAGCGGATGAGGTGATCTCGACGCGCTCGGCGGGGTTCATTTTCTCGACGTTTTTGACGACCATGGCCATGCGGTGGTTGCGGGCGAAGGTCTCTTCGAAGCGGATGAGGAAGTCCCAGTAGAAGGTGTTGAAGGGGCAGGCCGTGTCGCCGGTGCGCTGGGTGACGTTGTAGCGGCAGTGCTCGCAGTAGTTGCTCATCCGCTGGATGTACTTGCCGCTGGCGGCGTAGGGCTTGGTGCCGACGACGCCGTGGTCGGCGTGCTGGCTCATGCCGATGGTGTTGGGGTTGCTGGCCCAGTCCACGGCGTCGACGAACATGGCGAGGAACCAGTCGGCGACCTCGCGCGGGTGGACGCCGGCGATCATCGCGAAGTTGCCGATCACCATGAGGCGGGGGATGTGGTGGGCGTAGGCGGTGTCGACGACGGAGGCGAGGCAGTCTCGCATGCACGTCATGTCGGTGTCGGCGGTCCAGAAGAACGTTGGCAGGCGGCCGGTCTGGTTGAGGCCGTTGCGGGCAGGGTAGTCGGGGCCCTGCTGCCAGTAGACGCCGCGGATGAACTCGCGCCAGCCGATCCACTGGCGGACGAAGCCCTCGACGGCGTTGAGCGGGGCCTTGCCGCGGGCGTGGGCGTCGACGGCGGCGGCGACGGCGTCGCGCGGGTCGAGCAGCTTGAGGTTGCCGGAAGACGAGAGAAGCGAGTGGTAAAGAGCGCGCTCGCCCGTCCACATGGCGTCTTCGTACTTGCCGAAGAGGGGGAGTCGCTTGGCGATGAAGTCTTTCAGGGCGCGCGTCGCGTCGTCGCGGGTGACGGGCCAGTTGAAGCCGTCGATGGTGCCGGGGTTTGTTGGGAAGCGGCGTTGGACGAGGTCGAGCACCTCGGTGGTGATGGCGTCGGGCGGGAAGGCGACGGGCTTTGGCACGCGGGGGGTGGACTTGAAGGCGTCGCGGTTGTCCTTGTCGAAGTTCCAGGCGCCGCCGACGGGGGTCTTGCCGTCGGGCTCCATCAGGATGTTGAGGCGTTTGCGCTGCTCGCGGTAGAAGAACTCCATGGTGAGCTCTTTGCGGCCACGGGCCCAGGTGCGGAACTGGTCGATGGTGGTGAGGAAGTGCTCGTCCTCGTGGATGTGGACGTCGGGGAGGGCGTGGTCGTCGCGCCAGGCGTGGGCGGTGTGGAGGGTGCGGTAGTCGCCGGGGTGGACGAGGTGGATCTGCTCGGGCGCGTGGTCGGCGACGGCGCGGCGGAGTTCGCCGTCGAAGGTGTGCGTGTTGGCGGGGTCGTCGAGGGCGGCGTAGCGGACGCGGACGCCGCTGTCGCGGAGGTCGGCGGCGAAGTGACGCATCGCGCTGAGGAAGAGAGCGGTGCGGTGCTTGTGGCTTGGGACGTAGGCGGATTCGTCGGCGACCTCCGTCATGAGGACGAGGTCGTTGGCTTTGTCAAGGTCGGCGAGCGGGCCGCGGCTGGCGTCGAGTTGATCGCCGAAGACGACGATGAGGCGGCGGGCGCGGTCGCTGCCGACGCGTGCGGCGGGGCTTCGCTGGGGTGCTGCGGCGCGGCGGGCCGTCACACGCGGGCCCCGAGCAGGACGTGGCGGGCGATCACGATGGCGAGCAGGCCTCGGGCCGTCCAGAGGAGGGTGCGGGGCCAGTTCACGAGGACGAGGGCGCGGTGCACGCCGGCGTCAAAGCCGGAGGCGAGGCGGGCGTGCATGGGGACGGCGAGGGCGAAGGTGAGGAGCCAGACGGCGGCGACCGTGGCCGCGGAGGCGACGAGCAGCCACATGGGCGTGCCGGCCGGGCGGAGCAGGAGGAGGGCGACGGCGGTCGCGGCTTCGGCGAGCATGAGGGGGCCGACGACGAGCGTGGTGCGGGCCTGGTGCGCGGTCTCGTAGGTGCGCCACGCGGATTCGTCGGTCGCGGCGAGGGCGAAGAGGGGATAGTGGACGACCTGCACGAACCAGACGAGCCCCGCCATCAGCAGCGTGCTGAAGAGGTGAAGCCAGGCGATGGACTCGATGAGGGCCTTGGGCATGACGGGGCTTCAGGCCGGGAGCGACGCGGGCTCCGGGTGCTCGGGCGCTTCGCACGCGAGGGCGGCGAGGTCCGGGCGATCGGCGGCGGTGCGGTGTCGGTAGGCGCGGAGGACGCGGCCGTGGTGGATGAGCAGGGCGCCGGGCATCTGGAAGCCGTCGCCCTCCAGGCGGCCGACGAGGTGGCCCTTGAGCGTGGCTTGCAGGCCGCGCCACCAGACGATGGGGCCGAAGAGTTGGGCGAGGGAGCCGCGGTGCAGCTCGGCCGCGGCGTAGAGGCGGCGGTCGGGATCGCTGACGGCGGCGAGGTCGGCGAGGCCGTAGCGGGCGAGTGTGGCCTGAAGGCGCTCCGGCGGGGACATCGCGATGACGACGGGTCGGACGCCGGCGGCCTCGATGGCGGCGCGGCGGGCCTTCAGGTCGGCGAGGGCTTCCTTGCAGAAGGTGCAGCCGGTGTGGCGGAGGAAGAGGGCGAGAACGGGGGACTGTTGCGTGAGATGGAGAAGCGATGCCCCGGAGGTCGTCCGCGTGTCGGCGAGCGCGGATTGCAGGTCGGTCTTCGCGGCGGGGGTGCCGAGGGTGTTGGCGCGGAGGGCACCGAGGAGGATGCCGGCGAAGGGGATCCACCAAACGAGGTCGTTGGTGAGGAGGGTGACGCCGAACTCGACGGGGACGGGGGAGACGCCGGGGAGGTTGTCGAGTTTCAGGGCGCCGGCGAGCACGCCCATGGCGTAGCCGGCGGGGCCGAAGAGCTTGCCGAGCAGGCCGACAAGGACGATGGGCCAGTGGCGGAAGGGGTTGCCGGCGGCGATCCAGTAGCCGACGCCGTAGACGCCGACGATCATGCCGACGCACTGCCAGATGAAGGGATAGTTGGGGGGTGTGAGGCCGGTGAGGTGGAAGAGCCAGTTTGGGTAGAGCAGGGTGAGGAGGCCCCACGCGACGTTGTACACGCCGGCGGCGCGGAGCCAGCGGGACATCCAAGCGGGGGCGGTGTTGTCGGGGTTGGCGAGCTTCACGGGGAGATGATCGGCCGAACCGGGCCTGAGGATGCGGCGGGGGAGATCGGTCAGGCCTTGCCCTTGATGGCGGCGAGGCCGCCGTCGATGCCGATGCACTGGCCGGTGACCCACGCGCTTTCGGGAGAGAGAAGCCAGGCGAGGGTCGGGGCGATGTCGGCGGGCGTGCCGAGGCGGCCCAGCGGGTGGAGGGATTCGCTGGCCTTGCGGGCGGCGTCGCTCTTGGTGAGGCGTTCGGCCATCGGCGTGTCGACGAGGCCGGGGGCGATGCAGTTGACGCGGATGCGGGCCGGGGCGCCGGTGGCGGCGGCGGAGCGGGCGAGGCCGATGACGCCGGCCTTGGCGGCGGCGATGGCCTCGTGGCTCGGCAGGCCGGTGAGGGCGGCGCAGCTCGACATCAGCACGATGGAGCCGCCGGACTTCTGCATCGCCCGCAGGCCGGCGCGGACGACGGCGAAGGCGGTGCGGAGGTTCTGGTCGATGGTGGCCTGAAACTCTTCGAAGGAGGTCATGTGGGCCGGCCTGATGAGGATGGAGCCGGCGAGGTTGGCGATGCCGGCGAGGGAGCCGTGACGCTCAACGAGGGCGGCGACAAGGCGGTCGACGGCGGCGAAGTCGGTCGCGTCGCAGACGGCGGTCTCAACGCCGGGGAGGTCGCGTTGGGCTTCGGCGAGGCGGGCCTCACTCCGGCCGGCGAGGAGGACGGTCGCGCCACGGTCGAGGAGCCGGCGTGCCGCGGCCCGCCCGATGCCGCCAGCGCCGCCGAAGAGGATGACAAGGCCCTGTGTGTCGGTCATGCTCGGCGGTTCGCCGGGGTGGGGCTGGTCGATTCGGGCGCGGCTCGGCGGCGTGGGCTTCAACGGGGCACGGCGGGGCGTGGCCGCGGCGGATGCGGGGTGTGCCGTGAACGGTCATTTGCCCGCGTGCGCCGGGTGACGACTGTGGATGGGTGGCGAACGCGAGAGGGCTAGAGCTGCTCGAGGAACCGCACGTCGTTCTCGAAGAGCATGCGGATGTCGGGGATGCCGTAGCGGCCCATGGCGATGCGTTCGATGCCGAACCCGAAGGCGAAGCCGGTCCAGTGCTCGGGGTCGATGCCGCACATGCTGAGCACGGCGGGGTCGACCATGCCGCACCCGCCCAGTTCGATCCAGCGCGGGGCGTCGCCGGGGCGGAGGGCGATTTTCATGTCCAGCTCGGCGGAGGGCTCGGTGAAGGGGAAGAAGCTTGGGCGGAGGCGGATGTCGGCCTGCTCGCCGAAGTAGGCGCGGGCGAACTGCACGAGGGTGGTCTTCAGGTCGATCATCGAGACGCCGCGGTCGATGTACAGGCCTTCGATCTGGTGGAACATGAAGCTGTGCGTGGCGTCGACGGTGTCGGGGCGGTAGACGCGGCCGGGGCTGACGATTTTGATGGGGGGCCCCCACCCCTTCGCGACGGCGTCTTCCATCGTGCGGATCTGCACGGTGCTGGTCTGGCTGCGGAGCATGCGGGGCGTGGTCGCGCGGGCGGGGTTGTCGACGTAGAAGTTGTCGATCGGGTCGCGGGCGGGGTGCTCGGCGGGGATGTTCAGCTTGACGAAGTTGTGCTCGTCGTCCTCCAGCTCGGGCCCCTCGGCCACGGCGAAGCCCATGCGGCCGAAGACGTCCGTCAGCTCGTCGATCACACGCGTGATGATGTGGCGGCGGCCGAGGCGCGTGCTGTGAACCGTGCCGGGCTCCGTCACGTCCAGCATCGGGCCCGAGGGCGCGGCGGGGGCGGCGCCGACCGTCGCCCGACGGGCCTCGAACGCGGCCTCGAGCGAGGTCTTGACGGCGTTCAGGCGTTGGCCGGCGGCGGCACGCTGCTCGGCGGGCACGTCCTTCACCAGCGGCATGAGGGCCTTCAGCTTGCCCTTGGGGCCGACGTATGCGACGCGCCACGCTTCGAGGGCGATGGGGTCGGAGGCGGCGGCGAGCTCGGTGCCGGCGGCAGACTCCAGGGCGTCGAGGTCTTTCAGAAGGTCGAAGGCCATAGCGGCATCCTACGGGATGTCGCCGGGCGTTTGCTTGATCAACGCCGCGTGGAATGGGTGCGTCGCGACGGGTGAGCGGCCGGCCCAACCGATGCGGGCGGCGCGGCGGTGGGACGGCCGGTGAAACCGGGGCGGGGAACTTCCGAGAACACCGCGCGGCCTTGGGCCGCGGCCCTTCGGCGGGGCCGGGCGGGCTGCACGGCCGGGCGCGCGACGCCGGTCGGTACCATTCACGACGGAGGCTCTGATGCGTGATCGATTTCAAACGCGTGCCGCGGGCCGCGGCGACCGCTTCTGCGCGATCGTGCTGCTGCTCGCCGCGGGCGGTGCCCTGGGCGGGTGCATCGCCGCGGGCGAGAATGAGGAGTACGTCGAGGGGCGTCTGGTGTCGGGCCAGACCATGCAGGCGCTGAGCCGCCCGGGCACGACCGAGGCGGAGGTCGTCGGGGCGCTCGGCCCGCCGACGCGCTCGATCGACCGGCCCGATGGCAGCCGTCTGCTGGTGTACGACTCACGCCGGACGAACGAGAGCAGCGGGCACTTTTTGCTATTGTTCTCGGGCGAGGACCGCACGACGGTGGCGCGGTCGGCCTATTTCGAGATCCGGGGCGACCAGGTCGTGTCCGCGTGGGTGGACGATGAGCGCAACGCCTTTGAAGACGCCGGGTGAGGAAGCGGGGGCGGATGGATGAGCCCCGCCGCGTGCACGCGGCGCGGAGGCATTCAGGCCGCGGCGTGAGCGCCGAGCGGTGTTAGGAGGAGGCGGCCTCGCCGCCGGTCGCGGCGGTCTCGGCGCCGGACTTGCGCAGCTTGGCGGCGAAGGCGGTGCGGCGGTCGGCCTGGCGGCGACGGGTGCTGGGCCGGCCGCCGATCTCGGGGCCTTCTTCCGCGCCGACGAACTGGATCAGGACGATCTCGCCCGCGTCGCCGACGCGGCGCTTGCCGAGCTTCACGATGCGGGTGTAGCCGCCGCTGCGGTCCTCGAAGCGAGGGGCGACATTCTCGAAGATGTGGCGGACGATCTTCGGGGCAGCCCGCAGCTCGCCGTAGCGGTTGCGCTCCACCTTGTCCGAGGCGGGGATGTTGAAGAACTGCTCGGCCCGCTCGCGGAGATCGCGGACGGCGTCCTTCTCCGGGTCGGTCGCGTTCTTGGGGACGTGGCTCCAAGCGAAGGCGACGCGGTCACCGCCCAGCATGGACGCGACCTGCCGGCGGGCGTGGACGTCGCCGCGCTTGGCCTTGGTCACGATCTTCTCGACGAAGGGCTGGAGGGCCTTGGCCTTCGGCAGCGTGGTCGTGATCTGCCCGTACTGGAACAGGCTGTGGGCCATGTTGCGGAGCATGGCCTCGCGGTGGGCCGTGGTCCGTCCGAGCTTGAAGCCGTGCTTGCGGTGACGCATGAAAAGTTCTCCGCCGTCATGGCCCGCCGACGGGTGGCCGCCGGGGGGATCGATCGTGGCAACCGGCGGCGCGGGCACTGGGCCCGCGTTCGCCAAAGGACCGGCGGAGCCGCTGGGCTGCGCCGGGTGGGGTCGAGATTATTGCCCGCTCGCGCCCGCCGGGGCGGGTTATGAGGGGGAGATCGCGTCGCTCGGGGTGGGTCTGCGACGGGCCTCGCGGCCGCGGCGGGTTCCCAGACACCGAACGGCCGACGATCAGACGCTGCCGGGGGCGTGGTAGCCCTCGGGGAGTTCCATGCCCAGGTCGAGGCCGAGGTCCTGCAGCTTGCGCTTCACCTCGCGCAGGCTCGTGCGGCCGAAGCTACGGAGCTTGAGCAGCTCCTGGTCCGTCTGCTTGACGAGCTGGGCGACGGTGTCGATCCGGGCGCTCTCGAGGCAGTTGCTCGCGCGGACGGAGAGGTCGAGCTCGGAGATGGGCATGTTGAGCTTGCGGATCAGCTCCTCGTCCACGCCGGCGGCGGCGGCGGCCTCGTCACTGACGCGCTCGTCGCCCAGCTCAAAGTGCTGGACGAAGGGGTTGAGGTGCTTGCGGAGGATCTTGGCGGCCTCGACGAGCGCCATGTCGGGCGAGACGGTGCCGTTGGTCCAGATCTCCAGCGTGAGCCGGTCGTAGTTGGTGCGCTGGCCGACGCGGGTGTCCTCCACGGCGTAGCGGACGCGCTGCACGGGCGAGTAGATCGCGTCGATGGGGATCAGGCCGATCTCCTGCTCGTCGGCGCGGTTGTACTGCTCGCTCGCGGGGACGTAGCCGCGGCCGCGGGCGACCCGCAGCTCCATCTCAAAGGCCACGTCGTCTGTCAGCGTGCAGATGATGTGGTCCTTGTTGATGATCGTGATCGCGGTGTCGGCCTCGATGAGCTCGGCCGTCACCTCGCCCGGGCCCTGCGCGGCGAGGCGCATGACCTTGGGCTCGTCGCCCTCGAGCTTCACGACGAGGCTCTTGATGTTCAGGACGATGTCGGTCACGTCCTCCAGCACGCCGGGGAGGCTGCTGAACTCGTGCTCGGCGCCCTTGATCTTGACGCCCGTGACCGCGGCGCCCTCGAGCGAGCTGAGCAGCACGCGACGGAGGCTGTTGCCGACGGTCGTTCCGAAGCCCCGCTCAAAGGGCTCGACCACGAACTTGCCGAACTTGTCGTTCTTGTAGTTCGGGTCCGCCGTCACGCGGGACGGCAACTCCAGGCCACGCCAACGAACTCGCATCAGACGTCCTTCCCGGCCTCTCGGGGCCGGCATGCAGCGCTGCCTTTGAACCGGCCCCGACTCGGCTCACGGGCGTCCCGCCTCGCTGCTGGGAGGGGGCCCTTCTGTCCGGGTCGGGAGTTGACTGACGAACCTGCTCACCGCGGCACCAGCGGAACATGCCCGATGCCTGGTTGCCCGCGATCTCCGCGGAAAGCCGTGCGAATGCTCCAGCGGCTCTCGCCCGGGCTTCGGTCGCGGTGCACCCGCTGCCTTCCGGGATGCCGCTTCGGCTTCTCGGGGGGAGAGGGGCGACCCGGCCTCTGCGAGGGCTAGACGCGGCGGCGCTTCCGCGGGCGGCAGCCGTTGTGCGGCACCGGGGTGTGGTCTTCGATCGCCGTCACCCGCAGGCCGGTGGAAACGAGCCCCTGCACGGCCGACTCGCGGCCGGCGCCGGTGCCCTTCACACGCACCTCGAGCTCGCTCATGCCCATCTTGCGGGCCTTCTGGCCGCACTGCTCGCCGGCGCGGGTGGCGGCGAAGGGGGTGCTCTTGCGGGCGCCCTTGAAGCCGATGGTGCCGGCAGAGTCCCAGCAGAGGGCCTCGCCGTTCATGTCGGTGATGGTGACGAGCGTGTTGTTCTGCGTCGCCTTGACGTAGGCGATGCCGCGGACGACGTTCTTGCGGACCTTCTTCTGCTTCGCCATGAACCCTTCGCTCCTAGCGGTTCCACTTCACCGGGGGGACCCGAGCGTCTCGGGAGGCCCCGGCTGCGGTTCCCTTCGACAGCACCCGCAGGGTGCGGGCGTTGCCGACGGGCTGGAACCTTGCGATGCGGGTGTGCTCGCGGCCTTCCGCGGACCACGCCCTGCGCTGCCCGGGCTCACCCGGGCCAATCGGTGCAATCTTCCTGCCGACCTTTCCACCGCCGACCCAACCCCAGGTCCGGCGTCGGGCAACGCGTCGCGCCGGACGGAGTCCAGCGTCGGCGACGAGCCCGGTGCCGCGGGGTGCCGAAGGGCCTTGATCAGCCCTTCACGCCCTTCTTGCCGGCGACGGTCTTCTTGCGGCCCTTGCGCGTGCGGGCGTTGCACCGGGTGCGCTGGCCCCGAACGGGCAGGCCCGAGCGGTGGCGGTCGCCGCGGTAGCAGCGGATGTCCCGCAGGCGCTGGATGTTCTGGCTCACCTGGCGGCGGAGGGCACCCTCGACCAGGTAGGTGGCGTCGATGATCGCGTTGATCTGGGCGATCTGCGTCTCGGCCAGCTCGTTCGCGCGGCGGTCGCCGTCGATCTGCGCCTCGTCGAGAATGGCCTGGGCAAACTTCGGGCCGATCCCGTGGATGTACTGCAGCGCGTACAGGATCTTCTTCTTGTCCGGGACGTCAATACCGGCGATACGCGGCACGGCTTCCACCCTTCTGCATCGAACGCGGCTGGCTTCACCCGTCGCCGCGCGTTGTGTCCTCGACCCGACGACCCAGCCCCTGCCATTCTGCCTCATCGGCCCGCGACGGCTTGCCCTCATCGAAGGCAGGTCACGGGGCGAACTCGACGACCGGCACCAGCGAGCGGGAAAGGGCGGCGTTGCCGCGCTCTCACGCCCGATGCGTCAGCCCTGCACCTGCTTGTGCTTGGGGTCGCCCTTGCAGATCACCCGCACCTTGCCCTTGCGGCGGACGATCTGGCACTGGTTGCAGATTCGCCGCACGCTGCTTCGAACCTTCATCGTTCACCACCTTCTACTGGCCGGCCGACATGGGCCGACGTCCGCCCGATCCTCGGGATGCACCCGACCATCGCGAGGCCGCGAGGCGGGGAACCCTCCCTCACCGACAGGCCGGCCGTCTGACCGAGACCCGTCCCAACGCCGGCGAACCGACGCGCGGCGTTGGACCTGCGGGGAGCCGCTCGGCCAAAGCACGCGCACGCCGTCCCCCCAGGCCGGACAGTCTGCGCCGGGCCGGGCGGGATACTAGCCCCCCCCGCACACGGAGTCAGCAAGGGCGCTGATCACACGAGCAAAATCCGTGCAGCCGGCATGCGATCGCCATCCGTCTATTCGCCGAACCTTATCCACACCATTTCTTCAAAGCAAGCCGCCGCCGCGCCGTCGTGCAGGACCAGCACGCCTCCGATGGCTTGGGTACGCGGCGTCGCGGATCGGGTCACGATGGGCTCCACCGTCATCGCCGCGACTTGGCCCAGCGAGGGGCCTTGACCGCGCGACGGCGGGCTTGCGGCCTCGTCGCGTGCGGCGTCCGCGTGGGCGGATCGGCCGATGTGATGTCCCATCAAGCCGGGCACTGTTCGGACGTCGAGCCGCGCGGCCTCGTCTCGCACGGCCGCATCGACCTTGGCGGTGTCGCCCCCCCACTGCGCGGCGCGAACCCCTGCTCCGGTGATCGCGCGGGCCGCGGCGACCAGGGCACGGGCGTCCTCGGTCGCGGGCTCGATCGCGATGGCGACGGCGATGTCGGCGGCCCAGCCGTCGAGCCGCAGCGCGACGTCGAGGGTGGCGACATCACCCGGACGCAGGATGGCGTCGGGGACGCGGGCACACGGCGATGGCGTGTGCGT
The DNA here is from genome assembly GCA_964496975.1 of uncultured Phycisphaeraceae bacterium. GTDB lineage: Bacteria > Planctomycetota > Phycisphaerae > Phycisphaerales > UBA1924 > CAZCBN01. The sequence continues at coordinate 15,062 of CAZCBN010000063.1, forward strand.
TGCTTCGCGCGTGATGTCTGCGTGATGGTGGTCGTCAACGCCGTTGTCACCCAGCCCCGGCGCGTCGGCGGGGAGAAGGACGTCGTTCAGGCCGATCCAGAGCACGTCGCGGGGCGTGCTCGGGGCGACGGCCGCGTCGCTTTCTGAGGCGGGCAGGACGAACGCGGGTTGGCAGCCGAGCGCCGCCGCGTCGTGGGCCGCGGCCGCACGAACCGTGGAGAGGGTGACGCCGGGTCGGCAGCGGGCGACGGCCGCATCGAGCACGCGCCGCGCGGCCGCGTGGGCTCGGTGCGTCGCGTCGTGTGCCTCCGCGCGTGCGGCGTCGGATTCGGTGGTCCTCGGGGTGTCGCCGGGCGGCCGGGGCGTCATCACGCGCGGGCGCTGCGGAGGCGGGGCGCCTTGCCCTCGTCTTCGCCGCTGAGGAAGCCGGCGTAGTTCCGCATCAGCAGGTTCGCCTCGACGCGTTGCAGGAAGTCGAGCGCCACGGAGACGACGATGAGCAGACCCGTGCCGCCCAGGAACTGGGTGACGGACGGATCAATGCCAACCGCCTTGTTCACGACCATCGGGAGGACGGCGATGATGGCGAGGAACGCGGCGCCCACGTAGGTGATGCGCTCCATGACGGTTTCCAGGTACTCGGCCGTACGGGGGCCGGGGCGGAGGCCCGGGATGAAGGAGCCGTGGTCGCGGAGCTGCTTGGAGATTTCCTCCGGGTTGAACTGCACGGTGATCCAGAAGTAGCTGAAGAAGTAGACCATGACGACGTACAGCAGCACGTACGGGAACGCGCCCTGCGTGAACGAGACGCTCAGCCACTGCGTGAGGCCGTACCACCAGCCAGCGCCCGCGGCGGGGTCAATGGCGTTGCGCGCGGCGGCCTGGGCCTGGTCGTGCAGGGCCCCGAAGCCCCAGCTCGGGAAGAGCATGAGCGAGCTGGCGAAGATGATGGGCATCACGCCGCCGTGGTTGATGCGGAGGGGCAGGAAGCTGCGTTGACCGCCGTACACGCGGCGACCCCGGGTGTGCTTGGCCTGCTGAACCGGGATGCGGCGCTGAGCGACCGTCATCACCACGCTGCCGGCGACGACGAGGACGAAGCCACCCAGGAGCAGGAGCACCTCGATCCAGCCGAGCTTCTCGGCGTCGCCCGGCTCGAAGTTGTTCCACACTTCCAGCACGGCCGTGGGCATCTGCGCCAGGATGCCGGCCATGATGAGCATGGAGACGCCGTTGCCGATGCCGAACCTGTCGATCTGCTCGCCGAGCCACATCAGGAAGACGGTGCCCGCAGTGAGGGCGGCGACGGCCGAGACCCACCAGAGGGGGTTGCCGGCGAACTCCCCGTACACCATGTTCTGTCCGCGGATGAAAACGAGCCAGCCGATCGCCTGCATGATGCACAGCCCGACGGTGGCGTACCGCGTCCACTCCTGGATCTTTTGTGAGCCCGTCGGCCCCTCATCGCGGAGCCGCTTCAGGGCCGGCAACGCCGTGCCGAGCAACTGAAAGACAATGCCCGCGGAGATGTACGGCATGATGCCCAAGCCGAAGATCGTGCTCTGGCCGAAGGCACCGCCGCTGAAGACCGAGACATAGCTCGCCACGCGGGCGAAAGAGTTGCCCTCGGCGGCGGACGTGTTGAAGTACTCGATGAGGCTGTTCTGGTCGACGCCGGGCAGCGGGATCCAGAACCCGATCCGGTACACGGCCAGCATCGCCAGCGTGAACAGGATCTTGTCCCGCAGTTCCTTGATCTTGAAGACGTTGACGATCGTCTGGAAGACGTTCACGGACGCGTTCTCCGGGCTGGTGCCCCGTTCGGGGCTTGGCCGAAGCGTAGGACAATGGCGGCGGCACGAGAAGCCCAGATCGGCGTCACGTCCGCTGAAACAAACCACCCCGCGCCACCCTGCCGAGCCGGGGTGATGCGGGGTGCAAAGTCAACGCCGACGCTCGGGCGACGACCCGAAGGCCTGGCCGCGAACCGGAAACACCGGGTCCGCGAGCCCTGCCGCCGGGCGTCGGACGCGTCAGCCCTTCTTCAGGGCCTCGCCGCGCGAGGCGGCCTCGGCCTTCCGCTCCTGGAAGCGGCGGCGCTTGGCCTTCTTCGTCTGGTTCTTGGGCGAGCGGTCGTCCGAGTTGCGGTCCACACCGCGGACGCGGTCGCGACGGGTGCCGATCTCGGTCACCGTGCCGCCGGCGTCGACGATGAGGGTGCGGGCGGAGTCGCTCACGCGGTTCAGCTTCACCGTGAACTTCCGCGTGAGCTTGTCCACGCCCTCCGGCATGGAGCCGAGCAGCTTGATGTCGCGGCTGGTGTCCCGCACGAGGCCCGCCGCAATGAGCGACTCGGCCGTCACGTCGCCGCCTGAGGCAAAGGCCGGGCTGGCGACGATGTCGCGCAGGTTCACGAGCCAGAAGAGCGTGCGGAACTTGGCGTTGGAAAAGCCGAACTTGGCCAGACGCCGGAAGTACGGCATCTGCCCGCCCTCGAACTGCTCGCGACGGCTCGTGCCCGCGCGGGCGCCGGCGCCCTTTTGGCCGCGAGTCGCCCGCTTGCCGCGGCCCGAGCCGGGCCCGCGTCCGACGCGCTTGCGATCCTTGTTCCGACCCGCCAGCGCCGTGATGTCGTGAATCATCATGGGTCAGTGCCCCTTCCGCTCCGCCGCGCCAGCGCCCTCGTGGCACGCGTGTGTGCTTGCCAATCTCAGGCGTTGCCGCCCTCAGCCGCCGCCGGCGCCGCGGCGCCCTCGCCGCCGCCACCACCACCGCCGCCCTCACCGCCAC
>CAZCBN010000064.1:0-17397 GCA_964496975.1 uncultured Phycisphaeraceae bacterium
GGGGATGGTTTGCTCGACGCGCCAGCGGTTGAAGGTGCCGGTGAGGCGGACCGAGACGGGCTGGTGGGCGCTGCCGTCGAGCGGGCCCTGCGAGGCGGCGGCGCGGAAGACGGGGCGGAAGATCTCTACCCGGCCCTCAAGCCCGCGGACGGTGACGCGGCCCACGTGGTAGGTGGGGAGGCTGGCGGTGTCCGGGCCGTAGAGGACGACGCCGGGGCCCAGATCGGAGAGGATCTTGGCGGTGTTTTTGGGGAGCATGCCGGGGGGCGGGTTGACGGCGATCTGCAGGCCGGCGCCGGTGTTGGCGAGGCCCACGGGGTAGTGCTCGATGACCCAGGCGAGGCTCTTGCGCGTCACCTCGACGACGGGCGTGGTGTTGGGGTCGGCCTCGACGTACTGGCCCGGCACCTCGGGGTAGATGGTGTAGCTGCCGCAGCCGGCGAGGGGAGACAGGGCGAGGACGCTGGCGGCGCAGACGCCGATCGCGGCGGCGAGGGCGCGGGCGGCGGCCGGGGCGTGCGGGCGGGGGCGGGGGCTTGGGGCAGATGTGCGGGGCATGCGGGGCCTCGGGCGTGCGGCGGGGTGGGGAACGACTGCGGCGGACTGGCTTCGGCCGAGATGGTCTGGGCCGAGATGGGCCGGGCCGGGATGGGCCGGGCCAGGGCGGGCCGGGCTGCGCGGGTGAGCCGACCCGCCCGGACAGTGACCGCCGCGCGGCGCACTGTACGGAGGGCGCGGGTGGGAAGGGTGGGATTGTGGGGCGTGCCGTGCAACGGGCGGCGAGGCCTCGTCGATACCATCAACCATGGTGCACACCGGGGCTGGACAGGCTGCGACACCCGCTTCGTCTCCGGCGGCCTCAGAGAGCTCGGCGGCCGAGCGGGCGGCCGATCGGGCCGCCGAGCGGGCGGCGGCGGCGCGGCGGGCGATGCTGCCGGTGGCCGAGGTGCCGCGCGAGGTGCCGCCGCTGAGCGGGCGTGTGTTCGTGCTGGGCATCAGCGGGGCGAGCGGGGCGCCGTACGCGGTGCGGCTGCTGGAGCAGATGCTGCTGGGCGGGCACGTCGTGCACCTCGTGGTCAGCGAGTACGGGCAGCGGCTGGTGTTTGACGAGCTGGGCGTGCGGCGGATCGACCTTGCGGAGCTGTGCCCGCACTTCTTTCAGGCGGGGGCTGGTGGATCAGGCGGCGGGGGATCAGGCGGGGGTGGATCAGGCGGGGGGGGCGAGACGTTCGGCGCGGCGATGCGGCCCCGCGTGATCCTGCACCCCAACAAGGACGTGGGGGCGGTGATCGCGAGCGGCAGCTTCATCCACCACGGCATGGTGGTGATGCCGTGCAGCAGCACGAGCCTGGGGGCGATCGCGACGGGGAGCGGGAGCAACCTGCTGAGCCGCGCGGCGATGGTGACGCTGAAGGAGCGTCGGCCGCTGATCGTGGGGCACCGCGAGATGCCGCTGAGCCTGATCGACATCGAGAACATGCGTCAGTTGACGCTGGCGGGCGCGATCATGTGCAGCCCGAACCCGGGCTTTTATCTGCTGCCGACGAGCGTGCACGAGATCGTGGACTTCACGGTGGGGAAGGTGCTGGACCTTTTGGGCGTGCCGCACGGGCTGAAGATCCGGTGGGAGGATGCGGGGCGGTAGGGGCGGATGGTGCGGGCGATGCGGGCGATGCCGCGGAGGCCGAGCGGCGGGCCGTGGGTCGCGCCGGGCGGTCGGCGACACGGTCAGGGCGACTTGCGGCCCGCGGGCTTGGGGCCGGCTTTGGCTGCGGGTTTGACTGCGGATTTGGCTGTGGGTTTGACTGTGGCTTTGGCCGCGGGTTTGGCGGGCGCCGGCGCTTTGGGGGCGGAGGTCGACGGCTTGGACGGCGTCGACGGCTTCTTTCGCGGGCCGGCGGGTGACGCGGGGCGTTGCGAGCGGGCGGCCAAGCCCGCCTCGTAGACGCGGACGAACTCGTCGACCGGGACCTGTCGCACCGCGTCGCCGATGATGTGGAGGGGGACGTCGTCGAGCTTTTTGAAGCGGACGCAGCCCTTGCCCATGTCGAGCTTTTTGCCGGTGGCGAGCCAGGCCTCGCGGAAGGCGTCTTGCAGGCTCGGGTTCATGTAGATGCAGAAGAGGTAGAGGGCCATGTGGTTCTTCTGCGAGGCGATGCTCGCGAAGGGCAGGGGCTCGGCGGGGTTGCAGTGGTAGCCGGCGGGGTAGATCGTGTGCGGCACGGCGTAGCCGATCATGCCGTATTGGATGATCTCGGCGTACCCCTCGGGAAGGTTTTGAAGGATGACGTCGCGCACCGCGGCGATGGCCTCGCGGCGATCGGGCGGAAGGGCGGCGAGGTAGGCCTCGGGCGTGGTGGGTCGCATGCGGGCCACGGTACCACGCGGGGCCGGGGGCGCACAAGAAATTACCGTTTGCGGAACTGCTCGCGCTTGTCGTCGCGGTGCAGCTCAACGCTGACGCCGCCCTGGAGGCGCACGCTGTCAACACCCAGCACCGCCGTGAGGTCCGACGCCAGGCGCGGGGCGAGGCGGACGCGCGCGGCCTGCTCGGGCTCCAGGATGACGACGGCCCGATCGGTCTCGACGGCGAGCGCCCAGGGCACGGGGGGCACATCGGCGGCGAGGACGCCGACCAGCGCAGCGGGCGCAGCGGGCGCGGCGGACGGGGCGGGCAGGGCAGACGGGGCGAGCGCGGCGCGGCCGTTCGTGTGGTGACCGTTCGTGTGGCCGTTGGCGGCGCCGTTGGTGGCGCCGTTGGTAGCGCCGTTTCCAGCGGGGGATGCCGCGGTGGGGGCGAAGGCGTCGAGCGCGGCCTTCACCTTGGGCAGGGCGGCGTTCGCCGAGCCGTTGAGCCGGGCCTCGCGGCAGATGACGATGAGCCGGCCCTTCTCCAGCGGCACGCCCTCGATCGGCACCAGGCGGTCGACCACGATCTGCGGCTCGCCGCGCGAGAGGTCGACGCGGCCCAGGACGAACTTGGGGCGGTCGGCCTCGGCGCCCTCGCACAGGTGGCCGAAGTCGGCGTAGGGCTTCGCGAACAGCACGCCCTCGCACGTGCCCGTGGTGTCTTCCAGCACCAGCACGGCCATCTTCTGCCCGGCGCTGCGGCCCGTCTTGCACACCAGCGTGCGGCCGCTCTGGATGAGCGCGGCGACGATGACGCGCTCGTCCTGCCGCAGGCCCTTCAGGTCGGCGATGCGCTTCTCCGTGAAGACCTGGGCCCAGGGCGACCACTCCTCCAGCGGGTGGTTCGACACATAAAAGCCCAGCGTGTCCTTCTCCTGCCGCAGCGTTTCGGCCTCGTTCCACGCGGGCACGCGGGCGAGGGGGAGCTCGGCCGACGCGGGCGCGGCGGCGCCGCCCTTCTTCGCCGCCGGCTCGGGCGGCGCGCCGAAGCCGAACAACTGGGCCTGCCCCGCGGCCCGGTCGGCGGCGATTTTTTGCCCGGCGCTCACGGCGGCCTCGATGCTCGCGACGAGCGCGGCCCGCTTGTCGCGGCCGTGCACGCTGTCGAAGCAGCCGGCCTTGATGAGCGCCTCGATGCCGGCTTTGTTGATGGCGGTGCTGGGCACTCGCTCGCAGAAGTCAAAGAGGGATGAAAAGGGCGAGCCACGGAGCGACGAAGCCACGGAGCCACGAAGGGCCGACGCATCGGCGCTCGGGTCAAGATCTTCCCTCCGTGGCCTCGTGGCTTCGTCGCTCCGTGGCTTTCCGCCTGACCGCTCCCGCACGATCGCCTCGATCGCCTTCGCCCCGACGCCCTTGATCGCCTTGAGGCCGAAGCGGATGTGACCCGTTGCCGCGCTGTGCGGCTCGCCCGATTGGAAGACCACCGCGAAGTCCGCCTGCGAGAGGTTGACATCCGGCGGCTTCACCTCGATGCCGGTGCGCAGGAGGGGGTATCGGCCGCTGGGTGGGGCGGCTCTCCGAGCCGCCTCTTCCGGCTCTCCAGCATGGCCGTGGGAACCGTCGGCGAACGGAGCCGCTGAAGCGGCGGCTCGGAGAGCCGCCCCACCCAAGGCCCCGCTCTGAACATCCAGCACCTGCGTCTTCTTGCAGTCTTCGAGGTACGGCAGCCACTCGCTGGCTTTTTGGGCCTGGCTCTCAAAGCTGAGGAAGGCCGCCATGAACTGCGCGGGGAAGTAGGTCTTAAGGTACGCCGTCTGGTACGCGACGATGGCGTAGCCCGTGCTGTGGCTCTTGTTGAAGCCGTAGCCGGCGAACTTGAGGATCAACTCGAAGAGGTCTTCCGCGGCCTGCTTGGTGAGGCCCTTTTTCTGGCTGTTTTCCACGAACACCGGCCGGGCCTTGGCGATGTCCTTTTCCTTCTTCTTGCTGATCGCCTTGATGAGGCTGTACGCGGCGCGCAAGGGGATGCCGCCCAGTTCGTGCACGATCTGCATCACCTGCTCTTGGTAGACCATCACGCCGTAGGTGTCGGCGGTGAGGCGGTCGACGATTTCGTGCACCACGGGCACGTGGTCCTGCCCGTGCTTGCGGCGGTTGTAGTCGGGGATGAGGTCCATCGGCCCGGGCCGGAAGAGCGCGTTGGCGGCGATGAGGTCTTCGAGCCGGTCGGGCTTCATGTCGAGCAGCAGCCGCCGCATGCCGCCGGATTCAAACTGAAAGACGCCGGTGGTGTCGCCGCGCTGGAAGAGCGCGAAGACGTTGGGGTCGTCGTAGGTGAGGCGGTCGAGGTCGAGGGGGTGGGGTTGGGAATAGCCACGGAGCGACGAAGCCACGGAGCCACGAAGGGCCTCATGATCCACGCCGGCGTTGTCATCTCCGCCTCTTCGTGGCTTCGTGGCTTTGTGGCTCCGTGCCTGCCGTTCTTCCCACGCCGCCGCAAGCCCAACCGCGCTCCAGACCTCGCGATCCCCCAGCCCCTCGCCGATCAGCGCCTTCGTCCGCTCGATGATCGACAGCGTGCGCAGGCCCAAAAAGTCCATCTTCAGCAGGCCCATCTTCTCGCACGTCGGGCCGTCCCACTGCGTGATGGTGTCCTCGCTGCCGCTCTGCTTGTACAGCGGCACCAGTTCGTGCAGGGGCCGCGTCGCGACGATGACGCCCGCGGCGTGCACGCTCGCGTGCCGCGCCTGGCCCTCAATGCGCCGGGCATGGTCGATCACCCGGCGGACGCGGTCGTCCTCGTCGTACCACTTCTTGAGGTCGGGCTCCTGCTCCAGCGCCTTGTCGAGCGTGATCTTCAGCTCTTCGGGGACGAGTTTCGCAAGCTTGTCCGCGTCGGCCAGCGGCAGCTCCATCACGCGCGCGCAGTCGCGGATGGCGGCCCGGGCCTTCAGCGTGCCGAAGGTGATGATCTGCGCGACGTGGCCGTACTTGCGGCGCACGTAGTCGATCACGCGGCCGCGGCCGTCCTGGCACAGGTCGATATCGATATCGGGGTATTCGCTGCGGTCGGGGTCGGTGAAGCGCTCGAAGAGGAGGCCGTACTTCACCGGGCAGGCGTTCGAGAGGCCCAGCACGTAGCCGACCATGGTGCCCACGCCCGAGCCACGCGCGATGGCCGGGATGCCCTGCTGGCGGCCCCAGTTCACGAAGTCCCACACGATGAGGAAGTACGCGCTGATGAGCTTGTCGGCGAGGATCTTCAACTCGCGGTTGAGCCGGGCCCAGCGCGGGTCCTCATCGCCTTCCTGGGTGGGGCGGCTCTCCGAGCCGCCGCTTCGCGAATCCCCGGGTACCGAAGAGGCGGCTCGGAGAGCCGCCCCACCCAAGGCCCCACCAGCCGACCTGCCCAGAATCTCCGGCCCGTAGCGCCACACCATCCCCGCCTCGGCGAGCAGGCGCAGCGCCGTGTCGCACGCCTCCTTCAGCGCGGCCTTGTCGGCGTCCTGGCCCGCGGGCTCCAGCGTGAAGCGCGAGCAAAAATCCTTGTACCACGCCGTCAGGTCGCCGCCGTACGCGGGGTCGTCGTGCCGCGGGAGGGCCTCCGTCGGGGGGCACTTCACCACCACCACCGGCGCGTGGTTGGCGCCGATGGGCATCGTCACGTTGCACCGCTCGGCGATCGACACCGTGTTGGCCAGCGCCTCGCGGCCTGCGTCGCCGTAGGCCTGGTTGTTGTAGGTCTCGTTGTCGAAGAGCGCGACCATCTCCGCCGGGCTGGTGACGTACAGCCGCGGGTCGTACTTCATCCGGCTTTCGTCGCTCTTCGCCTTGCCGGTGCTGATGCAGATGAGCGTGTCGTGCGCGTCGTGGTCCTCGGCGCGCAGGAAGTGGCTGTCGTTGTCGCACACCAGCGGGAGCCCCAGCTCTCGCGCCAGGCGGATCAGGTGCGGGTTGATCGCCACCTGCTCGGGCACGTGGTGCTGCAGCTCGATGTAGAACCGAGGCCCCGCCGGCCCGGGCTTGAAGACCGACGCGTGCCACTCCGCGACCTCGACCGCGGCCTTCCAGTGCTTCTTGTCCCGCGTCGCCTCGAACTGCTCCAGGTGGTGGGCCAGCTCGCTGCCCAGGTGGCCGTTGATGGCGATCAGCCCCTCGGCGTGGGCCGAGAGCATCGACCGGTCGGTCCGCGGCTTGAAGTAGAACCCCTGCAGATACGCGTCGGACCCGATCGCCATCAGGTTCCGCCAGCCGGCGTCGTTCTCGGCCAGCAGGACGAGGTGGTAGCCGCCGTCTTGCACGCCGGTGTAGGTGCGGTCCCGCCGGTCGCCGGCGGCGACATAGGCCTCGCAGCCGAGGATGGGCTTCAGGCCGGCGGCCCGGGCCTGCTCATAGAAGGAGACGGCGGCGTGGAGGTTGCCGTGGTCGGTGACGGCGACCGCGGGCATGCCGAGTTCTCGGACCCTGGCGATCAGCTTGTCCAGCCGGTTGCCGCCGTCCAGCAGCGAGTACTCGCTGTGCAGGTGCAGGTGGACGAACCGCGCCGGGGCGGCCACAACACCTTGGGGCGAAGGTTCCGACACGCGATCTGGCCCCCCTTGGGCGGCGATCCCCGACCTCTGGTGTCCGGGCGACGCCGCGGGGCAGGATATCGCCGCCCCACCGGCGCGTCGCCGCGGCCGGAGCATGGGTGCTCGGCCGGCGGGGCACAGGCCGGTCGGACGCGGCTTCTTCGATGTCCCCTTTTTTGGGGAACACCGACGATGGAAGGCCGCGCTGCGACAAAAGGTCGCCCTGCGAACGTGGGTGGACGTGCGGCGTGACGTTCCTTGGGCCGTCCAGATCGGATCCGGACGACGCCGGGCCGAGCGTGTGGCGCGCGAAGATGGGTTGATTGAGGGCCGGAGTTGGGGCCGGGCGGCGTAGGGAAGATCCCGACCGCTGTTGAGCCGGCATCACACTGCAAGTGATTTCAGCGCAAGGGTTTGGTCAAGGCGACCCGAGCGGGTGTAGGAAGTGTTCCGAAGATCGAAAAGTTTCTCCGAATTTGGTTGGCAACCCTTGGATCTGTCGCTTGGTGGACGTAGAACATGGTGGGGCGAGAGGGGTCATTCCCCTCGTCCGTGGTGGGAGTTGGGAATGTTCGGGCTGTGCCCGGGTCGATGTCATCGGCCAGGGCACCAGAGGTGAAGGGATGAGAATGAAGACTGCAACTCTGTTGGGTGTCGTTGGCCTTCTGACCGCGGCCGCGTCGGGCGAGATCCTGACGCTGACCGATGGGAACAGCGAGGCTCTGTTCGAGCGCACGAGCGGCTTCTCGCAGATCGCTTGGCGCGTGGACAACCAGAACCAGCTGGCCGTCCAGCGTTTCGCGGTAAACATCGGCGGCACCGTCTCCTTCCTGGATGACGTGATCGTCGAGCAGTACCGCACGAGCAACAGCGACGCCGACCCGGGCTTTGACACCCTGGTGGCCCGCTACCTGGTCTCGGGCTTCGAGATCATTACGCGTTACTCCCTGAGCGGCGGCGCGGCGGGCTCGGGCGTGTCGGACATCAGCGAGCAGATCACGATCATCAACCGCGGGGCGGCCGGCCGCAGCCTGTCGTTCTTCCAGTTCGTCGACCTGAGCCTCGGCACCACCGTGGACGACGACAGCGTCGAGATCCGCGGCCAACCCGGCAACACCCAGACCGCGGTGCAGGCCGACAACCTGAGCGGCGTGACCGTCTCCGAGACCGTCGTGACCCCCAACCCCAGCCGCTACCAGGCCGGCCTGACGACGGACGTCCTCGCGGCGATCCTCTCGGGCAACCTGACCAACAACCCGTCGCTCGCGCAGCGTGCGGACCTCTCCTGGGCCTTCCAGTGGAACGTCGGGCCGCTCGCCGCCAACGGCAGCTTCCTGATCGCCAAGGACAAGCGCCTGGAGATCCGCGTCCCCGTCCCGACCCCCGGTGCCGTGGGCCTGCTGGCCCTGGGCGGCCTGGTCGCGACCCGTCGTCGTCGCGGCTGATCGCGGTCGCTCGGACCGGCGAGGGGGCACGCGGGGCGTGTCCCTCGGCGGCACCCCGGCGCCGGACGGTTCGCGGCTCGGCGGAGGCTGGGCATCACGGATCAACCCACGGCGCGAAAACGCCCACGGGATGGGGCGGCGGGGCAAGGCCCGTGCCGCCGGAGTGTGAGTGACAGAACGAGGGCGGGCGGCCCACGCCGCCCGATTTGAGAGAGGTGTTTGAACATGAAGAATCTGGCTCTGATCCTTGCCGCCGTGGCTGCGCCCGCGGCGTTTGCGGCTCCCATCACGCTCGAGAACGGCAACGCCCAGGCGACGTTCTCGGATGACCTCACCGGCACCGAGGGCCTGGGCTACGCCCAGTCGTCTTGGTCCGTCGACGGCGTCAACCAGCTCGCCCTCCAGGCGTTCGCCGTCCGCGTCGGCCTCACCGGCCCCGCCACCTGGCTGTTCGACGTCGCCCCGACCTTCGCGGTCGCGACCGACACCGGTTTTGACTTCCTCGACGACACCCTCGTCGTGGGCTACTCCATCGGCGGCCTGACCATCGAGACCCGCTACGAGCTCGCCGGCGGCACCAACGGCTCGGCCCAGAGCACGCTGAACGAGGTGATCACGATCACCAACAACAGCGGCGCCGACATCAACTTCTCCTTCTTCCAGTACGCCGACCTCGACCTCGGCGAGACCGCCTCCGACTCCTCCCTCGAGATCCTCGGTGGCAACACCGTCCGCCAGCGCGACGCCGGCGGCACCTTCTTCGGCGGCGAGACCATCCTCACCCCCGAGCCCACCGACTCGCAGGTCGGCAACTTCGCTGACGTCTTCAACGCCGTCACCGACGGCTCGCTCGACGGCTCCACCTTTGCTGGGCCGGGCGATCTCGCCTGGGCCTTCCAGTGGGACTTCCTCTCCCTCGAGAACGGCGACAGCATCGTCATCTCCAAGAAGAAGACGATCATCCCCGCCCCCGGCGCGATGGCTCTCGTCGGCCTCGGCGGCCTGATCGCCGCCCGCCGCCGTCGGGCCTAATCGGCCCCACGGGGCTCTCCCGGGCCCGCGGGTCCTGGAACATTCGAACCCTTCCACGCGGGCAGCACACGCTGCCCGCGTTTTCTTTTGCCCCCGTGCCCTTGGGTCCCGTGACTCTCGTGGTCCCGTGACTCTCGTGGTGCCGTGACTCCCGTGGTGCCGTGACTCCCGTGGTGCCGTGACTCGCGGCCGGTTGGGCGGCCGCTGGACCGGGGCGCAGCGTCCGCGGCGTTGGGCCGGGCGAGGGAGGTGCCGCGTCGACCCTTTCAATACCCGATCGGAGAGGCGATCGACTGCGGGGGGCCGCTGGGAATCTGGGAGGTTTGGTGCGGCGGATGACGTGGGAATTGTCCCGAGTCTTGTGGATTCCTTGGGGACTGCGATCGGATTGGTGGCGTCTTGCCGGCTTTGGGGCACTTTGAGGACGGACGCTGGGATCCACGGGACACCAAGAGAGGGAAGGTCCACATATGCGCCATCTGATGCTCCTGACGCTCGCGGCCATCGCGGGCGCGTCGAACGCCGAGCCGATCTTTCTGGAGAACGGCAACGCCTCCGCGACCTTTGACACGTTCACGGACTCCGGCGGCTACCTGCAGAGCGGCTGGAGCGTGGACGGCATCAACCAGCTCGCGAACCAGTCGTTCTTCATCCGCCTCGACGGGCGGACGGCCCCGGTGCAGGGTCTGACCGACCTGGCGCCCACCGCCGTCGTGACGACGGACACGGGCTTTGACGGCCTGGCCGACACGCTGGTGGTGACCTACGCGGTGGGCGGCCTCGCGGTCGAGGTGCGGTACGAGCTGGCCGGCGGGACGAACGGCTCGGGCGTTTCGACGCTGAACGAAGTGGTGACGATCACGAACACCACGCAGTCGGACCGTGGCTTCACGTTCTGGCAGTACGTGGACTTTGATCTGAACGGCTCGTCCAGCGACCTGGGCCCCACGATCCTGGGCGACAACACCGCGCGGCAGTCGGACGACCTGAGCGCGACGTCCGCGGAAGAAGTCGTGACGCCCGGCGCGCTGGACAGCCAGGTGGGCTTCTCGAGCGACGTGCTTGACGCTGTGCTGGCGGGCTCGCTCGACGGCACGACGGGGGGCGTCGGCGTGGGTGACTGGGCCTGGGCCTTTGAGTGGGCCTTTGAGCTCGGCGCCGGCGACAGCATCGTGATCTCGAAGAAGAAGTCGATCGTGCCCGCGCCGGGCGCGGCCGCGCTGTTCGCCATGGGGCTGGGCGTCGCCGCCCGCCGCCGGCGCACGGCCTGAGTCTGTCGGTTTCCCGCTGCGACCCAGTTGGTTGACCCAACCGCGGGCGGTTCATTCCGCCCGCGGTTTGTTTTTGCGCGGCGCACCGGACCGCGCGTCGGGGCGGGCGGGGCGGGCGGGACGGCGACGCTACCGTTCGGCATGTTCCGGGTGGAGCTGAACGGCCGGGGGTGGCGGGGGCTGAAGCCGACAACGCCGCGGGGCTGGGCGGCCGCGGCGGCGGGCGTCACGCTGGTGGGTGTGGGCGTGGTGCTGCTGGCGGCGGTATCGCTGTTGTTTCTCGTGCCGGCGGTGGTGATCGGGCTGCTGGCCTTCGGCGGGGCGGCGCTGGCCCAGGCGGTGCGCCGGCTGCGGGGCGCGGGGGGCCTGCGCGGGGAGGGGGACGAGGGGCGGCGGAACGTGCGCGTCATCGGGCCGACAGCGCGCGGGCCGACCGGGCGCGGGCCGGTTGAGCCGTGACGCGGGGGGCGGCGGTGCGCACTCGCGGGCCGCGGGCGCACGGCGTGCGCTCAGCGGGTGCGCCACCAGTCGAGCAGCTCGCGGGTGATGGGGCCCGGGGCGCCGGGGCCGATGTCGCGCCGCTCGACCGAGGTGACGGGCAGCACGCCCCAGCTTGAGTTGGTCAGCATCACCTCGTCGGCGTCCAGCACGTCGTGGATGGTGAGGGCGCGGCGCTCCACGCGCCAGCCGCGCTCGGCGGCCTCGGCCAGCGCGGCGGCGCGGGTGACGCCGGGCAGCACGGGGCTGGGGAGGGAGCCGGGCTCTTCTTCGCCGCGGACGAAGGGGGTGAGGATGACGCCGTCCTTGACGAGCAGGGCGTTGCTCACGCACCCGCCGCAGAGGTGGTTGGAGACCTGGAAGACGAGCGACTCGGCGGCGCCCGCCCGGCCCGCGAGGCGCAGCTCGCTGAGGCGCCACCAGTAGTTCAGGGCTTTGTGCGCGGCGGTCGGGTCAAAGGGGCTGGGGCGGGCGTCGGCGATGCGGACGGTGACGCCGCGCTCGAACATCGCGTCGGGGTAGACCGTCGCGGGTAGGACGTGGATGAGCATCGTGGGGTGGTGCTCGCGGCCGGTGTCGGGCCCGCGGAGGTTCAGGTCGCCCCCGGTGAGCGTGAGGCGGACGCGGGCGCGGGGGAGCTCGCTCGCAGCGACCGCGGCGAGCACGGCGTCGGCGAGGGCGTCGGTGTTGAGCCGGTCCACGAGGGCGAGCTGCTCGCACGAGGTTTTCAGCCGCTGCAGGTGCTCGACAAGGTCAAGCACGCGGGGCTCGGCGCCCGGCGGGGCGAGGCCCAGCATGGTTTCGAAGAGGCCCACGCCGTGCTGCAGGCCGGCGTCAAAGGCGCTGACGGCGGCGTCGTCCGGGCTGACGAAGCGGCCGTTGAGGAAGGTGACGCTGGGCATGGGCGGAGGATAGACGGCGGGCTTCGCGGATCAGCGGGCGGGCGCCGGCGCTGAGCGCCTACCACGCCGTCGCGGCGTGCAGGGGCGCTGCCGCCCGGCCCGGCATGGGCCCGCGGCGGAGCGTGTAGAGCGGGGCCTGCGGCGGGCAGTTCAGGCGCAGGTCGACCACCACCTCGCCCAGCCCGCGCGTGACCGCGCCCAGCGTGCCGCCGAGCCGCAGCACGCCGGCGGCGAGGTGTTTGGGCAGGTCGCACGACGTGTGCGGGGCGTTGTGCGGCGAGAGCCGCACCTGCCCGCCGTGGGTGTGGCCCGCCAGCACCAGCGGCAGGCCCATCGCGGCGGCCGGGTAGATGAACGTGGGGAAGTGGGCGAGCACGATCGTGAAGTCGGCGGGTGACGCGGGGCCGGCCTGGGCGGCCTGATCCGCGGGCTCGGCGAGCGACGCCTCCGCCAGCGCGGCGTGAAGCAGGTCCTCGGGCTCGCTGATGCCCAGGATGCGGAGCGAGGCGGCTCCCCCGGACCCAGACCCCGGCGCGGCGCCCGCGGCCGGCACATCGACGCGAGCCGATTCGTTGCAAAGCCACCGGACGGCCGAGGTGGGCCGGGCCTGATCCGGGGCCCGGCTATGGGCCAGGGCCTGCTGGGCTTGGGCCTGAGCTCGGGCCTGGGCTTGGGCCTGGGCTTGGGCCTGGGCTCGGGCCTGGGCCTGAAACTCGTGGCTGTCGTGGTTCCCGAAGACGCCGAAGGCGCCGAGGCGGGGCCGCCACGCTCCCTCCAGCCGCGACAGAAACGCCAGCGCGACTTCTTCATCCCCCGGGTGGTTCATCATGTCGCCCGAGACCAGCACGAGGTCGGGCCGCAGCGTCGGCAGCGCATCGAGCAGCCGCGGCAGCGTGCGGCGGCTGGGGTACTTCCGGGAGACGTGGAAGTCGGCCAGGTGCAGGATGGTCAGGCCGTCCAAGGCCGGCGGCAGTGTGGGGAAGGAAAGGTCCCACGCCTCGACGGGCCACGGGAGGTCGGCGGCCCCGCGAGGACCGGGGATGGCCGGGCGGGCGGGGCTGGGCGGGGTGGTGGGCGGCGTGGAGGCCACGGTCGTGGGCGGGGCGACGGGTGGACGGGTTGGTCCGGTGTTCGGCACGGTGGCGCCCCCGGGGGGCCCCGCGAGGCCGGGGCCGGCCCGGCCGCCGCAGCACGCGTCGGCCCGATTGCGAATAGACTATCGACCCGAGGGAGGCGGCCGCCGGGCAACGGGCTCGGACAGCCGCCGGGATCGCGACCGGGTGGGGCTCGGCTTCCGTGCGCGGTGCACGGGCCCCCGCGGTCGCCGAGCACACACCACCGCCGCCCGAGCGGCGAACACGCCCCCGAGGCGGCCCGTGCGCCGCCCGACAGGCCGGAGGCCCGACCATGGCCAAGATGTTCTACACGCTGGACGAGGCCGCCTCCAAGCTGGGCGTCGCGCCCGACGATGTCCGCGGGCTGATCGACAGCGGCCAGCTCCAGGAGTTCCGCGACCGCGACCAGGTGATGCTGAAGGTCGACCAGGTCGACCTGCTGGCCGGCGGCGACGAGAAGGGCAGCATGATCCCCCTCGCCGACTCGGGCGAGCTGGAGAGCATCGGCCTGTCCAGCTCCGGCACCGGCTCCATGTTCACGAGCGAGAACCCGATGGAGGCCACCGGCATCTCCATCTTTGACCCCGAGGCGGGCGACAACGCCGACCCGGCCGCCCAGACCCAGGTCTCCAACAGCCCGCTCGGCTTCGCCGGGTTCGACGGCGGCTCCAGCGGCTCGGGCCTCGCCGGCCTCGCGCTCGAGAGCGACGACTCCTCGCTCGGCGCGAACCTCTTGGAAGACGTCTACAGCGGCGGCGGCACCAACGCCGGCGTCGCGTCGGCCGGCGGCAGCATGTCGGGCTCGGGCGCACTGAGCGAGTCGGCCGTCGCCCAGCCGACGGGCGACCTGTTCGAGAGCACCGGCGCCGAGGCCGAGTACGCCGCCCCGGTGGCGATGGCCTTCACGCCCGAGGTCTACGACGGCCCGGGCAGCGGCATCGTGGCGGGCCTGGCCGTGGGCACGGTGCTGGTGCTGCTGGTGGCGGCGGTCGTGCTGCTGATGGCGATCACCGGCGGCTCGAGCGTGCTGGCGTGGGCGTCGAGCATGACGGTGATCTACGCCGTCGCCGGCGGCGGCCTGCTGGCGATGCTGCTGGGCGCGGGTCTTGGGTTCGTGCTGCTGCGGAAGTCGTGAGGAGGCAGGCCGGCGATCAACACGTGATCGTGCAAAGTCTGCTCGGCCAGAGACTGGCCTTATCGGCTATCGCGTGCGTTCAAGCGGCGCAGGTCCTTGGGTGACACAGGCCTTTGGTGGCACAGGATTTCATCCTGTGCCGAGCGGCACCCGCCCTGCCCCGGTCTCAAGGCGCCCCCCGCCTCACGGCAGGTTGACCGGCATCACCACGTACAGAAAATCGTTCCCGCTGCGGACCAGCCCCGGCTTGTTCGCCGCCTTCAGCTCGAACGCCACCGCGGTCTCTTCCACCACGCGCAGCGCCTCGGTCAGGTAGCCGGGGTTGAAGCCGATCTCGATGTCGGCGCCGGCGTATTCCGTCACGTCCACCGTGATGCGGGCCTCGCCCATCTCCGGCACGCGGCTGGAAAGCTCCAGCTTCTTGTCGCCGGCGGAGAAGCTGAACCGCACGCCGCGGCTCTCCTCGCTCGTCAGCAGCGCCGCGCGGCGCACGGCCGAGGCCAGCACGTCGCGGTCAAAGGTCGCCTTGATGTCCTGGTCCTTGGGGATCACGTCCTCGTAGGGGGGGAAGGTGCCCTCGACGAGCGTGCTCGTCAGCACCGCCCGCGCGTCGGCGTCGCCCGCGCCGGGCTCGGCGCCGATCGCGAAGACGATCTGCGTGTCCGTCACCGCCATCGTCACGGGCTCGTCGGCGCTGTCGATCAGCTTGCTCAGCAGGTTCAGCGCCTTGCTCGGCACGATGCAGCTCACCGCCTCGCCGCCCGCGTCGGAGAGCTGGGCCCGCGCGAGCGCGAGCCGCCGGCCGTCGGTGGCGACAAACTCCAGCTTCTTGCCGTCGCGCTTCACGAGCACGCCGTTGATGGCGTAGCGGCTGTTCTCGCGGCTCGCCGCGAAGAGTGTGCGGCGGACGAGCTCCGCGGTGCTGGCCGTGCCGTTGGTGAAGGTCGCGGCCTTGGCCTTCCGCGCGTCGGCGAGGGTGGGGATGGCCGGGAACTCTTCGGGCAAAAAGCCCTTGAGCTGGAAGTGCGCGTCGGCGCCGCGGATGTGCGTTGTGTCGCCCTCGGCGTCAAGGGTCAGCGTGGGCTCGTGCTCCTCGGCCCGCACGATCTGCGCGAGCTTGTCGGCAGGCACCAGGGCCGCGCCGGTCTGCTCCACGTCCACGCGGTCCGTGCGCAGCGTGAGCGACACCTCGGCGTCGGTCGCCGAGAGCGTGAGCCGCCCGGCCTTGCCCGACTTCTCGGCAACGAGCTTGACGCAGGTGAGCTGCGGCCTGGGCGTGCGGCTGACGACCACGCCGGAGACCAGGTTGATGGCGTTCAAGAGCGCGTTTCGTTCGCAGATGACCCGCATGACCATGGCTCCCTGGTGGGGCCGGCGGCACAAGGTGTCCGAGCCCTAGTGGGTGTGCGGAAGTGTACCGCAAGAACGGGTGGTGCCGCGCCGCCCCAACCGGTCTTCCGCCGGGCCCGGAGCCAGACCACCTTTCCCGGCGAGTTGTCAACGGCGCTCTCAGCGGCGATACTGCGGCGTTGCGGCAGCGTCGGGGCCTTCGGGGCCCGGTCAACGCCGCAACCATGACGTGCAGCGACCGCCCGCGAGGGTCGGCCGCGGCCGACGGGTGTGGCACCACAGCCGCCCGAGGCGGCGGTGGCCCCGTCAGGGCCGCGTGCTCCAGGCGCAACACTGGGGCCAGATCCCGCCTGAAGCGGGTGAAACGGGGATGGATTCCCCGGGGGGCCGACCACCATGTCTTTTGAAGCCGCCGTTCATACCCAGGCCATCGAGATCGACCGGCTCTCCCTGGAAATGTGCGCCGCCGCCGGCAGCGGGCACCCGACCAGCGCCATGAGCATCGGCCACCTCGTCACGGTGCTGATGTTCCACGCCATGCGCTGGAGCCCCGAGTACCCGCAGTACCCCACGAGCGACCGGCTCGTGCTGAGCGAGGGCCACGCCACCCCCGCCATTTACGCCGCCGCCGCCATGCTCGGCACCACCGTCCAGAAGCCCGGCGAGGAACCCCGCGAGCTCACCCTCGACGATCTGAAGACCCTGCGGGCCAAGGACAGCGTGCTCGACGGCCACCCCAACCCCGTCGTCGGCTTCCCCTTCTTTGACGCCGCCACCGGCTCGCTGGGCCAGGGCCTCAGCATCGCCGCCGGCATCGCCAAGGCCGCCCGCCTCGACGAGATCGACAAACGCGTCTACTGCCTCATCGGCGACGGCGAGAGCCGCGAGGGCCAGATCGCCGAGGCCCTCGACTTCATCGTCGACCACAACCTCACCAACGTCTGCCCCATCTTCAACTGCAACGAGTACGGCCAGGCCGGCCGAGTCAGCGGCCAGCAGAGCCCCGACACCCTCCGCGACAAGCTCGCCGCCTACGGCTTCGAGACCCGCGTCATCGACGGCCACGCCCCCGAGCAGATCAAGGCCGCCCTCGACCGCTTCGTCGCCGTCAGCGCCACCGACGGCCGCCCCTTCGCCATCGTCGCCAAGACCGTGAAGGGCTGGGGCGCCCCGAGCGTCCAGGGCGGCGGCTGGCACGGCAAGCCCCCGACCGCCGACGCCCTGCGCAAGGCCCTCGCCGAGCTGGACGAGAAGCGCATGGAGCTCACGAGCGCCCTCGTCAGCGGCGATGAGTTCATGATCCAGCCCCCCGCCCAGGCCGCGGAGAAGGCGCCCCCCGCCGCCGACATGCCCACCCTCACGAGCATGATGAAGCGGCTCGACATGGAGAGCGTCCTCCACGCCGGCCGCCTCGCCACCCGCCGCGCCTACGGCATCGCCGTCCGCGCCCTGGGCGAGGTCAACCCCGACGTCGTCGTGCTCGACGCCGACGTCAGCAACTCCACCTTCAGCGAGACCTTCGCCAAGACCCAGGCCCTCGCCCCCCGCTTCATCGAGTGCAAGATCGCCGAGCAGAACATGGTCTCCGCCGCCGTGGGCCTCGCCGCCGGCGGAAAGGTCCCCTTCGTCAACTCCTTCGCCAAGTTCATCACCCGCGCCTACGACCAGGCCGAGATGGCCATGCTCAGCGGCGCCAACATCAAGATCGTCGGCAGCCACGCCGGCA
>CAZCBN010000065.1:0-17359 GCA_964496975.1 uncultured Phycisphaeraceae bacterium
GCGGGGGGTGGCAAGGGCGCCGAGCCGGGTGCTGGAGGCGGCGGCGGCGGCGGCGGGGGTGGTGGCGGGGGCAGCAGGTCGCTGGCGCCCTCCAGCAGATCGGCGCTGTGGTACCCCAGCCCCGGGAGGGGGTTTTGCAGGGTGGCGTCGAACAGCGGTGCAGTCACGCCAGCGGCGGGGGTGGGAACGGTGATCCGGACGTTGTCGATGGCGGTGTTTGAGATTTCGCCGCGGTCGGCGAGCCACTCGATGCTGCCGATCGCCTCGGTGGAGATGATGCCGATAAAGCCGAGCGTGTTGGGGGCTTGGGGGACGACGAGGGTTCCAAGGACGCCGTTGCCGGGACCGCCGGAGACGGTGAAGACCGCGGGCTCAAAGCCGTTGGTGATGAAGTCGAACCCGACGGCGAACGTGGGGGCGGCGACGTTGAGGGCGATGTCGAAGTGTTCGTTGCCGTTGGCGGTGAGCATCTTGCTCGGGACATCGATGGCGGTGCCGCCGCTGAAGGTGGGGGAGATGATGGCCGGGGGGCCACCGGTGGGGCGGGCAAAGAACGAAACCGCCGGGAGGCTCACAACATTGCCGCCGACATCGCCGTCGGCGAACTGTTCAAAGTCGGCGACGAGGACGGTGTCGGCCATCGCCTCAAACTGGGCCTGATCGAAGACGAAGGTGACGGCGGCGGCCGCGGGGGCGGTCGCGAGGAGCGATGCGGCGAGGAACGCGGTGGTGGCGTTGGTCGTGGTCGCGCTCGTGAGTTCGCTCATGGTTGCTCTTCTGGTGTCGAATGCGTCGTGGTCGGGGCGGCTCGGGTGCTCGGTGCGCGAGCGGCCAGCGCGGAGGCTGCGGACGCTCGCCGCAACCAACATACACCACGGCGGGAACGGGGCCAGCGGTGTTTGGGGATCGTTGTGTGAATCGTTGCGTGCGGCGGCCTGGGCTGCGGTGCGAGGGGGACGGCGTGGGCCGGGCACGTGGCGTGAGGGCGACGGTGGGCCGAGGGGGATCGGCTCAGGTCCGGGCGGGGCCGGTGAGTTGCGCGGCGAGGGCGCGGCGGAGATTGTCGGTGAGCGCGGCATCCTGGCCCGCGGGGTCGGCGCGGCGGGCGGTGTGGAAGTCGTAGGCGGCGAAGGGGTCTTGGGTGCGTTTGTCCTCGGCCTCGCTTGCGTAGCGCGGGATGATGTTGGCGTGCAGGGCGGGGACGGCGTTGCAGAGGATGAGGATGTTTACGCGGTCGCAGGCGGTGGCGGTGCGCACGGCGGCGGCGAGCGTGGCGACGTCTTGCAGGAAGAGGGCTTGCTCCTCGGGCGCGAGGTCTTGCAGGTGCGCGGGGGTGCCGCCGCGGGGGAGACTCGCGAGGAGCATGCAGCAGCCGGGGAGGGCGTCGGGCTGCTGGTTGGCGAGGATGGCGTAGCCGGAGGGGAGGACGGCGAGGAGTTGGGCGTCCTCGCCGCGGCGGATGCGGTCGATGCGGGCGTGGATGGGGGTGGGTGACGCGGTCACGCCGCGACGGTAGCGTCGCGCGCGCATGAGATCACGTTGGCGACCCGAGCATCGCGTGAAGATACCGCCCGGTATGGCTCGCCGGCACTCGGGCCACGGCCTCCGGCGTGCCGGTGGCGATGATGGTGCCGCCTTTGTCGCCGCCTTCGGGGCCGAGGTCGATGAGGTGGTCGGCGCACTTGATCACGTCGAGGTTGTGCTCGATGACGACAAGGGTGTTGCCGGCGTCGGCGAGGCGGTTCATGACCTCGATGAGTTTGCGGATGTCCTCGAAGTGCAGGCCGGTGGTGGGCTCGTCCAGGATGTAGAGCGTGTGGGCGTTGTGGCGGAGTTGCTGGGCGCGGCTTGGGCGGCGGGCGGGGGTTTCGGGGGAGTGGCCGTCGGTGCCTTCGGAAGCGGGATCAGGCGGCTCGGAGAGCCGCCCCACCCCTGAGGGTTCGCCGCCGTCGCCGGTGACGCCGGTGCCGTCCCAGCGGCTGCCCTTGCCGAGTTCGGTGGCGAGCTTGATGCGTTGGGCCTCGCCGCCGGAGAGCTGGGTGCTGGGCTGGCCGAGCTGGAGGTAGTCGAGGCCGACGTCGCGGAGGCACTGGACGAAGCGGAGGATCTTTGGGTGGTTCTCGAAGAAGTCGCAGGCGGTTTCGACGGTCATGTCGAGGACGTCGGCGATGTTCTTTCCGCGGTAGGTGACCTCGAGGGTTTCGCGGTTGTAGCGCTTGCCGTTGCAGATCTCGCACTCGACGAAGACGTCGGGGAGGAAGTGCATCTCGATGCGCTTGAGGCCCTGGCCCTGGCAGGCCTCGCAGCGGCCGCCGCCGGACTGGGCGGTGACGTTGAAGCTGAAGCGGCCGGGCTTGTAGCCGCGGATCTTGGATTCCTTGGATTGGGTGAAGACCTTGCGGATGTCGTCGAAGATGCCGGTGTAGGTGGCGGGGTTGCTGCGCGGGGTTCGGCCGATGGGGGTTTGGTCGACCTCGATGACGCGGTCGACGAGGTTGAGGCCGGTGATGCGGGCGTGGGCGCCGGGCTTGTCGCGTCCGCCGAGGCCGAGGTGCTGCTTAAGGCCCTTGAGGAGGATGTCGTTGACGAGGGTGCTCTTGCCGGAGCCGCTGACGCCGGTGACGCAGACGAGGCCGCCGATGGGGAAGGCGACGTCGACGTTTTTGAGGTTGTTCTCTTTCGCGCCCTTGACGACGACGGCCTTTTTCTCGGAGAGTTCGCGGCGCGTGCTCGGCACGTCGATGCGGCGGCGGCCTGAGAGGTAGTCGCCCGTGATGCTGCCGGGCGTGTCGCAGACCTGCTGCACGGTGCCCTGCGCGACGACGCGGCCGCCGTGCACGCCCGGGCCGGGACCGATGTCGATGAGATGGTCGGCGGCGCGGATCATGTCCTCGTCGTGCTCGACGACGAGGACGGTGTTGCCGATGTCGGTGAGGTGGCGGAGGGTGCGGATGAGGCGGTCGTTGTCGCGCTGGTGCAGGCCGATGGTGGGCTCGTCGAGCACGTAGCAGGCGCCGACCAGCCCGCTGCCGACCTGGGTTGCGAGGCGGATGCGCTGGGCCTCGCCGCCGGAGAGGGTGGCGGTGCGGCGGTCGAGGCTGAGGTACTCGAGGCCGACGGAGGCGAGGAAGCGGAGGCGGTTGCCGACCTCGCGGACGATGGGCTCGGCGATGATGAGCTGCTCTTTACTGAGGATGAGGCCGTCGATGAAGGCGATGGCGTCGGTGATGTTCAGGCGGGAGAGTTCGGAGATGTTGAGCATCGTGCCGTTCTGCGTGGGGCGGCCGATGATGTTGGGGCTGAAGGCCTTCTTCGTGTCGGCGTGGTGGCGGCTGCTGACCTGCACGTGCAGCGCGCTGATCTTCAGGCGGTCGCCCTGGCACTCGGGGCAGATGCGTTCGGACTGGAACTGGTGGAGATGCTCCTTGGCCCAGGTGCTGTCGGTCTTCTCGAACCACGCGGTGAGCATGGGGATGACGCCGGGCCAGTTGGAGGTCTTGAGCGACTTGCTCTCGACGGCGGTGGGGCCGTGCAGCAGGAGTTGGTAGAGGTCTTTGTCGATGGCGCCGATGGGCTCGTGGCCGGAGAGGCCGGCGGCCTTGCAGAATCGGCGGAGGAACTTGGGGTAGATGATGCCGCCGGGGCCGTTCTTCTTCCACGGGGCGATGCCGCCCTGGAGGATCGGGCGGTCGGGTTCGGGGACGACGAGGGCCTCGTCGAACTCGAGGATGCTGCCGAGGCCGTGGCAGGTGGGGCAGGCGCCGTAGGGGCTGTTGAAGCTGAAGAGGCGGGGGCTGAGCTCTTCGAGCGCGATCTCGGGGTGCTCGGGGTCGGCGAAGTGCTCGCTGAAGACGTGGTCGGTCCAGGTGGCTTGCGTGCTTTGGCTCTGGGTGGGGCGGCTCTCCGAGCCGCCGGGCTTGGCTTGGGTGGCACGGCTCTCCGAGCCGCCGCTCTTTGCATCATCGTCGCTCTTGGACTCGCGCGCGATGACCACCGAGCCCTTCGCGAGCCGCAGCGCGGCCTCGACGCTCTCGGCGAGGCGCTGGCGGGCGTCGGCGTTCAGGGCGATGCGGTCGACGACGGCCTCGATGGTGTGCTTCTTGTGGCGATGGAGATTGAGGGGGTTCTCGCCGCCTTCCTTGAGGGCGTCGCGGAGGTCGACGAGCTCGCCGTTCACGCGGGCCCGCTGCCAGCCTTGCTGGAAGAGGTCTTCGAGCGTGTCCTTGTGGAAGCCTTTTTGGCCGCGGATGACCGGGGCGATGATCATGAGGCGGATGTCTTGGGCCGGGCTGTCTTGGGTAGGTCGGCTCTCCGAGCCGACGATCTGCGTAGGTCGGTTCGCCGAGCCGAGTTGTTCGCGACCTTCCCTTCCTTTGTTGCTCGAACCGGCTTTGCTGCCCGGCGGCGGTGAGACAGGAGCAAGAGGGCTCGGAGTTCGGGAAGAGTCGGCTCGGAGAGCCGACCCACCCAGCCACGCCATCACCGCGTCGACGATCTGGCTCGCGCTGCTGGCCTCGATGCGGCGGCCGCTGCGTTCCTGCGGGGAGCCGTCCTTCTTGGTCTTTGTGACGGCCCAGGAGTAGGGCGTGCCGCAGCGGGCGAAGAGGAGGCGCAGATAGTCGTAGATCTCCGTGGTGGTCGCGACGGTGGAGCGTGGGTTGTGCGCGCTGCTGCGCTGCTCAATGGCGATGGTGGGGGGGATGCCCTCGATCTCTTCGACGTCGGGCTTTTTGAGCTGGTCGAGGAACTGGCGGGCGTAGGCGGAGAGGCTCTCCATGTACTTCCGCTGGCCCTCGGCGAAGATGGTGTCGAAGGCGAGGCTGCTCTTGCCACTGCCGGAGAGGCCCGTCATGACGACGAGCTGGTCGCGCGGGATGTCGAGGCTGATGTTCTTGAGGTTGTGCTCCTTGGCGCCGCGGACGCGGATGACGCGGTCGTCGACGGCGCGGCCGAGCGTGCGAGTGGCAGTGGGGGCGGGGGCGGGGGCGGGGGCGGGCGTGGCCGCGGCGGCGGCTGCGGCTGCGGCTGCAGCGGGGACGGGGCCCGCGTCGGCATCGGCCGCGACGGGCTTCTTCCGCGTGCGGGTGGTCTTGGCCTCGACAAGCTCGCCCGGGCGGGGTGCCATGCGGGACGTCTCCTCGGAAGATGCAGCGGGTGCGGCGGGTGCGGCGTTACGGGGTGGGGGCGGTGGTCTCGGCGGTGTCGGCGGGAGAGGGTTCGGTGGGTTCGCCCGCGGCGGGCTGGGTCGATGCGGGGCTGGTGGTCGCGGGCGGCCCTGCGGGCGCCTGTGCGGCGACGTTTGCCGGGGATGTTGCGGCGGGTGGGGTCTGCGTCGCGGCGGCGCGGTGTCGCTGCGCCCGGAAGAAGCCCAGCGCCGCGACGCCGATCGCGATGCCGAGGGCGTAGTAGCCCAGCCGTTGGCGGAAGGACGTGCCGGATGTGGCGGGTGTGCCCGGGGCGGGGCGTGTGTTCGTGGCGGCGGGGTCGCGTTGCACGGCGGACGGTAGCGCCGGTCGGCTCGCGGGCGGCGTGACCGCCCGGGGAGGGGCGGCGGACGGGCCTTAGCGGCGGCGCTTGCCCGACTTGGTGCCCGGGGCGCCGGGGGGGCCCTCGGTTTTCTTGGAGGAGCGGCCCCCGCCGCGGCGGCGGCCCGACATGGCGGCCTCCACGTCGCTCCGCCGCAGCATGATGGGCTCGTCGGCGGGATCTTCGGCGGCCGCCCCGGTGCGTGCGGCGGCCTGGCCGACGGGCTTCAGGCCGCGGGCGACGCGCTCCGCCTCGACCATCTCCTGCACCTTCTTGAACTGGTCTCGGAGGAGGGCGGCCTTCTCGAAGGCGAGGGCCTCGGCGGCCTCCATCATCTCGGCCTCCAGTTGCCGCATGAGCTCGCCCGCCTCGATCATCGGCTCGGTGGTGGCGACGGCGTCGCGGGCCTGGCGGCGGCTCTTGAGCTCGCTGTCGATGCCGCGGCGGATCGACTTTTGCACCGTCTTGGGCGTGATGCCGTGGAGGCGGTTGTACGCCTCCTGCTTCGCGCGGCGGCGCTCGGTCTCCTCCATGGCCTCGCGCATGGCGCCGGTCATCTTGTCGGCGTAGAGGATGACGCGGGCCCGCTCGTTGCGCGCGGCGCGGCCCATCTGCTGGATGAGGCTCGTCGCGCTCCGGAGGTAGCCCTCCTTGTCGGCGTCGAGGATGCAGACGAGGCTGACCTCGGGCATGTCGAGGCCCTCGCGCAGCAGGTTGACGCCGACGAGAACGTCGAACTCGCCCGCGCGCAGGCCCTGGATGATCTCGACGCGTTCGAGCGTGTCGATCTCGCTGTGCAGGTAGCGGACGCGGAGGCCCTGCTTGTCCAGGTAGTTTGTCAGGTCTTCGCAGAGCCGCTTGGTGAGGGCGGTGACGAGCACGCGGTCGCCCTGGGCGATGCGTTCGCGGCAGCGCTCGACCATGTCGTGGATCTGGCCCTGGGCGGGGCGGACCTCGACGATGGGGTCGAGCAGGCACGTCGGCCGGATGACCTGCTCGGCCACCTCGCCGCCGACGAGGCGGAGCTCGTACTCCCCCGGCGTGGCCGAGACGAAGACGGTCTGCGGGACGATGGCCTCGAACTCCTCGAAGCGCAGCGGGCGGTTGTCGAGCGCGCTGGGCAGGCGGAAGCCGTGCTCGACGAGCACCGTCTTGCGGGCGCGGTCGCCGTTGTACATGGCCTGGATCTGCGGCATGGTGACGTGGCTCTCGTCGATGACGAGGAGCCAGTCGCGGAAGTTGGGGCGGAGGTCGCGGCCGATGCGGTCGGTCGAGGCCTCGGGCGGCCGGTCGGCGGCTGCGCGGGTGCTCGCGCCGGCGGCGGGGCCGCGGGGCTCGCTCGTCGGGGGCGCGAAGTCGAAGTAGTCGAGCAGGGTGAAGGGCCGCTCGCCGGCGCTGCGGCCGTCCATCCAGCGGCTGTAGTTCTCGATGCCGTTGCAGGTGCCCACCTCGGCCATCATCTCCAGGTCGTGCTTGGTGCGGGCGAGGAGACGCTGCGCCTCGAGCAGCTTGCCCTCGCCGCGGAGCGCGGCGACGCGCTCGTCGAGCTCGGCCCGGATGCCGTCGAGGGCGGCCTTGAGCTGGTCCTCGGGCATGACGTAGTGGACGGCGGGGAAGAGGAAGAACTGCTTCTCGTCGGCGAGCAGCTCGCCCGTGAGGGGGTTGATGAGCTCGACGCGTTCGATCTCGTCGCCGAAGAGCTCGACGCGGAGGGCGTACTTCTCGTAGGCGGGCCAGACTTCGATCGCGTCGCCGCGGGCGCGGTAGGTGCCGCGCTTGAAGTCGATGTCGTTCCGCTGGTACTGCATGGCGTTCAGGGAGAGGAAGAAGTCCCGGCGCGAGATGATCGCGCCGCGGGTGATGGTGAGCACCTTCTGGCTGTACGCCATGGGCGAGCCGAGGCCGAAGATGCACGAGACGCTGGCGACGACGACCGTGTCGCGGCGGCTCAGCAGGTTGCTGGTGGCGGCGAGGCGGAGCTGGTCGAGGTCGTCGTTGCGGCTGGCGTCCTTCTCGATGTAGATGTCGCGGCCGGGGATGTAGGCCTCGGGCTGGTAGTAGTCGTAGTAGCTGACGAAGTAGTTGACGCTGTTGTTGGGCAGAAACTCGCGCAGCTCCTCGAAGAGCTGCGCGGCCAGCGTCTTGTTGTGGCTGATGATGAGCGTCGGCTTGCCGACGGCGGCGATGACGTTCGCCATCGTGAAGGTCTTGCCCGTGCCCGTCGCGCCGAGCAGGCAGAGGTGCCGCTCGCCCGCGCGCACGCCCGCGGTGAGCCGGGCGATCGCCTCGGGCTGGTCGCCCGTGGGCTTGAAGGGGCTGACCACCTCGAAGGGCCTCTGCCCGCGGGTGCGGATGCTGGCCTCGGCCTCGAGCGCGGCGGGGCCGAAGCCCGGGCCATCAACAGCGGCGGGGGGGGTCATGCGGCGACTGTACGGTGGCGGACGGGGCCGGAGCCGGGCCAGCGTCCCGGCGGGTTTCCCGCGGGTTGCGGGCGGGTCGCCGGCCGGTCCCCGCCGCTCCCCGGTCAGGCGAGCACGATGCTCGACTTGATGAGGTTCACCAGCCCCGTGGCCCCGATGAGCACATACACGGCCCGCGTGAACGACTCGGCGCTGAGCTTGCGTGAGAGTCGGTGGCCCAGCAACGCCATGCCCGCGGCGAAGACGCCCAGCACGCCGATCCAGAGCCACATGTCGGCCTCCACCGGGCGGCCTGTGGCGTGCACGAGCGCGAGCCGGCTCAGGCCCGTGGTCAGGAAGATCGCCTGCAGCGTGCCCTTCGCCTCGCGCGGGTCGTGCTGGCGTGAGTAGAGGTAGATCACCAGCGGCGGGCCGCCGGACGTGAGCGCGCCGATGAGCACGCCGCCGAGCAGGCCCATCGGCACGGCGGACCACGCGGGCATGGGCTTGGCGGCCCGCGGGTTCAGCAGGCCGACGAGGCTGAAGGCGACAAGGGCCGCCCCGAGGCCCAGCCCGAACCACGGCGAACGGCCGAACCAGGCAACCGCCGTGTACCCGAGCGCGAAGCCCGGGGCGATGCCGACCATCAGCAGCAGAACGGAGCGCCAGTCCACCTTCATGTCGCGGCGGTTGAAGGCGAGCAGGGCGCCCATCGTGACCAGCGCGATGCAACTGACGAGCACGGTCGCCCGCTCGGCGTCGGCGGCGATGAGGGCAAGAAGGCCCATCGCGACAAGCCCGATGCCGAAGCCGCTGAACCCCTGCGTGAACGCGGCGAGCCCGATGGCGGCCGCGGTGATGAGCACCGAAAGCAGGCTGTCGGAAGGCACGGGCCCTCACTCCGGGTGGCGTCGCCACGCCATGCCCGCCGCAACAGGGCAGGTTGCGACGCTTGGCGGACAAACGTATCCGATAATAGGTAGCCCGCGGCCGGCGTCAATGCTCCGCCGGAGCGCCCCCTGCTGGGCTGCCGTCGGCGGGCGGATGCGTGCGCCCCGCTCCCACGAGACGTCCTCAGCCCGCACAAACGCCGCGTCGGCTGGCCGAGGCCGGCGATCCCGGCGACGCGTCGGCCTGGGAGGTCCGCCCGTCACCCCCGCGCCGCGGCGAGCAGTTCCCGCGTCTGCTTGCGCAAAAGGCTCAGGATCGCGGGGGCGGCGGCCCCGACCGTGAAGGCCAGCATGATCGCCCAGCCGATGAGCACGGGCCGCGCGGGGACGGCGAGCACGAGGTCGAGCCCGAGCAGCATCTGATAGATGCGTTGCCCCGCCCACGCGCCCTGCACGCCCATCAGCGTCCCGACGAGCCCGGCGGTGACGCCGATGACAATCGCCTCGCCCAGCACGAGGCGGGTGAGCAGCGCCTTCTGCCCGCCGATGGCCCGCAGCACGCCGAACTCAAACCGCCGCGCCTCGATGCCCGCCATCACAAGGTTGGCGACGCCGAAGCACGCGACGAGCATGCTGACGACCGCGACCGCGCTGAAGACAACGAGCGAGCCGCCGACGAACTTGGTGATCTCCTGCTTGATGCGCCGCCCGCTGTCGGCGTCCAGCACGCCGTAGCCGAGCAGCGCGTCGCGCATCTGCTTCACCGCCCAGCGGTCGGGCGCGGCGCCCGCCTGGGGCGAGGCGGCGGCGGCGAGCTCCTGCGTCTTCTCCCAGTCCCACTTCACCTGGATGAGCTGGATGTTGCTGTTGCCGAAGCGTTCGAGCATGTCGCCCCGGCTGCCGAAGACGGCGTGGATCGACTGGTCGATGTACTCCTCGCCGATGTTGAAGAACTTGCTCGCCATCTCCAGACCCGGGCTCGTGACGACGCCCACGATCTCGAACGTGTGCGGCGTGCCGCGGTCGTACAGCGTGATGCTGTCGCCCACGCCCAGGCCCTTGCTCTGCTGGAACTCCTTGCCCACGATCACCGCCCCGCCGGCCTCGAGCCGCCGCAGCGCGTCGTCGCGCTCGCCCTCGAAGAACGTCAGGCTGACCATGTCGAAGAACTCGCGCGGCTCAAACGCGATGAACGTGGTGCTGTAGTCCGTCAGGCCCGTGACCTCGAACGCGTCGGTGTCCACCGGGTGCAGCGTGATGGCGCAGGTGTCGGCGACGAAGGGCAGACGCTCCAGCCGGCCCTTGGCTTCCGGCGGCAGGCGCAGGCCGTTGACGAACGCGTCGGGGAACTCGATCTTGCCGACCCAGTCCCGCAGCACGCTGCCGCCGTTGCTCCAGATCGCGATCATGAGCGCGAGGCCCGCCATCATCGCCCCCGCCGTGAAGCCGTGGCGGAAGGGCGTCGCCTCGATCGTGCGGCCCAGCATGCCCGCGGGCAGCCGCAGCAACGCGCTGATGGGCCCCGCGAGCACTCGCACCACCAGCACCGTCGCCGGCACGCTCAGCAGGAAATAGCCCACAAACATCGCGGGCAATCCCGTCGTCGCGTAGCCCCAGAAGAGCACGTCCTTGTTGGGCGACAGCCCCACGATCACCGCCTGCACCACAAGCCCCAGCACGCCGAACCCGAGCACGCGCCAGAGGTGCGCCGGCCGCGGCGGCTCGGCCCGGCCGGTCAGGCCGCGCAGCGGGCTCATCCGCGCCACCTGCCACGCGGGCCACGCCGCGCCGAGCAGACCCGACGCCACCGACCCCAGCACCGCGAGGCTCAGGCTGTCCGGCGGCACGACGAGCCCCGTCGGCACATAGTCGTGGTACACGGTCACCATGATCCAGGCAAAGCCGATGCCCAGCGGCGTGCCCAGCGCCGCCCCCATCCCGCCGATCAGCAGGCCCGTCGCGAGCTGCGACAGCGCCATCTGACCCCGCCCCGCGCCGATGCACCGCAGGATGGCGAGCGCCCGCTGCTGCTCTGCAACGCCCGTCGTCAGCCCCGTCATGATGATGAACGACGCGGACAGAAACGCCAGCACGCTCGCGAGGACGAAGCCGATCTGGTTGCCCGCGAGGTTTCGGTCGAGCTGGCTCGTCACCTTCGCCGTCGTCTGGAGCACCACGCCCTCGGGCAGCTCGGGCTGTCGCCTCGCCAGCACGTCCTCGGCGGACGCGCCCGGCCGCAGGTCAAGCTCGATGCGCGTCAGCCCGCCGCCGCCGCCGCCGCTCGCGGCGCGGATGGTCTCAAGCCCGACAAACGCCTGCGGCATGCCGCCCAGCGGGGGCGGCTCGGCGATGCCCACGACCGTGAGCCGTGCGCTCGGCCGGATAAGCCTCACCCACTTGGCGATCGTCCCCTCGCGCAGCCCAAACTGCCGCTCGATCCGCTCGTACTCAATGCCGAGCTCGGGCCGCCGGATGAGCTCGATCGTGTCGCCCGGCCGCACGCCCACGTCGGCGTTGATCGCCGCGGCCCGGGCCACGTCCGTTGCGGCGAGCGACCCGGGCACCTCGGGCGCGGGACGCTCCAGGTAATCCACCTCGGTGCCCGGCGTCACAAAGGCGTCGTCCGCGGCGCGGGCCGCGACAAACGAGTGGCTCAGCCGCTCGGCGAGCAGCGCGTCGAGCACCACCTCGCCCGGCGCCTCCGGCAGCCGGCCGGCGAGCAGCGTGAGCGGCCGCGCTGCGAACTCCGCGTCCACATCCACGCCGTTGCCAAAGCCCGTCGAGACAAACTCCTGCGTCCGGCGCACGAAACCCTGCCCAGACGCTCCACCAGACGCCCCACGAGACGGCACGAGCACGCCCGCCTGCCACCGCACGGCGATGGGCTCGCGCACCTGCGGCAGCGCCGCCTCCACCTCGGGCCACGACCGCACCACGTCCAGCACCGCCGCGGGGAACGTGCCGCCGCGGCCCGACGCCGTGATGCGCAGGTCGCTTTTGCCCACCTGTGTCTGCAACTGCGCCGCGACCGCGCCGTTCGCCGAGGCGATGGCGCACGCCACCGCGGCGATCAGCGACGCCGACAGCGTCACCGCCGCCAGCAGCAGCACCGCCCGGCTAGGCCGCGCTGACAGACTGCTGATAGCGAGACGCCACGCCGCCCGCATCGAGCCCCTCCGTCTCAATCCACCCGTGCACCCGGCCGTCGCGGATGACGCAGATCCGCTCGCAGTTCGCCGCGGCCGCGGGCTCGTGCGTCACCATCACCACCGTCGTCTCCCGCTCGCGGGCGAGCTCCGCGAGCAGTCGCCAGAGCTTGCCGCTCGTCGCGCTATCCAGCGCCCCGGTCGGCTCGTCCGCCAGGATGACGGGCGGCGAATACAGCAAAGCCCGGCAGATCGCGACGCGCTGCTGCTCGCCCCCGCTCAGCGCCTCGGGCCGATGGTCGGCCCGCGACGAAAGCCCGAGCCGCTCCAGCAGCTCGCCGCTGCGTTGCCGCAGCGTGCCCCGCGGGTCGCCCGCCAGCAGACCGGGCAGCTCGATGTTCTCCTGCGCCGTGAGCGTCGGGATCAGGTTGAACTGCTGAAAAATGACGCCGATCCCGCGGCGGCGAAACACCGTCGCCTCGCGGTCGTTCATCCGATCGATCCGCTGGCCGGCGATCTCGATCTCGCCCCGGTCGGGCCGGTCCAGCGCAGCGAGCAGGTGCAGCAGCGTGGTCTTCCCGCTGCCGCTCTGCCCCATCACCGCGAAGAAGCCGGGCCCGCGCACCTCAAGGTCGATCCCGCGCAGGGCATGCACCGGACTCCCGCCGAGTCGGTACGTCTTTTCCACCCCTCGGCAAACAATCATGCCAGCATCCCAGAGCCCCCGCCCAGCGCGGCGCTCATGACACCCGGGAACGGGCACACATCTACCCGTCCCACGCCGACCCCGCACCGACCCTCAGGCCGACTCGCCCGGCCTCGCCGCCGCGAGGCAACGCCCCCGCTCCCCCGCAAGCCACGCGGGGCCGGTAGGAATCCGCCGCCGGGCTCCCGCTCAGCCGTGGAGCTTTTCATACGCCGCGGCGTCAAGGAGCGATTCAACCGCCGCGGGATTCTCGGGCCGCAGCTTCACGAGCCACCCGGTGCCGAAGGGGTCCTCGTTCACAAGGCCCGGGCTCGCGGCCAGCCCCGCGTTCACCTCGACCACTTCGCCGGCGATGCCGGAGTAGATGTCGCTCGTCGTCTTGACGCTCTCCACCTCGCCCACGATGTCGCCGGCCTTTACCCGGGTGCCCTTCGGCTTCATCTGCACGAAGGTGATGTCCGTGAGTTGCTCCACGGCGAACCGCGTGATCCCGAGCACCACGAGGCCCCCTTCGGTCTTGTGCCACTCGTGGCTCTCGCTGTACCGCCGATCGGTCGGAACGCTCATCGACTCGCCTCCACGCCAAGGGCCGCCCGCGTCGCGCGCCGCCGTGTCCTACCGCCGGTCCGCGCCGCCGCATGCTACCGCCGCCCCGCCCCCCGGGGCCACGCCGGGCCGCCCGGCCCTTCCCCAGGGCCCCCGCCGCGACAACCTGACCCGCGGGGCGGGGCCCGATCCGTCGCGCCACCGCCGGCGGGGGTATTCTCCCGCACGATGCTGCTTGCCTGCACCGCAAGGTCGATCGCCCCCCTCCTCAAGCCGCGCGGCAACAGCGCGCCCAAGCTGAAGCTCGCCGACCTGCCGCGCTACGTCCGCGACGAACTGGGCCTCTCGGGCCTCGCCCTCTCCACCGACCTGCTCACCGGCAGCACGCCCGACCGACTCACCGCCTTCCGCGAGCGGGCCGACAAGTCGGCCTGCGCCTGCCTCCTTCTCATGGAGCCCAACGCCCTCCCCTTCGGCGACCCCGACCTTGACAAGGGCGACGCCGCCATCGACCGCGCCCGCCGCGTCGTCGAGGCCGCCGCCCTGCTCGGCTGCAACTCCGCCAGCATCCGCCTCGACGCCAAGTTCCACAACAAGCCCGCCGAGGACGACGAGACCATCGACCGCGTCGCCGAGCGCATCCGCGACGTGATGCGCGTCGCCGAGCGCCGCGAGATCAACCTGCTCATCAGCCCCCACCAGGGCCTGACGCACACGCCCGAGCGCCTCACCGACCTCATCAAGAAAATCGGCGGCTTCCGCGTCGGCACCCTCCCAGACTTCAAAGACGCCGTCGACTCGGGCGACCCCGCCACCTACCTCCGCCGCCTCACGCCCTACGCCTCCGCCGTCCTCGCCAGCACCTTTGAGTTCGGCGAGGCCGCGCCCGCCGAGCCCGACGACGACAAGCCCGGCTCCCTCGAAGACCTCGCCGACATGCTCATGAGCAGCGAGGCCGCGCCCCACCTGACCTACGACCTCCAGCCGCTCGTCGACGCCATCAACACCGTCGGCTTTGACGGCACCCTCGCCATCGACTTCCGCGGCCCCACCGACGGCACCCTCGGCGTCATGCAAAGCCGCGAGGCCCTCGAAGCCGCCCTCGAGTCCCTCGCCGAATAACGCCCCGCTCGTCCACCTCCGCCCAACTCCACCCAGCTCGCCCGGCTCTCCGAGCCGCCCGGCCCCGTCCTCCCCCTCTTTGCGTCGCCTCCCCTCCCCGCTCCCCCGCGGCACCCGCCCTCTTCCCACTCCCATCGCCCCCGCCCTTGCCCCCCGCCCCGCCGCGCGGCACACTGCACTGTCCACGCGCCCCGACCTCCGGGCGCCCCGCCGGCCAAGTGCCCCTCCCCCCGCCCAGCCCATCCACGCCCAGCCCATCCACGCCCAGCCCATCCACGCCCAGCCCATCGAGGATCCGCCGTGCCCCTCACCACCGCCCCCTCTCGCCCTGCAACAATCGCCGTCGACCTGCACCACGCCCCCGAAGCCCCGCCCCACACGCCCGTGACCGCCGACTACCCCCTCATCATCACCATCGACGGCCCCGCCGGCACCGGCAAGTCCACCGTCGCCCGCCGCCTCGCCGAGCGGCTGGGCCTGGAGTTCCTCGACACCGGCGCCATGTACCGCGCCGCCGCCGCCATCGCCATCGACCGAGGCCACGAGGCCGCCGTCCGCGCCGGCCACACCGCCGACTGGCTGCAACTCGTCCTCGAGGCCGACCTGCACTTTGACTGGCGCACCCGCCCGCCCGCCGTCCTCGCCTGGCTCCGCCCGATGGACGACCGCATCCGCGACCACGACGTCACCGCCCTCGTCAGCGTCGTCGCCGCCGTCGCCCCACTCCGCAAGCACATGGTGCAAAAGCAGCGCATCATCGGCCACCAGCACCCGCGCCTCGTCACCGAGGGCCGCGACCAGGGCTCCGTCGTCTTCCCCGACGCGCCCGTCAAGTTCTACCTCGACGCACGCCCCGAGGTCCGCGCCCAGCGCCGCGCCGACCAGCTCCGCGCCCACGGCCGCGACGTCGACCTCAACGCCCTGCTCGCCGACATCGTCCGCCGCGACCACCTCGACAGCACCCGCCCCGACGGGCCCCTCACCTGCCCCGCCGACGCCGTGCGAGTCGACACCTCAACCCTCATGCTCGACGAGGTCGTCACCACCCTCGAGCACACCACCCGCCAGCGCGTCGCCGACCTCATCAACCGCGACGTCTAGTGCTCCTGGGTAGGTCGGCTCTCCGAGCCGACCCTTCCGGAACTCCCGCCCATGCCGCCACCAACCAAGCCCCCCCAGCACGCCGTCCTCTGGGCCATCCACGGCGGCCAAGACGGCAAGGGTGACGATCTCTACCTGCGGCAGTCCCTCATCGGCCTTGGCTGGTCACGGCTCGGCGACCTCTCGCTCCTGCCGCCGACCCGAGAAGCCTTCACCGCCTGTGTGTCCAGGCACGAACCAGGCCTAACCCCCCGCGCCGCCGCGGCCCGTGCCGGACAGTTGTTCCGCTTCGTGCACGAAGTGTCGTTGGGCGACTTCATCACCTATCACTGCGCGAAAGACCAAGAAGTTCACGTAGGCACGTTCGTCGGCGACTATCGCTACGACCCGGTCACCGCCCCGGAGTACGTCAATCTCCGCCGCGTCCAGTGGCTCGCAACGTTTCCGCGCGATCGCCTCTCAAGAACCGCTCGGCGAGAGAGCGACTGCTCATTGAGCTTCTTTCAGATCAAGACCCATGCCCAAGAGTTCCTCCAAGCGCTGACCACGCCGGACGCGAGCTGACATCGTCCGCGGCCACTTCGTCGCTCGGCTCCCGCCCGTCGCTCCCTCACACCAACGCCATCGCCCCCAGCATCATCCCATGCAGGTCGATGTTGTCGATGATCGGCCCCGCCCGCCGCACGTCGATCCGTTCCGCCCCGGGCCCCATCGCCGTCACCTCCACGTGCTCCGACGTGTGGTTCGGGCTCACAAACGCCACCGCAAGGTGGTTCGCCAGCACCGCCGCCGCGGCAAAGTCGGCCTTGCTCGCCTCAAGAAACCCGTCCGACCTCGCGCCCTTCTCGTACGCCCCCGCGAGCCACGCCGTGTCCTCCGCCGTCAGCTCCGCGGCGAACGCCTCGCGTGCCGCCGCCGCGAACGCCGCCGCCCGCTCCGTCGGCGTGCCCTCCTTCGCCTGGTCGCGGGCCCACGTCACGCTCTTCTTGGCGTTCATCAGCCGGTCAAACCCGCGGGCCCCCTCCTCGTTGTACAGCGTCAAGCTGGGCCCGCCGCAGCCGTGGTCCGTCGTGATGATCACGAGCGTGTCGTCCCGTTCCCGGGCCCACGCCGTCACCGCCGCGATCGTCTCGTCAAACGCGATCTGGTCGTGCAGGCACGCCGCCGCGTCGTTCCCGTGCCCCCCGTGGTCCACGCGGCCGCCCTCGATCTGCAGCACAAACCCCTCCGCCGACCCCGCCGCCGACGAGGCCAGCCGCTCGATCGCCGCCATCGACATCTCCCGCAGGTGCGGCTGCGTCTCCTCGCGGTCCACCGCAAAGCTCATGTGCCCCGGCGAAAACAGCCCGAGCAGCCGCCCCGGCTCACTCGCCGCCGCACGCAGGCCCGCCGCGTCGTTCACCACCCGCACGTCCGCGTGCGCCGCCAGCAGTTCGGGCTTGAAGAACCGCAGCCCCCCGCCCAGCGCCACGTCCACGCCCCGCTCCAGAATCTGCCGCGCCACGCCCGCCTCGTCGTCCCGCCCGGCGATGTTGGCGATGAAACCCGCCGGCGTCGCGTGCGTCACCGTCGTCGTGGTGACAAGGCCCGTTGCCTTCCCCGCCCGCTTGGCCCGAACCAAAATCGGCTCGATCTCCCGCCCCTCGTGCACGTTCAGCGCCCCGTTGTTCACGTGCACGCCCCCGCCCCACGCCGAGGCCGCCGCCGCCGAGTCCGTCACGATGCTGTCCGCCGAGGACGTCCGGCACAGCGCCCGCCGCACCCCCGGCTCGCCCCACAGCGCGATCCACGCGCTCCCCGAGCCCCCGCGCCGACGGATCGCCTGGTCCGCCATGCTGAACGTGCTGTGGCTCATGCCGTCCGCCACCATGAAGATCACGTTCTTCGCGCGCCGCCCGCGCTCCCCCCGGCCCCCGGGCCGCC
>CAZCBN010000066.1:0-17194 GCA_964496975.1 uncultured Phycisphaeraceae bacterium
CGTCGGACATCAACTCCTCGATGCCGGGCCGCGACTCGGGCATGGGTGTGGCTCCGTCGCCCCGGGTCCGGGGCGGGCCGCTCAGGGGGCGACCACGCGGTCCAGCACGCGCCGGACCACGTCCTCGCTCGTGACGCCCTCCGCCTCCGCCTCGTACGTGACGATCACCCGGTGGCGCAGCACGTCCAGCGCGATGCTCTTCACATCGCTCGGCGTCACGAAGCCCCGGCCCTGCACGAACGCGTGCGCCTTCGCCGCGAGCACCAGCGCGATCGACGCCCGGGGCGACGCCCCGAACTCGACGAGCCGCGCGAGCGAGCCCTCGCCCTCCCGCTCGTCCGGGCTCCCGCCGCCCCGCGCCGAAGGCCCGGCGCCGGGCTCGCCGCGACGCTTGCGCTCCGGGCGGCCCGCGTCCGCCGCCGGCAGCGACCGCGGGTCGCGCGTCGCGTGCACGATGTCAACCACGTAGTCCCGCACCCGCGGGTCCACCGCGACGCGGTCCACAAGGCCCCGCAGTCGGAGAATCTCCTCCGGCGTGATCACCGGCACGACCGTCTCCGCCTCGGCGGTCGTCGCCATGCGGTCCACGATCGCCCGCTCCTCCTGCTTGCTCGGGTAGCCGACCTTCAGCTTGAACATGAACCGGTCGACCTGTGCCTCGGGCAGCGCGTACGTGCCCTCCTGCTCGATCGGGTTCTGCGTCGCCAGCACCAAAAAGGGCCGCGGCAGATCGTGCGTCGCGTCGCCGATCGTGACGCGCTTCTCCTGCATCGCCTCCAGCAGCGCGCTCTGCACCTTGGCCGGCGCGCGGTTGATCTCGTCCGCCAGCACGATGTTCGCGAAGATCGGCCCGCGCCGCGGCGTGAATACCCCGTCACGCGGGTTGTAGATGAGCGTGCCCACAAGGTCCGCCGGCAAAAGGTCCGGCGTGAACTGGATCCGCCGGAACTCCGCCCGCACGCCCCGCGCCAGCGTGCTCACCGTCAGCGTCTTCGCCAGCCCCGGCACGCCCTCCAGCAGCACGTGCCCGCCCGTCAGCAGCCCCAGCACGAGCCGCTCGACCATCGAAGACTGGCCGACGACGACCCGCCCCACCTGCTCCACGAGCCGGCGCAGCGGCTCGCTCTCGGCGCGGATCTCCGCCTCACCCAGCGGCGCCCCGCGGCCCGCCGGAGCTTCCCGGCCCGAGGGCCTCGCGCTCCCGCTCTGCTCTGCGACCTGGCTGTGTCCTTCGGCGTCCATGCGATACCCGTCTCCTCGCCGGCGCCCGCCGGGGGGTACCCGCCGGGATGCCCGAGCGGCCCGCCTCCGTCACCCCAATCGAACGAGCGCCTGCCGAATCACCGGGCCCGGCCCCCGGCCCCATTCCGGCCCCCCGGCCCCATTCAGGCTCCGCTCAGGCCTGCGGCCCGCCCTGCTGGCGGCCCAGGCCGATCTCCCCGAACTGCTCCTCGTACTGCCGCACCGCGTTGCCCAGCGTGATGGCAAGCCGCTTCGCGCTCGCCCAGTTCAGCACCACGCGGGTGCCGACCGTGCACACCACCACCGGCGCCTGCCCGGGCAGCGCGCGGGGCACGTTCACGCCGAAGTCGACGATCATCTCGTCCGTCGTCGTCGCGGTGAAGATCATGTTCGCGTAGTGCGTCGCCATCTTGCTCTGGTCGATCTGCCACTGCACCTGCTGCCCGCCCTGCTGCATCGGAGAGTCCGCCATGGGTATCGCCTTCCTTCTGTCGTCCGCGTCCGCCGACCCCGGTCGAAACGCCGGGCACGCGCTCGGCCGCTACGCTGTGCCGAATCAACGCCTATCCCGGGCGGAACGCCCCCCTGCGGCCACGCCGCGGGTGCGAGTTTAGGCCGCCGCCCCCACGCCACCGAAGCCACCACCCGGGGCCCGCCCCGCCCGGCCGGCAACGCCCGTGGACAACCCCGCCCCGCCCGCGGAGACCCCGGCATGGCCCGAAAATCCACCGCCCCTCCCCCAACCCCAGAGCCCCCAACCCCAGACCCCGCCCCCCGTCCCGCGGCCCGCCGACCCGCCCGCCGCGCCAGCCGCCTCGTCGTCGTCGCCAACCGACTGCCCGTCCGCAAGGTCGACAAGGGCAAGGGCCACGCCTGGGAGACCAGCCCCGGGGGCCTCGTCACCGCCGTCGCCCCCATCGTCAAGGCCTGCCAGGGCGGCTGGATCGGCTGGGACGGCTCCATGACCCGCCGCGCCCCCGCCGCCTTCACCCACGACGGCATCCGCGTCCAGCCCGTCGCCATCCGCCGCGAAGAGATGGACGGCTTCTACGCCGGCTTCGCCAACACCACCCTCTGGCCCCTCTACCACGACGCCCTCCGAGAGCCCAAGTTCCACCGGCACTGGTGGTGGCCCTACCACACCGTCAACCAGCGCTTCGCCGACGCCGCCGTCGCCCAGACCCAGGACAACGACATGATCTGGGTCCACGACTACCAGCTCCAGCTCGTCCCCGGCATGATCCGCGAGAAGCGCACCAAGGCCCGCATCGGCTTCTTCCTCCACATCCCCTTCCCGCCGGAGGAGCTCTTCGCCAAAATGCCCTGGCGCACCCAGATCCTCGAGGGCCTCCTCGGCGCCGACGTCGTCGGCTTCCAGGACAAGCTCAGCGCCGAAAACTTCGCCCGCGCCGCCCGTCGCTTCACCTCCGCCTCCGGCTCCGACGAGCTCCTCACCTTCGCCGGCCGCAAGGTCGTCGTCGACGCCTTCCCCATCTCCATCGACGTCGATCGCTTCCAGTCCCTCGCCCAGGACCCGCGCATCATCGCCGCCGCCGAGCGCTTCCGTTCCAGTTGGGACCACCGCCGCATCATCCTGGGCGTGGATCGCCTCGACTACACCAAGGGCATCGACATGCGCCTCCGCGCCTTCGAGGAGGTCCTCCGCCGCGGCAACGTGAACGCCGACCACACCGTCTTCATCCAGGTCGCCGTCCCCACGCGCCAAAGCGTCGACGACTACGCCGACCTCCGCGACACCGTCGAGCGCTACGTCGGCCGCATCAACGGCACCTACGCCAAAACCGAGCACATCGCCGTCCACTACGTCTACCGGAGCCTCCCCCCCGCCGAGCTCATGGCCGCCTACCTCGCCGCCGACGTCATGATGGTCACCCCCTTCCGCGACGGCATGAACCTCGTCGCCAAGGAGTACTGCGCCGTCCGCCTCCTCAACACCGGCGTCCTCGTTCTCTCCGAGTTCGCCGGCGCCGCCGCCGAGCTCCGCGAGGCCATCCTCGTCAACCCCTACGACATCGACGGCATGGCCGCCGCCATCGAGTCCGCCCTCACCCTCGACCCCGCCGACGCACGCCGCCGCATGGCCCTTCTCCGCGGCCGCGTGGAGAAGCACACCGTCCACGACTGGTCCGACTCGTTCATCGCCGTGCTGTCCAAGGCCCGGTAGCTCGCCCGCCCCGAGCCCTCACGCGGCCCCGCCCGCCCACGCGTCCAGCCCACCCGTCCCGCCAAGGCACCGCACCGAGCCCCGCATGCCGAAAAGCCGCGACAACACGCCCGCCCCTTCGGCCTCTCCCGTCGCCGCCGGGCCCGACATCGACCCGGCGCTCACCGCCGCGCTGGCCCGCCTCGCCGCCTCCACCACGCTCCTCGTCGCCACCGACTTTGACGGCACCATCTCCCCCATCGTCCCCCACCCCGCCGACGCCCGCCCCGACCCCGCCTGCATGCAGGCCCTGCAGCGCCTCGCCGCCCTGCCGGGAACCCACGCCGCCCTCATCTCGGGCCGCTCCCTGGGCGACCTCGCCGACCGCGTCGGCTCGCCCCCGGGCGTGCACCTCATCGGCAGCCACGGCGGCGAAACCTCGTGCGACTTCGCCGCCTCCCTCCCCGCCGCCGCCGTCGCCCTGCGCGACACCCTGCGCGTCGAGCTCTCCGACCTCGCCGCCGCCTCCCCCGGCTGCGCCGTCGAGGTCAAACCCGCGTCCGTCGCCTTCCACTTCCGAAACGCCTCGCCCGACGTCGCCGCGGCCGCCGTGGACCGCGTCATGCAGGGCCCCGCCGCCCGCCCCGGCGTCCACGTGAAGCACGGCAAAATGGTCGTGGAGCTCGCCGTCGTCGCCGCGAGCAAGGGCGAGGCCGTCGACATCCTCCGCCGCCGCGTCGGCGCCACCGCAGTCGTCTTCCTGGGCGACGACGTCACCGACGAAGACGCCTTCGCCGCCCTTCACCCGCACGACCTCGGCA
This sequence comes from uncultured Phycisphaeraceae bacterium, assembly GCA_964496975.1. Taxonomy (GTDB): domain Bacteria; phylum Planctomycetota; class Phycisphaerae; order Phycisphaerales; family UBA1924; genus CAZCBN01. Next base: position 4,228 of record CAZCBN010000066.1, read on the forward strand.
TCAAGGTGGGCCTGGAGGGCGCGAGCGCGGCCTCCCATCGCGTGCTCGACACCCACGCCGTCGCCCTCGTCCTCAACACGCTCGCCGACCGTCGCGCCGCCGCCGAGCCCGCGCTCGCCGCCACGCCCATCGAGCACCACACCCTCCTCTCCGATCAGCGCACCGCCGCCCTCCTCTCGCCCACCGGCGACCTCGCCTGGTTCTGCACCCCCCGCATCGACTCCCCCGCCCTCTTCGCCGGCCTGCTCGGCGGCCCCGAGGCCGGCGCCTTCACCATCACTCCCGCCGGCCCCGCCCCGGCAACCCAGCCCACGCAGCACTACACCGGCGACGCCTTCACCGTGCAAACCCGCTGGCCCGCATTCACCATCACCGACTGGCTCGACTGCTCCGCCGGCCGCACCCACGAACACGCCGGCCGCACCGACCTCATCCGCCGCATCCAGGGCCGCGGCCGCGTCCGCATCCGCTTCGCCCCAAGGCCCGACTTCGGCCGCTCCCCCGCCCGCCTCGACGCCCACCCCGCCGGCCTCATCCTCACCGGCCGCAGCGACCCCATCGTCCTCTACGCCCCGGGCGTGGCCTGGCAGATCACCCACGACGGCCGCCACCACGCCGCCTCCGCAGACGTCGACCTCGACGCCCTCGGCGGCGACCTCACCCTCGAGCTCCGCTGCGGCACCCCGAGCCTCGAGCCCTCCCCCGCGCCCGTCCACGACCGCCAGCGCGACACCGACCGCCACTGGTCGCAATGGGCCGAAGCGCTCGCCCTCCCAACCGTCGCGCCAGACCTCGTCAAGCGCAGCGCCCTCGTCCTCCGCGCCCTCGCCCACGCCCCAACCGGCGCCATCGCCGCCGCGCCCACCACAAGCCTGCCCGAGTGCCTCGGCGGCGAACGCAACTGGGACTACCGCTACTGCTGGCACAGGGACGCCGCGCTCGCCGCCTCCGCCCTCGTCCGCCTCGGCGTCACCCACGAGCCGCTCCGCTTCCTCGAGTGGCTCCTCGGCGTCGCCGACGGCCTCCCCAGCGTCGCCGCCCTCGCCCCCATCTACACCGTCGGCGGCGGGCCCCTCCCGCCCGAGGCCGAGATCACCGAGCTCCCCGGCTACGCCGCCTCACGCCCCGTCCGCGTCGGCAACGCCGCCGACCGACAGCTCCAGCTCGACGTCTTCGCCCCCATCGTCGAGGCCGCCTACCTCCTCACCACGCGCGGCGTCCCCCTCTCCACGCGGCACCTCGCCCTCATCGACCGCATCGTCGACGCCGTCGCCGAACGCTGGCACGAGCCCGACCACGGCATCTGGGAAATCCGCGGCCCCGCCCGCCACCACGTCCAGTCCAAGGCCATGTGCTGGCAAGCCGTTGACCTCGCGTGCAAGGTCCGCGCGTCCCGCCCCGCCCCCGCACCCACACCCGCGCCCGCCGAGTGGCTCGCCCTCAAAGACCGCATCGCCGCCGACATCCTCACCCACGGCTGGAACGACAACGCCCGCGCCTTCACCTCCGCCTACGGCTCCACCGACCTCGACGCCGGCTGCCTCCTCATCGGCCTCGTCGGCCTCCTCCCGCCCACAGACCCACGCTTCCTCAGCACCGTCCACGCCGTCGAAAAAGCCCTCCGCGTCGGCAACACCGTCTACCGCTACCGCATGAACGACGGCCTCCCCGGCGAAGAGGGCGGCTTCAACATCTGCACCACATGGCTCATCCAGGCCTACGCCCGCTGCGGCCGCGGCAACGACGCCCGCCAGCTCTTCAGCGCCTACTGCCAGCTCCCCGGCCCCACCGGCCTCATCGCCGAAGAGTTCGACCCACACTCCCGCCGCGCCCTCGGCAACTTCCCCCAGGCCTACAGCCACCTGGGCCTCATCAACGCCGCCCTCGACATCGCTAACCTGGACTGAGTGGGCCGGCGCAGCCTCTCACCTTCACCTCGCCGCCCCACGACCCATCGAGCCCACGGTCTCAATTCCTCAAAGCCTCGATGCCTCAATGCCTCGACGCCTCGATGCCTCAATGCCTCGATGCCTCGATGCCTCGATGCCTCGATGCCTTGATGCCTCCCTACCCCAACTGCCCCACCAAAATCACATACCCATCCCCATCCACCACCCGCATCTCCCCCGCCGGCATGTAGTGAGGCCGCGTCACCGAAAACACCACCCGCCGCCCCCCGTTCGGCCCGGGCGACCCGCAAAACACCCCGCCCTCGTGCAGCCCCTGCAACAGCAGGTGGTCCCGCAGCGACACGACATCATCGCTGTACATGTAAAAAAGCACCGCCTGCTCGCCCGCCTCAATCGGCCCGCTCGCCCGGGCGAACATGATCTCCCCCTGCCCGCTCCGCGCCCGCGCCCAAAAGGCCGCCCCACCCGCCTCGCGCATCACGCCCACCGCCTCAAACCCGAGCAACGCATAGAACGCGAGCGACGCCTCCACGTCCGCGACATGCACCATGGGAATGAGCGTGTGAACCGCGCCAACCAACCGACGTTCCGCCGCGTCAGGTGCCTTCATCATCCAGCCAGCATACACCGCGCCGCCGCGTGCCACGACGTGGCGCCCCGCCAAGTCGTGCTCCATCTCTCCCCGTTCTCTGCTCCCCTCAGCCCCCGGGTGCCACGACGTGGCGTCCCGCCAAGTCGTGCTCCGTCTCTCCCCCTCTTCCCCACCCCAGTGGCCGATGGCCAGTCCCCAGTCCCCAGTCCCCAGTCCCCAATCCCCAGTCCCCGCCCCTCCCCACCCCCTCACCCCGCCCGCCGCTCATCTCCATCCTCAATCCCCAGCAACCGCATCTTCTTGTAAAGCGTCGTCCGATTGATCTGCAACTGGTCCGCCGTCTTCTGCCGGTTCCACTGGTTCGCCCGCAGCGCCCGCAGCAAGATCCGCTTCTCCGGCTCGCGCAGCGCCTCCTCCAGCGCCATCGGCGTCCACGCCTCGTCGTCCGTTCCAGCCGATGCATCAGGCGCCCCGCCCGTCTCGTCCCCGTTCACTCCCCCCGCCCGCCACCGCGCCCCGCTCTCCCCCGCCAGCGCCGCCAAAAGCCCGCGGTCATCCCCCGCCACCATCTCCGCCGGCAGGTCATGCACCTCAATCATCGGCCCGCGGCACAGCACCGCCGCCCGCTCGATGATGTTCGCCAGCTCCCGCACATTCCCCGGGAAGGAGTACCGCCGCAGCGCGTCCATCGCCTCCGCGCTGAAGCCCCGAAGCGCCTTCCCAACCTCCCGCGCGTGCTTCTCCAAAAAGTGCTCCGCCAGCATCGGGATATCGCTCACCCGATCCCGCAGCGGCGGCAGCTCGATCTTCACCACGTTGATCCGGTAGTACAAATCCTGCCGGAACGTCCCCGCCGCCACCAGCTTCTCCAGCGGCTGGTTGCTCGCCAGGATCACCCGCACGTCCACCTCGCGCGTCTCCGTCGCGCCCACCGGCTCAAACTTCCGCTCCTGCAGCACCCGCAGCAGCTTGAGCTGCATCCCCGCCGACGCGCTGTTGATCTCATCCAAAAAGATCGTCCCGCCGTCCGCCGCCTCAAACCGCCCCACCTTGTCCGCGTGCGCCCCCGTGTACGCCCCGCGCACATGCCCAAAGAGCTCGCTCTCCAGCAACGTCTCGGGGATGCTCCCGCAGCTCAGCTCGATAAACGGCTTCCCGGAGCGCGGGCTGTTGTGGTGGATCGCGTGCGCGATCAGGCTCTTGCCCGTCCCGCTCTCCCCGCTCATCAGCACCGTCGTCCGGCTCGGCGCCACCGCCTGCACCAGCTCGTACACGCGCTTCATGCGCGCATCGCCCCCGACGATGTTCCCAAGCCCGAACCGCTCGTCCAGCCGCCCGCGCAGCACCCGGTTCTCTTCCACCAGCCGCCGCTGCCGCAGCGCCCGCTCCAGCCCCATCCGGAGCTCGTCGTCCACCACGGGCTTCGTCAGGTAGTCCACCGCCCCGCGGCGCAACGCCTCCACCGCGTTCTCCACCGTGCTGTACCCCGTCAGCATCACCACCGACGCCCCGATCCCCTCCCGCCCGATCGCGTCCAGCAGGTCCATCCCGCTCATCCGCGGCATGTTCACATCGCTCAGCACCACGTCGTAGGGCCGCCGACCCCCGCCCCCCGCCTCGCCGCCGCGCAGCACGTCCAGCGCCTCGGCCGCGTCCAACGCCACCGCCGCGTCAAACCCCTCCGCCCGCAGGTACTCCCCGAGGCTCTCCGCCACGATCGGGTCGTCGTCCACCACCAGCACCCGCGCCGAAGGCCCGCGCGCCCCCTGTGCGTCACCCATGCCCCGCCTCGCTCTCCGCCTCGACGGCCGGCGCCGGCCACGTCGCCCGCAGCACCGCCCCGGGCCGTGCGCCGGGCCCGCGTCCACGCGACAGCGTCAACGCCCCCCCGATCTCCCGCACCAGTTGCCGCCCCAGCGCCAGCCCGATCCCGCGTCCACCCGCAAACGTCGCCGTGCCCACCTCCGCCGAGAGCCCCTCCGCGGGCGGCCCGACGCCGTCGTCCTCCACCTCCAGCACCACGCCGCGCGCGCCGTTCGCCGTCTCCAGCGTCAGCCGCACCTCCACCCACCCCGCCCCCGGCTGCCCGTCCGTCGCCCGGCCGATGCTCTCGACCGCGTTCCGCAGCGCGTTCAGAATCAGGCTGTACATCGCCCCCGCCGCCAGCACGCCCGCGTCCCGGTCGATGCGCACCGACACCGTGATCCCGATCTCCGCCGCCGCCGGCCGCACCACGTCCACCGCGTGATCGACCGCCTCCCCCAGCGTGGCCCGATAACCGCTCAGCAGCGTGCTCCCCAGCGGCAGGTTCGCGCTGCTCATCGCCGCGCGCACAATCGCCGCCATCCGCTCCAGCGCCTCCCGCACCGTGTCGAGCTGCCGCCGCGTCCGCTCCAGATCTTCCGTGAGCGACGCCGACTCCGCCCGCGGAAGCCCGCGCTCCGCCAGCGCCACCCACCGCAGCGACCCGTCCAACAGGTTGCGCAGTTCGTGCGCCAGCGCCGTCGTCCGGTCCGCCGCCACCGGCGCAGCCTCAGCGCTCCGACGCGCAGGATGTGCGCGATCAGGCCGCGCCGCGTCCGCGCGGCCGACTTCTGAAGAAAAGCCCGGGTCGTCGTGTTGCCCCATCGCAACACACCATCGGACCACGCCCCCGATCGGCTCGATCGGCGTTGCCGCTTTTCACCATCGCGCCCGTGCGGAACACCCATATCCGGGCCCCGTGCGCCGCGGCCCGCCCCGCCCGTCACGCCTGCCCCGTCACGCCCGGCCCCGTCACGCCCGGCCCCGTCACGCCCGGCCCCGTCACGCCCGGCCCATCCCATGCGGGCTCACGCCCAGGCCAGCCCCTCGGGCAGCGTGCTCAGGTTCTCCACGCCGCCGGGCCGCACGATGACCAGGTCCTCAAGCCGCACGCCGCCAAAGCCCAGCGCGTACAGCCCGGGCTCGATCGTCACCGCGTCGCCGTCGAGCAGCTCGGGCCCCCCCAGGTCGAGCAGCGGCGGCTCCTTCAGGTCGAGCCCCAGCCCGTGCCCCGTGCCGTGCGGCATGGAGCAAAACCCCGTCGGTGCGCCCGCCGGCGGGAAGCCCATCGGGTACCCGTGCGAGGCCATCACCCGCATGACGGCCCGGTGCACGTCCTCCCCCGTGGCACCCACCCTCGTGGCCGCGAACGCCGCCGCCTTCGCCTCGGCCACCGCGGCGTGCATCCGCGCGGCCTCGGCGGGCACGCGGCCGTGCACCACCGTCCGCGTGCAGTCGCCGTGATACCCGCTCGCCGTGTGCCGCGGGAAGACGTCCACGATGATCAGCTCGCCCGTCCGCAGCACGCCGCGCCCGTGCTCGTGGCAGTCCCCCCCGTCGGCCCCGCCCGCGACGATGTGCCCGTCCGACACCGCGCCGCGTTCCGCCAGGTGCACCGTGATCAGCGCCATCACCCGCTCGCTCGTCAGCGGCTCGCCCGGGCGCGTCGGGTCCAGCAGCGTGCCGTCCCCCTTGGCCTCGGCCCGCGCGATCAGCTCGCACGCCGCGCGCACGGCCGACTCCGCGATCGCGTGCGCCGCCCGCATCGCCTCCACCTCGGCCCGGTCCTTCATGCGCCGCTCGCGCACGCCCATCTGCCGGTCGCACACCACCTCGATGCCCCGGGCACGCACCTCGTCGGCGACCAGCAGCGGCAGCGAACGGTCCGCCGTCACCCGCGTCACGCCGTGCCGCACAAGGCACTCCGCCGTCGCCTGCGCCGCGCGCACCTCCCGGTCGCCCGACAGCGGCCGGGCCGCTCCGTCGACGGTGGGGGGGAAGTCCTCGTACGCGTGCACCGCCTCGGCCCGACCCGCGGCCCGGGCCCGCGGCAGCTCCACATCGCGCACGATCATCACCCGCCGCCCGGAGGCGAGCGTGATGTACGACACCGGGTCGTGCACGCCCAGCGTCGTCACGCGGCGGAGGTTTTTGTTCACATCGGGCGGGCCGGAGAGCAGCGTCGCGGTCGTCATACCGGCAGCATAAGCCGGACGCCGCGCGGCGCCGCGCTCGCCCGGGGCCTCAGGCGACGCCCACCGCCGCCGCGTCGCGGTCGCTCAGCAGCCCGCCGTCCGCCCGAGGCCGGACGGTGCCGTCGCGCTTGCGGCTCCGCTCGCACCGCGGCTCGTTCCGCAGGTCCAGCACGCGCACCTCGGCGTCGGCCCGCGAAAACTCCGCCCGGCTCACGCCGCACAGGTCGGCGAGGTCCACCGGGTCAAACCCGGCGACCGTGTTGTCCGCCGCGGGGAAGACCAGCCCCGCGTCCAGCGGATTGTCGATGCCGTGCGTGGCCTTCGCTGTTTCCAGGGCCTTCAGCGCCCGATCGCGCAGCGCGAGCACCGCGTCCCACCGCGCGTCGGCCCGCACGCCGAAGCCGCGGATGAACTCTTCCAGGTGCACGCAGCGGTCCTGGGCAGGCCGGCCCTCCGAGCCGCCGTCTTGAGCAGGCCGGCTCTCCGACCCGGCGTGTTGGCCGCCGCTCTTTCCATCGCCCACGAGCTCGCGCCACGCCTCGTCCGCCGTGTGGCACATGATGGGCGCCAGCAGCCGGCACAAGCCGTCCGCCAGGTCCCACAGCACCGTCTGGCACTGCCGCCGCCGGGCGCTGTCGGGCCGGTCGCAATAGAGCCGGTCCTTCACCGCCGCGAGGTACGTCGCGCTCAGCGTGTCGTTGCAGAAGTTGTAGATCGCCGCGTGCGCCGCCTTGAAGTCGTACCGCTCGAACGCCCCGATCACCTCGGCGGCGAGCGTGTCGTACTCCCCCAGCACCCACGCGTCGAGGCTCGTCGGTGAGATCGCGTCCAGCTTCGCGCAGTGCGGGCCGGGCGTGAAGTCGGAGAGGTTGCTCAGCAGGAAGCGCAGCGTGTTCCGCACCTTGCGGTAGCTCTCGCCCGCGGCCTCGAAGAACGAGTCATCGACCTTCACGTCGCCGTCGTACGCGAGCCCGCTCACCCACCACCGCAGCACGTCGGCCCCGTACTTCTCAAAGAGGTTCTCGATCGTGTGCCCGGCGCTCTTGCTGAGCTTCTTCCCGTCCTTGTCCACCATGAAGCCGTGCGTGAGCAGCGTCTTGAACGGCGCCCGCCCCATCGCCCCGAGGCTCGGCAAGAGACTGAGCTGGAACCAGCCCCGGTGCTGGTCGCTCCCCTCGAGGTACAGCTCCACGGGGAAGGCGGCGTCGCCGAAGCGCTCGCGCATCACCGCGTTCCACGACGACCCGCTCTCGAACCACACGTCGAGGATGTCCCCGCCCTTCTTCAGCAGCGACAGGTCAAGCCCCGCCGGCGCCGCCGGGTCGTCCTCGGGCCGGTAGTGCTTCAGCAGCTCCGCGGGCGGCTTGCTGAACCACGCGTCGCTCCCCTCCTCGCGGAAGAGCCGCGCCACCGCGCGCGTGCTCGCCGCCGTCATGAACGCCCGCCCGTCCGCCAGAATGAACGCCGGGATCGGCAAGCCCCACGACCGCTGCCGGCTGATGCACCAGTCGGGCCGGCTCTCCAGCATGCCGCGCATCCGGTTGCGGCCCCACTCGGGCACGAACCGCACCGCCCGCTCGCTCGTGTTCTCCGGGTTGACGGCGTCCAGCGCCATCGCCCGCAGCGTCTGGTGCGCCGGGCCCGCCGCCGAATCGACCCCGACGAACCACTGCTCCGTGCACCGGAAGATCACCGGCGTCTTGCTGCGCCAGTCGTGCGGGTAGCTGTGCATGAAGCGGTTGCTGTGGAACAGGTGCCCGCTCTCGCGAAGCCGCGCGGTGATCGTCTCGTTCGCCTCCCAGATGCTCACGTCGCGGAGCCACGCCGGCACGGTGTGGTCATACGTGCCGTCGCCCCGCACCGGGCAATACACGGGCAGCCCCACGCGCAGGCCTGTCTGATAGTCCTCCGCGCCGTGGCCGGGCGCGGTGTGCACCAGGCCCGTGCCGTCCTCCAGCGTCACATAGTCCGCCGACACGACGGCGTAGCAGGCCTTCACGTCCGCGTCGGGCTCCCCGTGCGGCCGCGGCGGCTCACCGCGGAACGGGTGCTTGTACCGCAGCCCCACGAGCGACGCCCCGCTCGCCACCGCCAGCACCCGCACCTCCTCCGCCTTCGCCGCCGCGCACACCTTCTCCAGCAGCCGCTCGGCCACCACGGTCACGCTGCCGTCCACGCGCGCCAGCGCATACCGGATCTCCGGGTGCACCGCGATCGCCAGGTTCGCCGGCAGCGTCCACGGCGTCGTCGTCCAGATCATGAACGAGGGCGTCTGCCCGGGCCGCGCGGGCGTCGTGACGTCGGCCGTCGCCGCGTCCTCGTCCACCTCGGCGTCGTCCGCGTCCCTCGGCAGGCCGAACGCGTCGTACACCGCGTCCGCGCTCTCCGCCTCAAAGTCCACGTACACCGACAGGTCCTCGCGGTCGACGTACTCCAGCTCCGCCTCCGCCAGCGCCGTCTCGTTCGCGATCGACCAGTGCACCGGCTTCAACGCCCGGTACACCAGCCCCCGCTCCACCAGCGACGCCAGCACCTCGATCACCGCGCCCTCGTACGCCGGCGTCATCGTCAGGTACGGGTCCGCGTAGTCCGCCAGCGTCAGCAGCCGCTGCATCTGCCCCGCCTGCAGCTTGATGTACTTCTGCGCGTACGTCTGGCACTCCCGCCGCACGGCCGTCTTCGCCTTGTCGGGCTCCAGCGCGGCGAGCTTCTTCGCCTTGCCGCTCTCCACAAGCTCCTGCATCACCTTGTGCTCGATGGGCAGCCCGTGGCAGTCCCACCCCGGCACGTAGGGGCAGTCCATCCCCATCATCCCCCGGCTGCGCACCACGAGGTCCTTCAGGCACTTGTTCATCAGGTGCCCGAGGTGGATCGACCCGTTCGCGTACGGCGGCCCGTCGTGAAAGTTGAACCGCGCCCGCCCCGCCCGCCGCTCGCGCAGCGCCGCGTACAGGCCCCGCCCACCAGCGAGCGACGACCAGCGCTTCAGCGACGCCGGCTCGTTCTGCACCAGGTTCGCCTTCATCGCGAACGCCGTCTTCGGGAGGTTCAGCGTGTCCTTGTACGAACGCGCGTCAGACTTCGGCTCGGCGGCCCCAGACATGGCAAGCACCCTGCAGCGCCGGCGCCCCACCGCGCCCAGCGCCCTTCCACCGCGCAGCAGACCCATCACCGAACGGCAGGCCCCGGGCGCACCAACGCCCGCGCACCCCGCCGCCCCGCGGCCGCGCACCGCATCACTCTATTGCCCCGCAACCCACCGACGCCGCCCCACCCCAAGCCGCCAAGCGGCCCCCCGCGTCCCCCCCCCACCCAACGTCCTCGGCCCCTTCCCCGCCTCCCCCCAGTCCCCGATGGCCGATGGCCAGTCCCCCCCTTCACCCATGCTGCTCAAAGATCGTCTGCGTCCGCAGCACCACGCCCCCGCTGGCCAGCAGGTGGTAGCTCTGGATGTGGATCTCCCGGCTGAAGCGCTGCACGTCCAGCATCGACAGGTTGGGGCCGGCCTCGTCCGCCCACTCGTGCCGCAGGGCCTCGACCTCGTCCGCGTAGTCGCGCATCTCGTCCAGCGTCGCCAGGTACAGGTTCTCGCTCAGTTGCTCGGTCTGCACCGTCGTCATGTAGTTGATGCGCTCGCGCTCGAACAGCTTGTCGAAGTCGCGCTCCCCGGCGCACAGAAACGCCGTCACAATCCCGCTCTGCGGCAGCGACCCCGTCTGGTCCGTCACCAGCTCCGACAGACACTTGCCCCCGTGCTCGAAGCGCAGGATGTGCCCGCCGGGGATCAGCCACGTCTCCAGCTCGTACGCCCCGTGCGTCACCACCCGACGCTGCCGCAGCGAGAACAACTCGGGGTGCAGCGCCCGGTCGTACAGCACCACCTGGTACGTTTGAAGATTGTTCGGCTGGCTGCTCGGTTTGGTTTGCGGGTTCATTGGCGGTTCCATGCGCGAACATGCGTACAGGTGCGAGGAACAGGGATCAGCTCCACAAGGCGAAGATCAGAACGCCCCGCGCGCCGGCGTCTGATGTCGCGGGCCGGACACCGCGCCGCACGCGCGATCCGGCAGACTCGGGCCTTGTGGTCAGGTCATGTCATCAAGTCGTGTCACCAAGTCGTGTCACCAACGGGGTCGTGTCACCAACAGAGTCATGTCACCGGGTCACTTCAGCGGGCCCTTTCGGGGTGCTCTCTCCCCAAGGGCTTCAGCAGCGGGACTCGTCATCATGTCTGGTCAACATGTCTGGGCATCATGTCTGGGCATCACCAGCCTCGGGTCATGACGACCGGCTCACGCCCGCTCCGGCTCCTTCAGGCCTCCTTTTCAAACACACAGCCCCCAAAACGGTCCAACAACGCTCCAGCGGCCTCCCCGGTTCGCCCCCCAGCCCCACGCCGCGACCGGCGAGGAGGCCCAACGGCCCGGGCGAGCCAGCGTCACCATCCGCCCGCCGGCACCGCGTCCGACCGCTTCGACGCACGGCCGCGCCGTCACGAACCGGAACACACCGTCACCCGAGGAACAACCTTCCGCCCCGGCGCCGACCCCGTTCGACCCGGCGGGCCGGGCCTCGTGGACGGCAGGTGGAAGGGGTCTCGAATCGCCGCGGGGCGGGACCGGCACCCATTGCTGGGCCACCGGCAGGGCGGCATCCGATACACCCACATCGATACGTCGCGCGCCACGCGACGGCTCGGACGACGCCCCCCAAACCGGAGCGTTTTTTCCAGTCGTGTTTTTTCCGGTCGACCCACGCACGCGGCCGACTCTTCCCGCATCAGGCGCCCCGACGCGCACGACCCCGCGGAGCACTCCAAGATCAGGCCGCGAGACGTGGAAGATTGTTCGGTTCATGTCTGGTGATATGGACCGATCTGGGGAGAAACCGCACGCCGATGCGCAGAATCGCAGACACAAGATATCTAAGACCCCGATCATCCGTCTACAACGTCTTGCAGATTTCCCCATTGTGGTGAGGCCGAATCGCCTTCGTTCACAGAACGTTGACACATAGGGCTTTACAGTCGTGAACCCCACCGAAGCCCCCACCCTGCCCCTCGATCGCCTCCGAAAGCTCGACCCACGCGCCCGCGCGGCCGCGGTGCTGGAGCTTGTCGAGGCTGGGTCTTGTCAGGGTTCAGAGGCCGACGTGGCCCTCCTTGCGCTCGAGCTTGCGGCCCCGTCGGCGGGTCCGTCGTCGATCCTGACAACCGCCGATCGGGTACGGGTCGTCGCCGGTTCGTGGCTCCGCCGCGCCGTCGGCCGCAAGCGCACGGTGTCGCCGGAAGAAACCCGCGACCTCGCGCTGCGGGCCCTGGTCCTGTTGCGGGGGGCGCTCACGGCCGACATGCAGCGGTTGGTGTTTGTCTCGGGTGAAGACCGCTGGCCCGAACTCGGGGTGCATCTCGCCGAGCTTGCCGTGGGCGCCGACGCCCTTCCCCGCCCCGCCGCCCGCACCCTGGGCCGCTGCCTCGCCGCGTTCGCCGAGGCGCACCCGGGCCCGGCCCTCGCGGGCGCCGCGGCGACTCTCTTGAAGAGCGACGACCGGGAGACGCTGCTGGCGGTGGACCGGGCGTTCCACGCCTTCGCGGGCGTTGCGGCGGAGGGCGGGCTTGACGTCGCGTCATTGGGGGATGTCCTGACCGATCTCGCCGACGCCGCGTGGGCCTACCCGGATCACCGCCGCCGGGGCCCGGTCGATGCGTGCATCGCCCTCGCGGACGACGGCATTGCGCGGCGGATCTCGGGCGCCGCCGAGGTCGCGTCGGCGTATGCGCGCGTGCGGCGTGTGCTTGTGGATCGGGCCCACCCGGCGCACGGCGCGGCGTTGAGCGCGCTGCGCCGGTCGACCGAGCCTTCGCTCGGCCCAAGGGCCTGGCGGTGGATGGCGAGCGAGGACCTGGCGGCCGCGGCGATGGAGCGCGTGGCCAACCCGCAGTCGGAGCGGGACGCGGCGGCGATGCTCTCGGCGTGGCACCTGCTGGTGCGTCCGGCGCGGGCGCGCCGCCTGTCGATGATCGAGCAGCCCCCGGGCGCGGCGTTCGCGGCCTCGGGCGGGGCGGAGGCGCTGCGGGGGTGGGCGGCGGGCGCGCGTGTCGGGCTGGCGCACGCCGTGCGCGTCTGGGTGTCGGGGCGGGCGGCGGTGCCCCGTGCGGACGCGGCGCGGGCGGCGCTGGAGCCGCTGCTGGCCGATCGGGACGAGGGCGTGCGGCTGGTGTCGCTGCGGGCGTGCGATGCGCGGGACCTGCCGGACTACGCGTTTGACGCGTCGGGCGTGGTGTCGCGCGGGGCGGTGCTGCGGTGGTCGGCGATCGGGGCCGACGGGGGGCCTCGGGCGGCGGGCTCGGGCCGGGCGAGGCCCGCGGACGTGGCGCGGGCGCGCACGCTGACGCACCTTGTGCGCAGCCCCCACGCGGCGACCCGGGTGATCGCGGTGATCGTTCCCAATGATCCGAGCGTCGGTCG
>CAZCBN010000067.1:0-223 GCA_964496975.1 uncultured Phycisphaeraceae bacterium
GCCGCACCCCGCCGCACCGACGCGCCGACCACCGGCGCCAACACCAGCGGCCAGGCCTGGGAGGTCGTCATCACCTCCGGCACCGAGCGCACCGGCCTCGACGTCCTCGACTGGTGCCGCCGCGTCGAGGCCCTCGGCGCCGGCGAGATCCTCCTCACCAGCTGGGACCGCGACGGCACCCGCCAGGGCTACGACACCGACCTCCTCGCCGCCGCGTGCGGCG
>CAZCBN010000067.1:248-16876 GCA_964496975.1 uncultured Phycisphaeraceae bacterium
CACCCTGCGATAACCCCCGCGAGCGACGCGTCGCAGCCCCCCGGGACCACCCGCCATGATCATCCCATCCGTCGATCTTCAGTCCGGCAACGCCGTCCAGCTCGAACGCGGCCAGACCCTCCGCATCAACGCCGGCGACCCCCGCCCCATCGCCCAGCGCTTCGGCCGCCTCGGCGAGATCGCCGTCATCGACCTCGACGCCGCCCTCGCCACCGGCTCCAACGCCTCCACCATCACCGACCTCCTCGCCCTCGCCCCCTGCCGCGTCGGCGGCGGCATCCGCGATGTGGACACCGCCCGCCGCTGGCTCGACCTCGGCGCAAGGAAAGTCATCCTCGGCACCGCCGCCACCCCCGACATCCTCCGCCACCTCCCAAGGCAGCGCGTCATCGCCGCGCTCGACGCACGCAACGGCGAGATCGTCACCCACGGCTGGACCCAGGGCACCGGCGCCAAGGTCGCCGACCGCATCGCCGCCCTCCGCCCATACGTCGCCGGCTTCCTCGTCACCTTCGTCGAGGTCGAGGGCACCATGCAGGGCCTCCCCTTCGAGCGCGCCGTCGAGCTCCAACGCCTCGTCGGCGACGCACGCCTCACCGTCGCCGGGGGCGTCCGCGACGCCTCCGAGATCGGCGAGCTCGACGCCCTCGGCATCGACGCACAGATCGGCATGGCCCTCTACTCCGGACGCTTCACCCTCGCAGACGCCCTCGCCGCCTGCCTCACCACCGACCGACCCGACGGCCTCTGGCCCACCCTCGTCACCGACGAGCGCGGCACCGCCCTGGGCCTCTGCTACAGCAACGCACAAAGCCTCCACGCCGCCCTCGAAGAAGGCCGCGGCGTCTACTACTCCCGAAGCCGCGCCGGCCTCTGGCGAAAGGGCGCCACCAGCGGCGACGCCCAGACCCTCCTCGCCGTCCGCACAGACTGCGACCGCGACGCCCTGCTCTTCGTCGTCCGCCAAGAGGGCCGCGGCTTCTGCCACGAGGGCGTCCGCTCCTGCTTCCGCGCCGCCGGCGCCGCCGAGGCCCACCTCGCCGGCCTGCCCGCCCTGGAGCGCCGCCTGCGCGACCCCGCCACCACCGCCGACCCCGCCAGCTACACCGCCCGCCTGCTGAACGACCCCGCCCTGCTCGCGAGCAAGCTCCGCGAAGAGGCCCAGGAACTCATCGACGCCGCCTCCCCAGCCCACGCCGCCGCCGAGGCCGCGGATCTGTTCTACTTTGCGCTCGCCCGCCTCATCGCCGCCGGTGGCACGCTCGAACAGGTCGAGCACGAGCTCGACCGCCGAGCCCTCAAGCTCACCCGCCGCCCCGGCGATGCCAAGCCCAGCCACCAACCGCCAGACCGACCCACAGACCGCCCGCGAGGCCAACGGACAGACCACCCCGCATCCTGACCGCTCGCCCGCGATCTCACACCGCGCCCCATATCGCCCGCGAAAGCCCCCCGATGCCCACGCCATCCCCGATCTTGAAAACCATCCCCGCCGACGCCATCGTCCCCCCGCGTCGCGACCCGGTCGACCCAGCTGCCCTCGCCGGCGCCGCCGAGATCGTCTCCGCCGTCCGCGACCAGGGCGAGCCCGCCGTCCGCCGCTTCCGCGCCCTGCACGAGCCCGCCGCGCCCGCCGACGCCCCGCTCGTCCTGGGCAAGGCCGAGTTGCGCGCCGCCCGCGAATCCCTCGCCCCCGACACGCTCGCGTGCCTGCGCCGCGCCGCCTCGCGCATCGAGCAGTTCGCGAGGCTCCAGCGCGACGCGCTCGACGACATCACCTTCCCCGTCGAGCCCGGCATCCAAGCCGGCCACGAGGCCGTCCCCGTCCAACGCGCCGGCTGCTACGCCCCCGGCGGCCGCCACCCCCTGCCCAGCAGCGTCCTCATGACCGCCGTCACCGCCCGCGTCGCCGGCGTCGCCGAGGTCATCGTCTGCTCCCCGAGCAACCACCCTCTCATGCTCGCCGCCGCAGACATCGCCGGCGCCGACGCCTTCGTCCACCTCGGCGGCGCCCACGCCGTCGCCGCACTCGCCTACGGCGCAGGCCCCATCCCCGCCTGCGACGCCGTCGTCGGCCCCGGCAACAAGTGGGTCACCGCCGCCAAGCAGCTCGTCGCCGGCCGCGTCGCGATCGACATGCTCGCCGGCCCGAGCGAGGTCCTCGTCATCGCCGACGACACGGCAGACCCCGCCGCCGTCGCCGCCGACCTCCTCGCCCAGGCCGAGCACGACACCGACGCCCGCGTCTACCTCGTCTCCCTCTCAGCGCCCCTCATCCACGCCGTCAACGAGCACCTCGAGCAACAGCTCCACTCCCTCCCCACCGCCGCCGCCGCCCGCGAGGCCCTGCGCCACAGCGCCGCCTGCCTCGTCGCAACGCCCCAGCACGCCGCCGCCGTCGCCGACCGCGTCGCCCCCGAGCACCTGCAGATCATGACCGCCAACCCCTGGCCCCTCGCCGGCCTCTGCCATCACTTCGGCGCCGTCTTCGTCGGACACGGCGCCGCCGAGGCGCTGGGCGACTACGGCGTGGGCCCCAACCACACCCTCCCCACCTCAGGCTCCGCCCGCTCCTTCGCCGGCCTGAGCGTCTTCACCTTCCTGCGCATCCGCACCTGGATCCGCGCCGAGGCCCCCGCCCACCCCGACGTCTACCACCACACCGCCGCCCTCGCCCGCATGGAAGGCCTCGAGGCCCACGCCCGCTCCGCCGAGCGCCGCCTCCCCCGCGCCAAGCCGTAGCCCTCACGCAAGAGGCCCCTCCCCAAACACCACCGCGCACTCCCCCCGGCACCGCTCGCTCCGCTCAAACCGCCCCGCCAGCACCCCGTCGATCACCCCGCCGATCGTCTCCCGCAGCTTCGCCCGGCTCTTCGTCAGCGCCTCCAGCGTCACCGGTCCCCGCTCCCCCGTCGCCAGCATCCAATACTCCGCGCTCCCCTGCGCCTCGTCCGCGCTAGAGAGCCCCGTCGTCGCAAACGCCGGCAGCGCCAGCGCATAAATCCCCAACTGCAGATCATCACCCCGCGGGCTCGTGCGCGACTTCGTCACCGCCCCCGTCTTGTAGTCCACAATCCGCAACCCCCCGTCCGCAAGCCGGTCCAGCCGGTCCAGCTTCGCCTCAAGCCGGTGCACCACCCCGCCGTGCTCGTACGGCATCGTCTCCCGCCGCTCCACCTCCAGCACCTCGACCCCCGCGCCCCCCGCCTCGTTCGTCCAGTGAAAGTGCCGCACATAGTTCCGCAGCAGCCCGTGCACCGTCCGCCGCTCGTCCGCGTTGCCGTCCGGCCCGAGCGACGGCGCCGCCTCCAGCGCCTCGTCCGCCCAGTCGAGCAGCACAGACTCCCCGGGCCCCCTCCGCCCCTCCGCCTCCGCCGCCCGGCACTCGCGCACAAACCGCTGCAGCAGGTCGTGCACCAGCGACCCGCGCGCAAGGTCCGCCGTCGGCGCTTCCTTCAGCTTCAGCACGCGGTGCACATAAAAGCACCGCGGGCACCGCAGGTACGCATCAATGAACGAATAGCTCAGCGTCAGCGGCGACGTCAGCCGCTGCGCCAGCACCGGTCCCTGCGCCGCCTCGCGCGCCGCCTCCGCCGCGTCGCGCAGCACGCCCGCCGCCCGCCCCGCCCCGCGGAGCCCCGACACCCACCCGGGCAGCCCGATGTCGCCCCGGGCCAGCGCCGCCCCCGCCGCCCGCGCCGCCGCGTACGCCTCCGCCGCGCGCACCAGCGCCTCCTGCGCGCGCGCATACGCCGCCTCATCCGAAGCCTCCGCCGCCGCCGCCGCCCGCTCAAGCGCCCCCGCCGCGCCCGCCCGCGCCGTGTGGCCCAGCCTCGACACCGCGCGGCTGCGCTCCGCCGCCGCCCGCGCCGCGTCCGCCGCCGTCGCCCGCTCCACCTCGTCGGGGCCTTCCCCGCCCGCGCCGCACGCCGCCATCACCTGCGCGTCCGTCTGGTCCGCCGTCACCGCCTTCGCCGCGAGCAGTTCAAGCGCAAAGTGCACCGACGTGGACTTGGACTTCGGCACCGTCGTCACCAGCACAAGCCGCCGTTCCGCCCGTGTGCACGCTACGAAAAACACGCGGCGCTCCTCGTCGTCCATCGCCTCCGTCGCGTCGCGCGCCCCCGGTCCCAGTTCCCCGTCCGTCTCGAGCGCCCCCGCCGCCCGGTCCCACTCCCCCAGCTCGCGACGGTCCGGGAAGTGCCCGCGCCGCGGCTGCACCTTGCTCACAAACACCGTGTCAAACTCAAGCCCCTTCGCGGCGTGCGCCGTCAGCACCGCGACCGCGTCCGCCTCATCCGCCAGCGTCTCGTCCCCGTCGTCCTCCACGCTCGGCGTCGCGAAGCCCTTGTCCCGCTCGTCCAGGTCCTCGTAGTGCTCCAAAAACGCCCGCAGGTCCCCCGACCCCGGCAGCCGCCCCGCAACCTCCCGCGCATAGTTCAAGAGATCGAGCAACGCCCGCACCCGCCGCGCCGCCGCCCGCCCCGTCAGCAGATCCGCGTGCGCAAGCCCCGCGAGCCGGATCACGCACGCCACCGTCCCGTGCGCGGGCGTGGTCGCCGCGGTCGCCCGCAGCTCCTTCACCAGCCGCGCCAGCCGCATCACCGCCCCGCGCTCCGCCTCCGTCGCAAAGCCGTCCGCGTCCCCATCGTCGCCCGCGTTGTCCTCCACGCCCCCCTCGCCCGCGCCGCACCGCGCCACGAGCCAACCCAAAAACCCCCCGCCCGCGTGCGCCGCCCCGCGCTCCGCCGCGTGCCGATCCTCCAGATACGCCTGCTCCCACGCCAGCAGCCGCCCCGCGTCCACCGAGCACGGCGGCCTCGTCAGCAGCCGCCGCACCGCGAGCGTCGCCCCCGGCGAAAGGATCAGCTTCATCCACGCGAACGCGTCCTGCACCCCGTCGTCCTGCGTCGCCCCCGGCCGCCGCGACGTCCGCACCGGGATGTTCCCGAGGCGCAGCGCCTCCGCCACCCGGTCCGCCTCCGTCCCGCCGCGCACGATGACGGCATAGTCCTTCCACGCCGCCCCCGCGCGCACCGACCGGTCGTGCGCGATCATCGCCGCGAGCACTTCGGCCGAGTCGTGCGACCCAAGCCGCACCACCTCAACCCCCGCCCCCTCCGCGTCCGGCTCCCCCGCCCATTTCGCGGGCCAGTCCGACGCCTTGTCCGGGTGAAACCGGTGGTGCGCGTTCGCCATCACCGCGTTCGCCGCGCGGATCACCGGCCGGCTGCTGCGGAAGTTCTCGCGCAGCACCACCGTCCGCACCCGCGCCTCGCCCCCGCCCGCCCCGCCCCGCCCCACCCGCGACCACACCCGCTCAAACCGCTCAAACCCCCGGTCGTCCGCCCCGCGGAAGCCGTAGATCGACTGGTCGTCGTCCCCCACCACGCAGATGTCCGGCGGCGACAACGCCGACGGCGGCGCGATCAGCCGCAGCAGCTCGATCTGCGTCGCGTTCACATCCTGAAACTCGTCCACCACCACGCACCGCGCGTCGCCCTGCGCCATCGACCGCACATCCTCCGCACGCCGCAGCAGCGACACCGCCCGCGTCAAGAGGTCATCAAACGACAGCAGCCCCGACCGCGCGCACGCCTCGTCCAGAAACGCCCAAAGCCGCGCGCACGGAAGCCACCGCCCCAGCCGCGCCCGTTCCTCGTCCGCGTCGGCCCCGCTCTCCGCCTCAAGCAAGGCCAGCCGCGTGACCAGGCGCTCCACCGCCGTCTGCGGCTCCAGCGCCGCGTGGTGCATCGTCGCGATCGCCGCCCGCGCCATCTCGACCGCCGCGTCCACGCCCTCCCCCGCCGTCTCGGGGAACAGCCCGTGCTCCACGATCAGCCGCCGCATCAGCCGCTTCCGCTGCGCCGAGTCCATCAGCATCGCCCGCAGCCCAACGCCCGCGCGGTCCCCGAACCGCCGCAGCAGCCGCAGCGCATATGCGTGAAACGTCCCCGCGTTCACACGCTCCGCCGCCAGCCGCCCGATCACGTCGCCGAGCCTCTCGCGGAGCTGCGCCGCCGCGTTGTTCGTGAACGTCAGCGCCAGCGTCCGGTCGGGCGAGAGCCCGCACACCCCGATCTTGTGCGCAAGCCGCGCGGTGATCGTCCGCGTCTTCCCCGTCCCGGGCCCCGCGAGCACGATCAACGGCCCGCCCTCGTGCGTCACGGCCTCGCGCTGCGCGGCGGTCAGACCCGCCAGCACATCGGCGCCGCCGGGCCGCTCGGCGTCCGACGCCTCGGCCTCGCCCGGGCGCTCGTCGATTCGGTCCCGCTCAAACAGGTTGTGCGTATCGGGGGTCTGCTCGCTCACACCCCTCAGGCTACCGCGCCGACGGGTGCCGCATGCGTCGCGGCCTCGCCCGCCCGCGCCGCCGCGGGCGTGCCAAAGAGCTCACGCATCTTCTGCGCCCGAAAGCGGAAGATGCCCTCCACGTCCCGCTGCACCGCCAGCGCGTTCACCACCGGCGCCAGCACCCACCCCGGCACCTCGTACAGCACCGAGTCCTCGCACCGCGTGCCGCCGCGCTCGGCCGTGAACACGTGCTCATGCTCCCACCGCACGTAGGGCCCGCGCAACTGCCGATCGACAAACCGCCGCCCCGGCTCCCACACCGAGATCTCCGTCCGCCACCGCGCCGGCACCCCGCGGATGCGCAGCCGGTAGTCGATCAGCGCCCCCGCCCGCATCTCGATCGGCGCCGGCGTCAGCACCTCAAACCGCAGCAGCGACGGCGTGAGCTGCTCCAGGTTGTACGCGTCCGCGAAGAACGGCCACAGCTCGTCCACCGGCCGCGGCAGCCACTGCGACGCCCGAAGCCGCCACCCGCGGCCCTCCCGCGTCACCTGCACCGACCCGTCCATCCCGGCGTCCGCCGCCCCGTTCCGTGCCGTCGTGCCGTCTCGCGCGCTCATGCCGACGCGTTCGCCCCGCCCCCGGCCGCAGATGTTGACCCGCCGACGGGCCAGAACTTTTCGGACCAAACCGAATGGCCAACCCCACCCG
This sequence comes from uncultured Phycisphaeraceae bacterium, assembly GCA_964496975.1. Lineage (GTDB taxonomy): Bacteria > Planctomycetota > Phycisphaerae > Phycisphaerales > UBA1924 > CAZCBN01. The sequence goes on from CAZCBN010000067.1 coordinate 7,254, forward strand.
GTGAGTTACCGTAGTCCCATGTCCAGCAACACGTTACGTTCAATCGCGGTCCTCGTTCTCGGGGGCGTTCTGTGCGCCCAGACGCCCCTCGCCGCCGCCCAGCCCGCCCCTCCGGGCCGGCCCGACTGGCTCGAAAACCCCGCCGCCTTCGCCCCGGGCCAAGAGCCCGTCCCCGCGGAAAGCCCCCGCGGCGGCGAAGACCAACTCGTCTTTGACCCCTGCGGCGCGGACCCCGGCGGCGAAAACCTCTGCGTCCGCCTCCCCGACGGCTCCACCTTCATCTCCCCCGGTTTTCACGGCCTCTACACCCAGGCCGGCAACCCCGACGCCCTCATCCCCACCACCTCCGTCCGCGAGCGGCCCGACGGCTTTGACGTCACGTACGAGTTCATCAACGCCGGCACAACCCCCGGCACCATCGGCGCCATCGGCGTCGGAAACCTCACCCTCGGCCCCAACGTCACCGTCCACTGGCCCGGATACGGCGAGCAGACCATTCCCATGCACGCCGACCACTCCAGCCTCACCGCCCTCTACCCCACCCGCCTCTTCAGCCCCGTCATGGTCATCGAGGCGCCGCACATCACCGTCGGCGTCAGCCTCATCTACCCCGTCCTGCACTACCGCCACGGCGTCCGCCTCTCCCTCGCCCGCCAGTCCCGCCGCGCCGACGAGCAGAACTGGGGCCTGGGGTTCCAGGCCTTTGACCGCGGCAACGAGCCCCTCCTCCACGCCCTCGCCGACAGCGAGGCCCTCGTCCTCCCGGGCGAGCGCCGACGCTACCTCCTCTCCGTCCGCGTCCTGCCCCCGGGCGAGCCCTGGCAGGCCGCCATCCTGCCCTACCGCGACTGGTTCCACCGCGTCTACGGCGGCGTCACCTACGACCCCTGGCCCGCCGCCGTCCAGGCCCACACCACCTCCATCACCGAGTGCATCACGCCGGAAAACCCGCGCGGCTTCTGCTTCCCCGGCACCAACCCCGACACCGACGGCTGGGACGGATGGGTCCAGCGACTCACCGCCGCCAAGGGCTGGGACGGCGTCATGCTCTGGAAGCCCAGCGGCATGTACGACATCGCCCAAGACCTCAACATGCCCCCCCAGTTCACCTCGGGCTGGCTCAACAACGGCCGCGCCGCCGAGGCCATCGACCCCGAGCGGGGCCTCTCGCGCGTCGCCCGCACCGGACGCGTGCTGGGCCTGTGGTGGGGCCACTCGGCCAACTACGCCGCGACGTGGAACCCACCCGAGCTCGTGCCCTTTGACCCCCTGAACGACACCCATTTCGACTCGCACATGCGCGAGATGGAGCTCGCGACCCTCGCCGGCGCCACGCTCTTCGGCATGGACTCCTTCGCCAGCGAGTTCACCCCCGTCTGGCGGCAGCACCGCTGGATCCGCGAGCTGCGGGGCCGCTATCCGAATGCCCGCTTCCTCTGCGAGCCCCTCCAGTGCGACCTGCTCGCCGCGCTGACGCCGCAGTTTGTCTGGCTCCCGCTCACGCTCGACGCGCTCGCGCCGATCGACGCCGACAAGCAGGGCCGCCCGCGCATCTTCCCCTCCAACGACTTCGCCGACTTCCTGCTGCCCGGCCACGAGATCTGGGGCTACTGCCGGCCCAACGACCTGCGGGGCCCCCTGGGCCGCGACCTCACGGCCGAGGACATCCTCGCCATCGCCCGCAACATCGCCGCGAGCGGGTACAACCCGATGCTGGCGACGTCGCTCCCCCTCATCGCCCCCGTGCCCGTCGCCGAGCGCTGGCGTGAGACGGTGCCGCAGTCGCTCTGGCTCAGGCCGTAACCACGCCGCCGCGTCGCACCGCCGCCTTACCCACCGCTCGCCTCATCCGCCAATCGCCCGCACGATCGCCGCCAGGTCGTCCGCCACGCGCACGGGTCGGTTGCTCACCCCGCCCAGCGGCAGGCCGAGGCCGCCCTCCGACATCGCCCACTCCCCCGCCTTGGGCCCCGCCGCCATGTGGTAGCCGACGGTCACGTCGGGGTCCTTCAACTGGTGCCCGGTGAGGATGCACACGACGGTCTCGGTCGGCTTGATGACACCCTCTTCGCGGAGCCGCCGCGCCCCGGCCACGCTCGCCCCGCTCGCGGGCTCGCACCCAAAGCCGTGCAGGCCCACGAGCGCTTTATGTTCCACCATGCACCGGTCGTCGACGCTGCGCACCACCCCGTTCATCGCGTCGAGCGCCCGCAGGCACTTGGGCAGGTTCACGGGCCGGTTGATCTCGATCGCGCTGGCGACGGTGTGCGCGCGCTCGCCCGCGCTGTCCATCCGGCGATACTCCGCCGCGACGGCCGCACGGTCGTACCGCCCGCCGTTCCACCGTACGCCCAGCTCGTTGTACACCCGGTCAAGCGTGCGCGCCCCCGCCGCGTTGATGACAGCGAGCCGCGGCACGCGGTCGATCAGCCCCAGCTCCCGCAGCTCGATGAAGGCCTTGCCGAACGCGCTGCTGTTCCCCAGATTTCCGCCGGGCACGATGATCCAGTCCGGCACACGCCAGTCCAGCCCCTCCAGCACGCGCAGCATGATCGTCTTCTGCCCCTCCAGCCGGAAGGGGTTCACGCTGTTCATCAGGTAAACGCCGAGCGCCGCGCCGGGGCCCGTGCGGTCCTCCGCGATCTCGCGCACCCGCTTCAGGCAGGCGTCAAAGTCGCCGGCCACCTGCAGGGTGCGCGCGCCGTAGTCGAGCGCCTGGCTCAGCTTCCCGTACGCGATCTTCCCCTCGCCGATGAAGACCAGGGCGTGCATGCCCGTCAGCGCGGCGTACATCGCCAGGCTCGCCGAGGTGTTGCCCGTGCTGGCGCAGGCGACGCGCGTCGCGCCGATCATCCGCGCGTGCGTGAAGGCCGCGCACATGCCGTTGTCCTTGAAACTGCCCGACGGGTTGAAGCCCTCGTACTGCAAATACACCCGGCCCCCGCCGGCGACGTCGTACCCCAGCCGCGTGGCGAGCGCGTCGGCCCGTTGCAGGTTGGTGCGCCCCTCGCCCACGGTCACGATGTCCGCCGCCTGCCGCGGCGCGTGCATCCAGAATGGGAGCAGCTCGCGGAACCGCCACACGCCCGAGAAGTCGAGCGAGGCGGGCGTGGCGCCGGGCCCGCCCGCGCTGCCGCGGTCGCCCCGCGTGGCGCCGCGGCGGGTGAAGAGGTCAAACGACCGTTCCGCGGCGGGCCAGGCGCGGGGCCAGTCGTAGGCGACGTCGAGCAGTTCGCCGCAGCGGGCGCACGTCGTGAGCACCTGTTCCACAGGGAACTCCGCCGCGCAGTCTGGGTTGATGCACCGTTGAATCGCCGCTGTCATGCGGGCATGCTACGGAAGGGGGCGACGGGGCCCGGGGCGGGCGCCGTTTGTGTTTTGATTGGACCACGCCCCCGCCCGGCCCACCCGCGGCCCGGCGCGAAACCCGCGGCCCGGCGCGAAACCCGCGGCCCGGCGCGAAACCCGCGGCCCCGGCCTCCCAACGATTGCACGCCGGCCGGTGCGGCCCGATCGTCACCGGCCCCAAGGAGGCTCCGCGATGTCCCTCGCCGACTTGATCCACGAACTGCTGAGCGAAGACGAGCGGTGGATCCCGTTCCTGATCTTCGCCGGCATCACCATCGGCGGCGTGTCGAGCATGATCGGCAAGACCATCGCCGCAACCAGCCGCGAGCGCACGAAGCGGGAGATCGCCGCGTACATCGCCGAGGGGAGCATGAGCCCCGAGCAGGGCGAGCGGCTCCTCCGCGTGAACGACCGCCGAAACGCCTGAGCCCGCGCGCCCCCGCCCGAACCCCGAGCCGCCGGAGACCCACGCCGTGAACAGCCCGATGCCGACCGTCTTTGACCAGTACTCCGGCGTCGATGCGGGGAGCATCGGGGCGGCGATCCCGCTCGTCTTCCTCGTGATCGCGGGCTTCATCGCGGTGACGGCCATCATCTTTACGAACGTCGCGGCGATGGTGAAATCGACCGCCCGCGAGCGCACACGCCGCGAACTCGCGGCCTACGTCGCCGAGGGCACGATGAAGCCCGAAGACGCCGACCGCATCCTGTCCGCGGGCCACGCGGCGAGCGGCGAGGGCGAGAAGCGCTGCGCCTGCGGCCGGCGGCGGAAGGCCGCGGCAGAGATGTGAGACGGCGCGGGGGCCGTCGCACGCGGGAAGCGCCGGCTCGGAGAGCCGGCCTACCCAAAGACAGGCCCTCTTCGGGAGCTGGCTCAGGCGACCGGCGGCGTTTCGCGGCAGGCGAGGGCGTAGACACGCAGGGTTTCGGCGACGCTCCAGGCTTGCGCGGGGCAGCCGTCGGGCTGCTGCGGGCGCTCGTCGGTGTGGTCGCCGTCGTAGATCTCGGGGATGGTGCCGGGGAAGCGGTCGTTGAGCTCGGCGACCAGGGGCATGAGCAACGCCTTGGCCTCGGCGCGCGCGGCGGGTGAGAACTGGCCGACGCGGAGCACCGCCTCGGCGAACGGGCCCAGCAGCCAGGGCCAGACCGTGCCGTTGTGGTACGCCGAGTCGCGGTCGAACATGCTGCCCACGAGCCGGCCCCGGTAGCCCCGCTCGCCCGGCGCGAGCGTGCGCAGGCCGTGCGGGGTGTGCAGGCGCTCCCGGACCACGCGGACAACGCCGGCCTGCTCCGCCGGCGAGAGGGGGCTGTGGGAGAGGGAGACGGCGAAGATCTGGTTGGGCCTGGTCTCGGCGACGCCCACCCAGCGGGCGGGGCCGCCCTCGTCGCCCACGCGGGCCATGCGGTCAAAGAGGCCGCCCATGGGGTTCACGAACGAGCGGCGGAAGGACGCGCCGCACCGCTCGGCCGCGGCGAGCAGGCTCGCGGCGCGGTCGGGCATCGAGGTGCGCAGCGCCGCGGCGGTGACGCGCAGGCCGTGGTGCCAGAGGGCGTTGATCTCGACGGGCTTGCCGTGGCGCGGGGTGAAGGTGACGCCGTCGCGGTGGGCGTCCATCCACGTGAGCTGCGTGGCCTCGCTGCCGGCGCAGACCAGGCCGTCGTCGGGGTCCACGGCGATGCCGTGGTCCGTGCCGGCGGTGAAGTGGTCGATGATGTCGAGGCAGGCGGGCGCGAGGTGCTTGGTGTAGCCCTCGTGGTCGCCCGATGCGTGCAGGTACTCGGCGGCGGCGTGCAGGAACCAGAGCGGTGCGTCCACCGTGTTGTAGTGGGCCGGGCCCGAGTAGTCGTCGAACCGGTTGGGGATGAGCCCGCGGCGGCGGTGGTCGGCGAAGACGCGCAGCGTGCGCAGCGCGTCCTCGTGCCGGCCCGTGACGAGCAGCAGGCCCGGCAGCGAGATCATCGTGTCGCGCCCCCAGTCGCTGAACCACGGGTAGCCGGCGATGATGCTCTTGAGCCCCTCCGACACCGGCCCGCGGCGGACGACAAAGTCGTCGGACGCGAGGGCCAGGCGGACGACGGCGTCGCGGTCTTCCCGCGGGCAGCGCTCGCCGCCCACGCGGGCGAGCGTGTCGGCCGCGAGGGTGGTGAGCCGGCCCCGGCGGGCCTCGAGGTCTTCGAGGATGCCCTCGGCCGCCATCGCGTCCACCGAGGCGAAGAGCGTGACCGAGGCCCGCTCGCCCCGCGGCTCGTCGCGCACGAAGGCGCCGGGGCTGTAGAGGTCCTCCACCGCGTCGAGGCCGCGGAGCTCTTCCCAGATGTACTCGAGCGAGCGCCAGTATTGCGGCTCGTGCTGGTAGTCGGCCTGGCCGCAGACGAGGTGCACGCCGGCCTCGCGCGTCAGGCACATGACGCCGCCGGGGAGGGGGCGGGCCTGGAAGCGCGTGGCCATGCGGTCGCGGCGGAGCAGGGCGTGGAAGTCGCGCAGCGCGACGAGCGGGCGCAGGTTGAGCCGCCAGGGCCGACCGTGGCTCTCGACGGTGTAGCGGACGGCGACGGCGTTCCGTTGGTCAAAGAGATGGACGATCTTCTCGACCGTGGCGGGGGGGCGGCCGTCGGCGGGGTCCACGGTGTAGGTCCAGCGGCAGTCGACGCTTTTGCTGAAGCGTGTGGGCACGGGGGGCGCGATGAAGCGGTCGGCCCCGCCGCGGAAGTGGAAGGACGTGAGCGTGACCTCGTGCAGGCGGGCGGGGTCGGCGGGGAAGAGCTGCAGGCGGTCGACGAGTGAGGAGAGGGCGACGACGCGCTCCACCGGCGGGTGCATCGCCGCGACGAGCAGGCCGTGGTAGCGGCGGGTGGGGACGCCGGCGACGGTGCCCATGGAGAAGCCGCCCAGGCCGTTGGTCAGGAGCCACTCGCTCCAGAGCGGGTGGGGCCAGGGCTGCCGCTCTGAAAACGCATACTCCGGCAGCGACGACTCAAACCGGTTCAGGGGCGACATGACGCTCCAAGCCGTGCGCCACCGGCGGGGCCTGTCCGAGGCCGCCGCCGCGGCCCGCCGCGGGCCTCGCGGCGGGTTCCTCCCCGCCGACAGGCCCTCGGCACGCCGCCGACGCACCGCCGCAGCCTACCCCCGGTCTTGACGCCCCGTCTGCGCGCGGCGACACTGTTCTATGGCGACCCTGAACACCCCCGGCGTCCGCGTCTCCCCCGCGTCTCCCCCCTCGACCCCCGCCGCGACCCCCGCCGCGACCCCCGCCGCGATCGATGTCGCCTCGGCCAAGATCGTCGCCGAGGGCATCACCTTTGACGACGTCCTCCTGCTGCCGCGCCGCAGCAGCGTGCTGCCCACCTCCGCCGACACCTCGACCCGCCTCACGGGCCGCATCCGCCTGAACATCCCCCTGCTCTCGGCGCCGATGGACACCGTCACGGAGTCGGAGCTCGCCATCGCCCTCGCGCAGGAGGGGGGGCTGGGCATCATTCACAAGAACCTGCCCATCGACGTGCAGGCCCGCGAGGTGGCGAAGGTCAAGCGCTCGGCCAACGGCGTCATCTCCGACCCCATCACCCTCCGGCCCGGCGACACCGTGGGCCGGGCCCGCCAGCTCATGCGCGAGCACCACGTCAGCGGCTTCCCCGTGACGCAGGACGCGCCGAGCGACGGGGCCGCGCGGGCCTCGGCGGCGGGCCGCGCCGGCCACTCGGGCCTGCTCGTCGGCATCCTGACGCGGCGGGACCTCAAGTTCGTCGTCGACGAGTCGACGCCCGTGTCCAGCGTCATGACGAAGTCGGGCCTGGTGACCGCGCCGCCGGGGACCACGCTCGCGCAGGCCGAGATCATCCTCAACCAGAACAAGGTGGAGAAGCTCCTGCTCGTCGACCCGGCGGGCCGCCTGCAGGGGCTGATCACGATGCGCGACATCGAGCGCCTCGCCAGCTTCCCCATCGCCTGCGTGGACGCCCGGGGAAGGCTCCGCTGCGGCGCCGCCGTCGGCCCCGCCGACCCGGACCGCGTCGCGGCCCTCATCGACGCGGACGTTGACCTGCTGGTCGTCGATACCGCGCACGGGCACAGCGAGAACGTGCTGGCGGCCGTCGAGCGCATCAAGTCGAAGTACGACATCGACGTCATCGCCGGCAACGTCGCGACGGCGGAGGGGGCGCGGGACCTCGCCCTGGCCGGGGCGGACGCGGTGAAGGTCGGCATCGGCCCCGGGTCCATCTGCACCACGCGCGTCGTCACGGGCGTGGGCGTGCCGCAGATCACGGCGATTCTGAACGCCGTCGCGGGCGTCGCCGCGGCGGGGCGGGACATCCCCGTCATCGCCGACGGGGGCGTGCGGCAGTCGGGCGACATCGCCAAAGCGATCGGCGCCGGCGCCGACGCGGTGATGATGGGGGGCCTCTTCGCCGGCCTCGACGAGAGCCCGGGCGAGCTCGTCATCTCCGCCGGCCGGCGCTACAAGGCCTACCGCGGCATGGGGAGCGAGGGCGCCATGATGCGCGGCTCCGCCGACCGCTACCGCCAGGCCGACAAGCTCGAAGACGACGGCCGCGGCTCCCGCTCGCTGCGGGGCGGGGCGAAGTTTGTGCCCGAGGGCGTCGAGGGCCTCGTGCCCTACCGCGGCCACCTCGCCGAGTTTGTGTACCAGCTCGTCGGCGGCCTGCGCTCGGCGATGGGCTACTGCGGCTGCGCCACCATCGCCGACTTCCGCCGCGACGCGCGGTTCGTCCGCGTCTCGGGTGCCACGGTCATTGAGAACCACCCGCACGACATCCGCATCACGAAAGAAAGCCCGAACTACTCAACCGAGTCGGCGCCGGCCGCGCACCGGGAGTAGGAAGGCCGCACGCGGCGCCCGTCGTGCGCGTGGCTCCACGCCGCACGAAGCCCCACGCCGCGGCGCTCGTGGACAGCCTGCTCGATGGCAGCCTGCTCGGTGACAGCCGGCTCGGTGACAGCCTGCTCGGTCACACGTTGAACAGGAAGTGGCACACGTCCGCGTCCTGCATGACGTATTCCTTGCCCTCGATGCGCAGCTTGCCGGCTTCTTTGATCGCCTTCTCGGTCTTGTGCTTCACGAGGTCGTCCACGCTGTAGCACTCCACGCGGATGAACCCGCGCTCGAAGTCGCTGTGGATGACGCCCGCGGCCTGCGGCGCCTTGCAGCCTACGGGGACGGTCCACGCGCGGATTTCCTTCGGCCCCGCGGTGTAGTAACTCTGCAGGCCCAGCAACTTGTATGCCGCGCGGGCGAGCGCGTTCAGCGCCGGCTCCTCAAGCCCGTAGTCGCCCAGCATGGCGGCCTTGTCCTCGGGGCTCAACTCGGAGAGTTCGCTCTCGATCTTCGCGCACACCGGCACGACCTGGCTGCCCTCGCGGGCCGCGCGCTCGCGCACCTTCTGGGCCTGCGGGCCCTGGCCGTGCAGGTCGCTCTCGTCCACGTTCGCGACGTACAGAATGGGCCGCGCGGTGATGAGCCCCAGCCCCCGCAGCGCCCGGAGCTGCTCGGGGTCGGTGATCAGCCCCTCCTGCAGGGCCACGCGCGCGGGCCGCTCGCTCTCCAGCACGGGCTTGATCGCCGTCAGCACGTCACGCCGCGCGACGGCCTCGGGGTCCTTGTTCTTCGCGGCCCGCTCGGCCTTGGGCAGCGCGCTCTCCACGGCCTCCATGTCGGCCAGCAGCAGCTCGATCGCGATCGTCTCCATGTCGCGCACCGGGTCGACGGTGCCGTCGACGTGCGTGATCTCCTCGCCCCCCGGCGCTTTCTCAAAGCAGCGGACGACCTGCACGATCGCGTCCACCTCGCGGATGTGGCTCAGGAACTTGTTGCCCAGCCCCGCCCCCTGGCTCGCCCCGCGCACGATGCCCGCGATGTCCACGAGCTTCAGCGCCGCCGGCACGATCTTCTGGCTCTCGATGTGCTTGCGGATCACCTCGAGCCGCGGGTCGGGGATCGGCACGATGCCGATGTTGGGCTCGATCGTCGCGAACGGGTAGTTGGCCGCGAGCGCCCCCGCCGCCGTCAAGGCGTTGAACAGCGTGCTCTTCCCGACGTTCGGCAGTCCGACGATCCCGGCTTCCATGGCGGTTGCTCCCAAAAAGCGGGCCGATCGTAGGGGCCGCCCGACCCCGCCCCCCGGCCCCCCCGGGTGGGACAGGCGTCCCGCCTGTCATCTTCCGATTTCTTTGCGGCCGGAGGCTCCCCCGCCTGCCCCGCCCCGCCGCCCGGTACGCTGAAGCCATCGCAGGAAAGGAAGCCCGGACATGGACG
>CAZCBN010000068.1:0-522 GCA_964496975.1 uncultured Phycisphaeraceae bacterium
GGGGGGGGGGGGGGGGGGCACGGGGGGGGGGTTTGGGGGGGGGGGTGGGGGGAGGGAAAGGCACGACTTGCCGGGGCGGCACGTCGTGGCACCCCGGGGTCTGGTGTTTGGAATGGGGGAGGCACGACTTGCCGGGGCGGCACGTCGTGGCACCCGGCACGCGGCTTCCAAGCGAAGGGTTTGCGTTGGGGGCCGCTCGGCACAGGCTGCAAGCCTGTGCCACCGGGGAGCCTGTGCCACCGGGGAGCCGGTACGCTGGGCGGCATGGTGCACCGAACCTGCGTCTTGCTGCTGTTGGTCGTGGCTGCGGGCTTTGCTCTTTGTGGGTGTGCGGCGACGCCGGTGGGGGGCGGCGCGGTGAATGGCGTCGACGGCAGCACCTTGGTCCTCGCACCCATCGCGAAACTTGGGCCGGGGGCGGGGAAGGAGATTTCGGGGATCGTTCCGAGTCGGCGTGAGGCGGGGGTGTTTTGGACGGAGAACGACTCGGGCGATGAGCCGCGGGTGTATCCGGTGTGGGTG
>CAZCBN010000068.1:532-16051 GCA_964496975.1 uncultured Phycisphaeraceae bacterium
GGTGTCGCGGGATGGGTCGCCGCGGGCGGGGAGTGCGGAGCGGGTGGGGCAGGTGGTGAAGAGTGTGCGATACCCGCGGACGCAGGGCCTGCTGCTGGGGGGCGTGCTGAACAACGACTGGGAGGACATCGCGCTCGACGCGTCGGGGCGGCTGATCGTCGCGGACTTTGGGAACAACACGAACGCGCGGAAGGACCTGGCGCTGCACTTCATTGAGGAGCCCGAGCCGGACGAGGGGCGGGCTGTGGTGACGCGGACGGTGCTGTTCCGGTATCCCGAACAGGCGAGGTGGCCCGCGCCGAAGGGGGATTTCAACTATGACGCGGAGGCGCTCTTCACGGTGGGCGACGAGGTGTATGTGCTGAGCAAGCACCGGTCGGACACGATGTCGCGGCTGTACCGGCTGGACGCGCGGGAGGTTGGCGTGGTGAACGTGCTGACGCGCGTCGGGGAGTTTGATGCGCTGGGGCAGGTGACCGGGGCGGACGCGAGCGAGGACGGCTTGATGCTCGCGGTGCTGACGTACGACCGGATCTTCGTGTTTGAGCGGGGGAGTGTGGGCGAGTAGTTCTTTGCGGGGAAGGTGCGGAGCCGGCGGTATCGGTACGCCGACGGGGCGAGCGACAGCGAGGCGATTTGCTTTGAGGGTCGCGGGGAGGGCGTGCGGACGCTGTTGATCGCGGATGAGGCGCGGGGGGTGGTGTCGCGGGTGGGGCTGGAGGAGTTGGCTGAGGGCGTGGAATAGCGGGCTAGACGGGGGCGGGGACGGTGCGCACGACGGCGTCGAGCAGCTGGGCGGCGGCGTGCGAGGAGCCGCCGTTGCCGCCGGCGGGGACGACGCGGTGGGCGCAGACGGCGGTGAGGTTGTCAAGGACGTCTTCGGGGACGGCGTAGTCGCGGCCGTCCATGAGGGCGGTGGCGCGGGCGGCCTGGGCGAGGGCGAGACTGCCGCGGGGGCTGATGCCGACCTCGAGCTCTTGGGCGCTTCGGGTGGCGCGGGCGATCGCGACGATGTAGGCGCGGAGGGCGTCGCTGAGGCGGACCTGGTCGGTGCGGCGCTGGAGGTCGAGCACCTCGGCGGCGTGCACGACGGGGGCGAGGTCTTGCAGGCGGGTTTGGGCGGGGCGGACGTCGAGCATGTCTGCCTCGGCCTGCGCGGTGGGGTAGCCCAGGCTGAGGCGCATGAGGAAGCGGTCGAGCTGGTTTTCTGGGAGGGGGTAGGTGCCCTCGAACTCGTAGGGGTTTTGGGTGGCGAGGACGATGAAGGGCTCTTCGAGGCGGAAGACGTGGCCGTCGATGGAGACGCTGCCGTCGCTCATGGCTTCGAGGAGGGCGGTCTGGGTGCGCGGGGGCGTGCGGTTGACCTCGTCGGCGAGGATGATGTTGGCGAAGATGGGGCCCTTGCGGAAGTCGAACTGCTTGCCGTCGCGGTCGAAGACGGTGACGCCCAGGACGTCGGAGGGGAGGAGGTCTGGGGTGAGCTGGATGCGGCTGAAGCGGGCGTCGATGGACTTGGCGATGGCGGAGGCGAGGACGGTCTTGCCGACGCCCGGGACGTCTTCGAGCAGGACGTGGCCCCGGGCGAGGAGGCAGCGGATGACGCGGTCCACGGCGGCGCGGTCGCCGAAGTAGACGGTGGAGATGTTGTCGCGGAGGCGTTGGATGATGTCGAGCATGCGGCGGTGGGGGTCTGGGTCGTTGGTCGCCCCGGCGGTGGCCTTGGGGCGGGGGCGGGTCGAGGGGGCGGGGACGCGGGGCCTTGGTATCGTGCCGTGGGAAGGGCGTCCCCGAGGCGCGTGGGCCACGCGGGGGGAGCGTAGCGGGCGGCGGCGGGGGTTGGGAGGCGGTGGTCGTTGGTCGGGGCGGCGGGCCGGGCCGGTTCGTGTGGACCCGCGGGCGTGCCGCACGTGTGTGTTGAGGCATGAGTGACGCAGCGGCGAGAGACCAGGGGCGGGAGGCCGTCGCGGCGGGCGAGGCCGGGGTGGCGGCGCCGCGGCGTGGTCACGAGACGCTCGCGCTGGAGCTGCGGGGGGAGTTGCCCTGCGTGGGCTGCGGGTACACGCTGCGGGGGCTTTCGATCCGGTCGGCGTGCCCGGAGTGCGGCACGTCGGTCCGGGCGACCATTTTGGCCGCGGTGGACCCGGCGGCGGCGGAGATCCGGCCGCTGGACTTTCCGAGGCTGACCGCGGCGGGGCTGCTGCTGTGCACGTGGGCGGGTCTGGCGTCGGCGTTGTGCGTCTGGGCGCTGCGCGGGGCGGAGGTGGTGCGCGTCTGGCTGAAGGTGGACGTGGGGCTTGCGTGGGCGGGGCGGGCGTCGGTCTTGTTGCTCGCGGCGTCGGGGGTGGGGGCGGTGGCGCTCATCCGGCCGCACCGGGGCGTGAAGCGGATGGAGGCGGCGGCGGGCGCGGCGGCGGTGGCGTGCTTCGTGCCGCTGGTGGGGCTCCACGCGCACACGCTGCTGGTGACGGACGCGACGACGGGCGGGGGGAGCGTGTTCTTCGGGGCGGGGGGCTTGTCGGCGGCGCGCTCTCTGCTCAGGCTTGGCTCCGGGCTGCTGATGGCGTTGATCGTGCTCGGGCTTTCGGAGCGCATCAGCGACCTGGTGAACCGCTCGGTGGTGCTGCGCACGGGCCGGGTGGAGACGCAGCCGCACGGGGCGCTGCTGGCGGCGTTGTGCGTCGCGGCGTGCGGCGACGCGGTGAACCTGCTGGTGCCGCGGCTTGGTGACCTGGCGGGCGATTTGCTGTCGTCGCTTGAGGTGGTGCTGGTGGCGCTGGGTTCGTTTTTGTTCACGATCGGGCTGCTGGGCATGGCGGTGGACGCGCGGCGCGTGACGGGCACGCTGGTCCGTCGCGGCGCGTCGCTGGCCGACGCCCTGGGCGGGGGCCCGGGGGCGGCCCCGTGACGCCGCTGAGCCGCGGCGAGCGCGCCCGGTTTGACGCGCTGCTGGAGGAGGTGCTCGCCGACCTGCCCGAGGCGGTGACCTCGCTGCTGGACGACATGCCGCTGATCGTGCTGGACCGGCCGACGGCGGCGATGCTCGCCGACGTGGGGCTCGGGCCCGAGGCGGCGGACGAGCTGTGCGGCCTGCACACGGGGATGTCGGAGACCGAGGCCTCGGTGGAGGTGTCGGGCGTGCTGCCGAGCCAGGTGCACCTGTTCCGCGTGGGCATCATCGAGAGCGCCGGCGGGTTTCGCGGCGACGACGCGGACGACCGGGTGTACGAAGAAATCCGGGTGACGCTGCTGCACGAGATCGGCCACCAGATGGGGCTGGACGAGGGGGATCTGACGGACCTGGGGTACGACTGAGCGGCGGCCGATCGGGCCGTGCCATCGGCGGCGCAGGCCGGGCGGGGTGAAACCGGCTGTCCCGCGTGCCGAAGCGACGGTCCGGGGGCGTCGTATCATGCCCGGCGGGGCGTCTTGTGACGGGGGGAGACCGTCGGCGCATCCCCGGCGACGCCTCCGCGGCGCACGGCCCCGGCGACCGCGGGCCGCATGTTCACCGGTGAGGCGTTTGCGGGCCGGAAGTTCATGGGCGAAACGTTCACGACCCAACCTTTGGAGCACGGCATGATGGCGTTCAACCGTTCGGCGGTGTCGGCGAGTGCGACGCGGGCGAGTGTTCTGAGCCCGCGGCGGGCCGGCGTTTGGGCGGCGGCGCTGGCGGCCGTCGCGGCGTGCGGCGCGGCGGCGGCGGCCGACGTGGCCATGCTGACGCTTGAGGGCGAGCTGGCCCGGCAGAGCAAGGCCGCGAGCCTCTTCGGCGGCGCGGGCGAGGTGACCTTTTCCGACGTGGTGGCGACGGTGCGCGACGCCGCGGCGGACGCGGAGCTGGACGCCGTCGTGGTGCGGCTGAAGGACGCGGCGCTGAGCCGCACGCAGATCGAGGAGTTGGGCACCGAGTTCGCAGCGCTGCGGCGGGCCGGCAAGAAGGTGTTCGTTTTCGCCGAATCGTTCGGCCCGGGGGAGCTGCTGACGGCGTCGCACGCCGACGAGGTGTGGCTCCAGGCGGGCGGCGTGGTGACGCTGCCGGGGATGTCGATCGAGGAGATGTACTTCGCGGACACGTTCGCGTGGCTCGGGTTCAAGGCCGACTTTGTGCAGATCGGCGACTACAAGGGCGCGTCCGAGTCGCTTGTGAACAGCAAGCCCAGCGCGGCGTGGGAGCAGAACATCAACCATCTGCTCGACGGCCTGTACGACCAGATGCATCAGCAACTGGGCGACGGCCTGGGCCTGACGGAGGCGAAGCTCGACGCGGCGATGCGGCGGGCGTGGCTCTCGACGGGCGAGACGGCGATCGAGCTGGGCCTCGTCGACCGCGAGGTGGACCTGGATGACATGATGACCGTGCTGGGCGAGGCGCTGGGCGAGGAGATTGCCTGGCGCGGCGACCTGCTGGAGGAAGGCGGCGAGTCGCTCGAGGCCCTGGCGAGCAACCCGTTCCTGATGATGAGCAAGCTGTTCGCAGCGCCGGACCGCTCCACGAGCGGGCCGACGATCGCGGTGCTGCACCTCGAGGGGCCGATCGTGGACGGCGACTCGGCCAGCGGGGGCCTGTTCGGCGGCGGCAGCGTGGGCAGCCGCACGATGCGCAACGCGATGAACGAGATCGCCGAGGACGACAACATCCGCGGCGTGGTGGTGTTCATCGATTCGCCCGGCGGCTCGGCGAGCGCGAGCGAGGTCATCTGGCAGGGCCTGCGCCGCCTCGGCGAGGACAAGCCGGTGTGGGTGAGCGTGGGCGACATGGCGGCCTCGGGCGGGTACTACTCGGCGGTGGGGGGGCAGAAGATCTATGTCAACCCGTCGAGCATCGTCGGCTCCATCGGCGTCGTCGGCGGCAAGCTCGTGATGCGCGACTTCCTGGAACGCGGCAAGATCAACGTCGTGGAGCACGCCCGCGGGCCCCTCGCCGGCATGATGAGCCCCTACCAGACCTGGACCGACGAGGAGCGGGCCCTGGTGCGGCAGGAGATGACGGCCGTGTACGAGCAGTTCACGGGCCGCGTCACCGCGGGGCGGCCGGGCATCGACCTCTCGAAGACGGCCGAGGGGCGGCTCTTCGTCGGCTCCGAGGCGGTGGGCCTGGGCATGGCGGACAAGGTCGGCGGCCTTCAGTCGGCGATCGACGACATGGCGGCCGAGCTTGGGCTCGGCGAGTACGACACGCTGGACTTCCCCGCGCCGCAGACGCTGGACGAGATCATCGAGGAGGCGTTCGGCCTCGCGGCCTCCCCCGCGGCGGCGGCGGCCCCGTACGCCGCGGCGTTGCAGGCGGTGCTCGGGCGCGAGCGGTTCATGATGGTCCGCGACACGCTGGAAACGGCCGCGATGCTCCGCGAAACGCCGGTGCTGCTCACGCTGCCGGCGGCGATCATCGTGCGAGACTGAGGCGGGCCAGCGCGACCGGCGGCGGCGCACTGTGGACGACGAAAAAAGGCCCCGGGCGGTGCGCCCGGGGCCTTTTTCTTTGGTCGGATGGGATGGGCCGGGTATGTGCGGCCGGGTGGGCGCCGTCGGCGGGGCGGGCCCTCGCGGGGCCCGGCGGCTCAGACTTCCATGATCTCGTCGCTGCGCTGCTTCACGGCGGCGTCGATCTGGCCCTCGTACTTCTTCAGCATGTCCTGGATCTTGTCCTTCAGGCCCGCGATGTCGTCCTCGGAGTAGGTCACGCCCGCGGCCTTGGTCAGGCCGTCGGCGTGCTTGTTCGCGTCGCGGCGGACGTTCCGGACGGCGACCTTCTGCTCCTCGCCCATTTTCTTCGCCTGCGTCACGAGCTGCTTGCGGCGGTTCTGGTCGAGCGCCGGGATGGTGATGCGGATCGCCTTGTCCTCGGTCTGCGGGTTGAGGCCGTTGCCGGCGGCCTCGATGCCGTGCTTGATGGCGCCGAGTGCGCTCGGGTCGAACGGTTTGATGAGGATCTGGTGCGGCTCGGGGCAGCTGATCGCCGCGAGGCCCTTCAGCTCCGTGGGCGAGCCGTAGTAGTCGATCTTGATGTACTCGACCAGGGCCGTCGAGGCGCGGCCCGTGCGCAGGCCGCGGAGTTCGTGGGCGAGGTACTCAACGGCCTTCTTCATGGCCGCCTCAGATTCCTTGAGAATCTTGTCGGGCGTCGTCGTCATGGCAGGGGCTCCGTGCCGGCGGTGCGTTCGCGTGCCGCGCCGTCCGATCGCGCCCATGGTAGCCGGCGCGGCGGGGGGCCCGGGCGGTCGCGGGGGGGTTGAGGCCGGCGCGCTCAGTGGTCGCCGGGCCGCGAGGTGACGAGGGTGCCGATGGTCTCGCCCTCGATGACGCGGCGGATGTTGCCCCGCCGCTTGAAGTCGAAGACGATCACCGGGACGCGGTGCTCCTGGCACATCGCCAGGGCGGTCATGTCCATGATGCGGAGCCGCTTCTCCAGCGCCTCGCCGAAGGTCAGCGCGTCGAACTTGGTGGCCGACGGGTCCTTCTTCGGGTCGGCGGTGTAGACGCCGTCCACCTTGGTCGCCTTCAGCAGCACGTCGCACTCAAGCTCGCGGGCCCGCAGGGCGGCGCAGGTGTCGGTCGTGAAGAACGGGTTCCCCGTGCCAGCCGCGAGGATCACCACGCGGCCCTTCTCCAAGTGCCGCAGGGCCCGGCCCCGGATGAACGGCTCGGCCACCGACCGCACCTCGATCGCCGACATCACGCGGCTGTCGACGCCCAGCGTCAGCAGCTTTTCCTTCAGGGCGAGCGCGTTGATGACCGTGCCCAGCATGCCCATGTAGTCGGCGGTGGATTGCTCGATGTCGCCCCGCTGCGCCAGCTCGGCCCCTCGGATGATGTTGCCCCCGCCCACGACGACCGCGACCTGCGCTCCCGCGCCCGCCGCGTCGCGCACCTCCTCGGCGATCAGGCCCAGCTCGTTCGGCTCCACGCCGAAGCCGCCGGGCGCGCAGAACGCCTCGCCGCTGAGCTTCAGCAGCACCCGCCGCGGCTTCTGCCGCCCCCCGGGCCCGCCGGCTGGCCCGCCCAGGGTGGCCGCGGTCGGGCTTGCGTGGGCCGGGGCGGGGTGGGCGGCGCTCGACGGGGCGTGGCTCGGCATACGGCTCCAACTTTCGAAGGGCGGGGGCTTTCAACGGCGGAGGGGGTCGCGTCGTGCATCCTGTCCGCGTTCCGCACGGTACACCATCGGCCGCAGGCCCGCGACGCGCGCCGGCGGCGAACCGCCTCACCCGGGCCCACACCCCGGCCCGCGGACGGCCCGAACCGATCGAGGCCTTGCCACGGCCCTCGGACGACCCGGTCTTGCGGCCGGGCTGCGGCCCGGGCTGCGGATGGGGCGCGGATCGGCTGGGCGGCCGGTTATCCGGCCACGTCCCGTACAATGCACGCGCCGCGGCCGAAGGAAACCAGCGGGCGTGCGAGAGCAAAGGCCCCACACGGGCCGGCGCGCCCGCCGCGGCACGTGCCCCGGCCCCGCCACGAAAGGCCCATCGCCGGATTCCACCCGCCGGATCATCGCCCCGGATCATCGCCATGGACGGACGCCCCCGGCCCGCCGGGATTCAACAGATCGCCCCGCCGCCCGGCCGACCCACCGCGGCCGCGTCGCCGCATGGGATGCCGCGTTCGCCCGCAGCGCCGAGCCGGGGCGTCGCGGCCGGTGCCGGGGCTTCGCTTGCGAGCGAGCCCCGCCGCGCGGGCCGGTGGCGTCGCCGCGCGCTGGGCACGGGGCTGGGCCTCTCGCTCGCGTTGCACGCGTTGGTCGCGCTCATCGCCGCGGCGTGGGTGCTCCGCTTTGACATCGGCGGGGCCTCGCCGACGGACGGGGGCGAGGTTGAGGTTGCGCTCCTCACGCGGTCCGAGCTCGCCGCCATGACGGCAGGGGATCTGCAGACCACGAACGATCTGCCGCCCTCGGACCTTGAATCGCAGCAGCCCGAGCTGAGCCTCCCGAGCGACGCCCTCGCGAGCGCCGACGCCGGTCTCACCGAGTCGCTCGACGCCGTGGAGGTCGACGTCGGAGGCGGCAACCTTGACCCCGGCGGCCTGCAGACGACGGGCGGCGGCGGCATCTCCGGCGTCAGCTTCTTCGGCATCGAGGCGCAGGGCAACCGCTTCGCCTACATCGTCGACATCTCCAGCTCCATGGAGGGCGAACGCATGGAGGCGACCAAGCGCGAGCTCACCCGTTCCGTCCAGTCGCTGCCCGAGAGCGCCGAGTTCGTCATCGTCCTCTACTCCGACGGCGCCCTCCCCCTGCACGGCGAGACCGCCTGGCGGCCCGCCTCGGGCGCCGAGAAGCGCAAGACCTCGGCCCTGATCGGCAGCATCGACCCCAACGGCGGCACCCGCCCGCAGCCCGCGTTCGACGAGATCTTCGGCCTGCGCGTCAAGCCCGACGCGGTCTACTTCATGACCGACGGCGAGTTTGACGCCGAGGTGCCCGCGGCCGTCGCCGAGCTCAACCGCCGGGCCCGCGTGCCCATCCACTGCATCCTGTTCGGCGACGTGGCCAAGGGCGAGGCCGTGCGCGAGCGCGTCCGCGACATGATGCGGGAGATCTCCCGCCGCTCCGGCGGACGGTTCAACCACGTCGGGGGAACGCCGTGATCGTTGCGGCCGCGTCGCCCAGCTTCTGTGCGTCGGCCGCGTGCCGTGTCGCGGCGGCGGCGTTGGCCGTGGTGGCCTTCGCCGGCGCGGCTTCCGCGGCCGCACCGTCGACCGCAGATCTCTGGCCCCCGGCGCCGCCCGTGGGCAACGTCGCCGACGTCACGCTCGAGGGCGTTGTTCTCGGCGGGCCCGGGGGCGAGGCGGCCCGCGTCATCGGCTGGGACCGCGTGGTGCGCGTGAACGGCGAGCTTGCCCCGCGGGCCGAGGCCTTCCTGCCCCTCGCCCGCGACGTGTGGCGGGCCCGCACCAGGCTCGAGCGCGGCGACTCCCCGAGCGCCGCGCCCGTGTTCGAGGCGCTGTCCGAGGTGCTCCGCGGCCGCCGCGGCCCGACGTCCACGCTCGTCGCCGAGGGGCTGCTGCGGTGCCGCCTGTCGCGCGGCGCCTCCGCCACCGCCGTGGCCCCGTGGCTCGCGTTGATCGAGGGCGAGGCCGCGGCGCAGGCCCGGGGCGCGGCCGAGTCGGCCTTTCCCGACCTCCCGCCCGTGCTCGACCGTCGCTCGGGCCTGTGCCCGCAGCTCCCCCCGATGTTCCGCCCCGGGCCGGCGACCGAGCAGCTCGCGGCGGCCGATATCGCGGCGCTTTCCCTCGCCGGCGACGGCACCGAGTCGCGCGAGCTCGCCGCGCTGTACGTGCGGGCCGCGCGGGCCGACGCGGGCTTCCCGCCCGCCGGCTTTGCCGGCGCTGCGCGCGCGGCGGGCCCGGGCCTGCGGCTCGTCCGCGACATCGTCGAGGCCCGCACCGCCGGCCCCGCGGCCCGAGACGCCGCCCGCGCCCGCCTCAGCGCCCGGCTGGACCGCGCCGCGCTGGAGCCCATCCCCGACTGGGAAGAGGCGTGGGTGCGGCTCGCGCTGGGCCGTTCGCTCGCGATGGAGCCGCAGCCCGAGCTCGCCCTGCGCGGCGTGGTGCAGATGTTGCACGTGCCCGCCCGGTTTCATGACGCGCTCCCCGAGCTCGCCGCCCTCGCGACCGCCGAGGCCGCGGACGCTCTGCTCGCCGCGGGCCAGCCGCAGAACGCGGCCGCGCTGCTCACCGAGTTGCGCCGCACCGCGCCGTGGTTCGAGGCGGCCGGTCCCAGCGCAGACGCCCCGCAGCCGGGTGGCCCACCGGCCCCCGCATCATCCGCCCAACCGGCCGCCCAACAGGCCACCGACGCCCCATCGCCCGACCCGGAGGAATCGCCTTGACGCCCCCGCCGATCCGCCGCCGTTCTGCCCGTTGCGTCCCCGCGTCGCGCTCCGGTGCGCCACGCGTCGCGGCGTGGCTCGTGATCTCCGCGGCCGCGGTCTCCGCGGCCCACGCCGCCGCGCCGGCCCCGGCCGCCGCCGCCGCGGGCAGCACCGTCATCCGCAAGTCGCTGCTCGACTACATCGCCGCGGGCGGGGAGATCGGCTACATCATCATCGTGCTGTCGCTGGTGGCCGTGGGGCTCATCATCGCGCAGCTTGTCTCGGTGCGGCTCTCCAAGCTCGCGCCCCCCTGGCACGTCGAGCGGCTCGACGAGCTGCTCGCCCGGGGCGACATCGCCGCGGCGGTGCAGCACTGCCGCGCCCCGGAGCACGAGTGCGTGCTCACGCAGGTGCTGGGCGACGCGCTCGTCCGCGCCGCCCGCTCGCCCCTGGGCTTCATCGAGCTGCCCGCCGCCCTTGAAGAAATCGGCCAGCAGCGCCTGCTGCGTCTCTACCGGCTCGCCGACGGCGTGGGCCTCATCGGGTCGATCGCGCCCATGCTGGGCCTGCTCGGCACCGTCGTGGGCATGGTCGGCGCGTTCGACACGCTCAGCGTCACCGAGGGGCCCGTTCGCCCCGACACGCTCTCGGGCAACATCTCCGTCGCGCTTATCACCACGGTGCTCGGGCTCATCGTCGCCATCCCCTGCACCGCCATGCACTCCTACCTCCGCCACCGCATCGACGCCCTCGGCGGCGAGGTCGCCCAGATCCTCGAAGACCTCGCCAGCCGCGTGCACGGGTCGCAGCAACCAACGCCCCAGCCCGTCGCCGCACCCCGGCCCATGCCACAGTCCATGCCGCAGCCCATGCCACAGTCCATGCCGCAGGGCATGCCGCAGGGCATGCCCCAACCGGTTCCGCAGCCCCGGCCCGTGCAGGCCATGCCCCACGGCGTGCCCCACGGCATGCCCCAGCCGATGCCCCAGCCCATCCCCGCCCCCCCGGGCGGCTTCGGAGCCAGCCGGTGAAGCCCTCGCGCCGCACTGCGCTCGCCTTCGCCGAGCCCGACCTCACGCCCATGATCGACGTCGTGCTGCAGCTCATCATCTTCTTCATGTTCACCAACCAGTTCGGCCAGCTCGCCCACACCGCGGTCGATCTGCCGAAAGAAGCCGGCGAGCAATCGCGCGACGCCGCCAAGCCCTCGCTCGTCATCGACATCGAGGCCAACGGCGGCCTGCGCCTCGACGGCCGCCCCTTGCAGCATGAGTCCCTCCTCCGCGTCCTTGCCCGCGAGATCGACCGGGCCCAGGGCGACGCGACCCGCGTCGACGTCCTCGTCCGCGCCGACCGTGCGGCCCCGGCCGCGCACCTCAACCGACTCGCGGAAGACTTCGCCGCCCGGGGCGTGCGCCGCTGGCGCCTCGCGACCGAGGCCGCCTCGCAGCCCGCGGCCGGGGGGAGCGCCGGATGAACCTGCTGCCGGGGCGCAACGCCGCGTCCAACAAGGTCCGCCCCCTCCCCATGACGTCGATGATCGACGTGGTCTTCCTTCTGCTCATCTTTTTCATGGTGACGGCCAACTTTTCCGCCGATCAGGGCCGCCTCGCCGCCGCGCTTGCGAGCCGCCAGCCCGGCTCCTCCGAGCAGAACCTCCAGCCCCAGGTTGTCCGCGTGCGCTGGGCGGGCACCGCGGCCGTGTACGAGCTCGGGAGCCACCGCGTCGCGGGCCGGCGCGAGCTCACCGCGTTGCTCCGCCAGTTGCCCAAAGATCCGGGCGTTGTCATCGAGGCGGCCGATGATGTCCCTGTCGCCGCCGCCGCAGCAGCGCTCCAGGCCGCGGCCGACGCGGGCTTCAGCAAACGCAGCTATGTCCCCGGTGCCCTCCGCAAGCCCTGACCCACGCCGCCGGCGCTCGCCGCGGCGACCTCCCGAGGGCCGGACGCCGCGCGCGCACGACCCGGCCCCGCGGGTCGCCGGGGTGTTCCTCGCGTTCATGGGCGTCGCGTCGACCGCCGCACCGCCCGCGCCCGTCCTCCCACGCCCCGCCGACGCCGAGCCGGCCGCTGCGCCTCCTCAAGAGCCGTCCACCGATCCGTCCACCGATCCGTCCAGCGGGCCCGCCGCCGAGCCCGACGCCCCCGCCGACCCGGCCTCTCCCGCCGAATCACCCGACTCGCAAGACGCGGTGCTGGAGGCCTACCTGCAATCCCTGGGCCTGACCGACCTGCTCGCCGCCCACCTGCGCGAGCGGTACGACGCCGCGCCCGCCCCGCGCCGCGCGGGCGTCGCCGGTCGGCTCGCCGCGGTGTACGCCGCCGAGCTGGCGAACGAGCGCGACCCCGCACGCCGTGCCGAGATCGAGCGTCGCAGCGTGGAGCTGCTCGCCGTCGCACCAGACTCGCCCGACTTCGACGAGCTGCGCATCAGCCTCGCCAAGGCCCGCTACCTGCGGGCCGAGGTGGACGCCGAGCGGGCCCGCCTGCGCATCGCGACCGACGCCGACGCCCGCGCCGCCCTCGCCACCCTCCAGAGCGTCGCCCAGGAACTTGGCGAAACCGGCAAGCGTCTCGACCGCCGCGTCACCACGCTCGAGCAGGCCCTGAAGCGAGGCAGCGAGCGCGGCGCCGAAGAAGCCCGCCAGCAGCTCGAAGAGGCCCGCCGCCTCCGCTCGCTCGCCATGTACTACGCCGGCTGGTCCCGCGCGTACGTCGCCGCCCTCACCGGCTCATCCGACGAGGCCGAGCGCGCCATCCTGCACCTGGGCAACCTTCTGAACGCCGAGGGCCGCCGCCCCACGCTCGACCAGCTCCCGCGCACCTACCTCAGGTACGAGCACATCGCCCGCGCGGCCCTCGGTGTCGCCTGGGCCCTCTCCATCGCGGGCGACCAGCTCAGCGCCCTCGCCTGGCTCGACGAGATCGAGCGCGGCGAGGGCGTCTCGCCCGCCGTGCTGAGCCTCGTCTTCGTCCGCCGCGCCGACGCCCTCGCCCGCGCCGGCCGGTTCGAGGCGCTGCAGCTCGCCGTCGAGCGCCGCCGCCGCGTGGGCCTGGACCCCGCCGCACCCGCCGAGCCGCTGGACCCCTCCGCGGCCCGCTCGGTCTCCGTCGCCGTGCTGGAGGCCGTGCAAACCCTGCCCGAGTCCGACGCCCGCCGCCGCGCGGCCGAGGCCGTCGCCGCCCTCGCGCTGGGCGACCTCGTCCGCCGCGGCGAGATCGCCTCGTTGCTCGACCTCGTCCGCCGCTACGGCACGCTCCCCCTCGGCTCGGCCGGCTTCGTCCCGCGCTACGTCCGCGGCGTCTTCGCGTACGACGAGGCCCGCGCCGCCCACACCCTCGCGAGCCCCGACGCATCGGACGAGCCCGCCGCCGACCCGGCCCTCGCCGAGCGGTTCCGCTCGTGCGCCGACCTGCTCGCCGGAGCCCTCGCCGCGGAGGACGCGCCCGGCTTCCCCGCCGAGCGCGGCAACTGCCGCCTGCTGCTGGGCCTGTGCCGCTACTACGCGGGCGACCTCGCCGCCGCCGCCGACGAGTTTCAGGCCGCGAGCGCCGACGCCCCGCCCGATGTCGCCGAGCGTTCGCTCTGGCTCGCCGTCGTGGCGCTCGACAAGCTCGCGCAGCGTGACACCTCGCCCGCCGCCGCCGAAAAGCTCCGCCGCGTCGGGCTGCTCTTCATCGCCTCCTACCCGCGCTCCGCGATGGCCCCGCGGTTGTTGCTCTCGATCGCCGGCGCCGCCGCCCCAGACGACGAACGCGCCGCCGAGGTCCTGCTCGCCGTCACGCAGGAAGACCCCCTCTACGAGCCCGCGCAGCGCCGCCTCGCCGACATGCTCTTCCGCCTCTGGAGCTCCGCCGCGGGCGAGGCACGCGTCGCCGAGTCGGCCCGTTTCCTCCGCGTCGCCGAGCGCGTGCTCGCGATGGACCTCGAAGCCGCCCGCGCCGCCGCCCAGCCGCCGCCCGATGCGCCCCGCACCGCAAAGTCCGCCGCGCTCACCACCCGCCGCATACTCGCCGTCTTGCTGAGCACGCCCTCGCCCGACATCCGCCGCGCCCGCCAGGCCCTCGACGCGGCCGACGAAGCCCTCCGCCGCCTCTCGCTCACCCGCGCGTCCGTGGGCCTCGACACCGAGCAGGACCTGGCCTTCCGCGAGGCCCAGGTGCTCGAGGCCGAGTCGCGCTTTGACGAGGCCGACGCCCTCGCCCGCCGCCTCGCCGACATGGGCTCTCCCGCGTCCCCGCGGCTCCGTGTCGAGCTCTTCCGAAGCGCCCTCGCCGCGTGGCGGCCCGAGCCCGGAGACACCGCCCGCGCCGCCCGCGTTGTCTCGCGGGGCCTTGCCTGCATGGAGGGCCGCTCCCTCGCCGACGCCCTCGCCACCGACGGCGTCCTCCGCACCGTCGCCGCGGGCGTCGCCGAGGCCGCCGCCGTCCTCTTCGCCCAGCAGGCCGACCCCGCCGCCCGCGACCTCGCCCTGCGACTGGACGAGGCCGCGCTCGACGCCGGCGTCGCCTCCGCCGAGCAGGTGCAGCGCCTGGGCACCTTCGCCGCGCAGCTCGAGCGCTGGCCCCTCGCCTACCGCGCGCACACGGCTCTCACCGCGGGCCAAGTGGAGGGCACCCCCGCCTGGTTCGAGGCCAAGGCCAACGCACTCGACGCCCTCAGCCGATTCGACCCCGCCACCACCATCGACGCCATCGCCCAGCACCGCGTCCTCTACCCAGACCTCGGCCCCGAGCCGCACGGCGACCGCATCCTGCAGGCCGAGCAGCGCGCGTCCGCACCCCGGGCCCCCGCCCCTCCTGAAGACGGCATCTCCACCGAGCCCGACGCCACCCCCCCGGAGGGCACGCCGTGAACCGCGACGAGCCCCGCGTGCCACCCCCACAAGCCGCAGCCACCCCGCCGCCGGCCAAGCCGCTTGGATCTCCGCCCGGAAAGCCGCCGGCCGACGCGCTCGCCGCTGGCGCCGTGGCCCTCATCGCCGCCCGTCGCGCGGGGCGTGACGCACGCCGCGAACTCGCCGCCATCGCCCTCGCCCACGGCATCGCCCCGCAGCAACTCATCGCGAGCGTGGCCGCCGCCGGCCGCGCCGCGCAAGCCCCACCCCAACCGCCGGCTCAAGGCCCGGCTCAAAGCCCAACTCAAATCCCAGCCCAACCTCCCGCGCAACCTCCAGCCCAACCCGTCCTCCAGCCCGTCGCGCTCGCACCCATACGCGCCGACCTCCAGCAACCCTCCCCCGCCCCCGCGGGCGAGGCGGGCACGCCGCCCGAGGTCTCCCCGCCCGCCGCCCGCTGGGTGTTGCCAGCCGCGGTCATCATCACCGCGCTCGTTCTGACGACCTCCCTCGCCGTGCTCTTCAGTGCGCTGGGCCTGTTCACGCCCGCGCCCTCGCTCGCCGGCTCCGCGGGCCTCGCCGGCGAGCCCGCCCCGCCCGCCGCCCCGCCCGAGCCCCAGGCCTCGCCCCCGCGCGCCGCGCCGTCGCTCTCCGCCGAAGGCCTCTCACCCGCCGCCCCGCCGGCCGACGCGGTCATCCCCGCCGACCTTGACCTCGCCCGTCCCATCACCCTGGTGAAGGAGCTCCGCGCCGCCACGGACTTCTCCTCCGTCGGTTCCTTTGAGGCCGCCTCGCGCGTCGTCGCCGTCATCGACGTGCTCGCCCCCGGCTGGCCCGCCCTATTGCACGAGACCCTTACCTACTCGGCCGGGC
>CAZCBN010000068.1:16061-16683 GCA_964496975.1 uncultured Phycisphaeraceae bacterium
AGCGAACGGCCGTGCACGACGCGATCGTCAGCTTCTTCTACCGCGCCGCGACCAGCGGCCCGGTCGCCGACCTGCTCCTCGCCGCCGTCGCGCAGCGGGCCGTCCCGCCGCCCGCCGATGTCGACGCCGACGCGGCGGCCCGCTCAGCCTGGTCGCTCGGCATGCTGGCCCGCCTCCGCCGCGAGCGGCAACTCCCCGCCGCCCTGCTGCGGAACGTCGACCTTCGCCTCGCCGCCGCCGCCGGGGGCGAGCAGCCCGCGTCCGACACGTTCGAGAGCGGCGTGCTCCTCGCCCTGCGTCGCCTGGGCGACACGCTGGCCGAGTCGTCCTCGCCCCCCGCCCCCGCCGTCTGGCGTCGCTGGACCGAGTGCCTCGACGCCGTCTCCGCCGCACAGCCCGCCGCGCGCGACGCAACGGTGATCGCCGCGCTCGACGCGAGCCTCCGCTTCGGCCCCTCCCCCGAAAGCCGACCCGCCGCCCGCGCCGCCCTCGCCGAGCTCGCCGCCGCCGTCCGCTGGCAGCCCGGGGCCACCAGCAAGGCCTGGCTTCTTCGCGCCCTCACCAACCCCGACGCCCCGCCCTCCGGCCTCGCCGCCGTTACCGAGTCGATCGCCCTCCGCGC
>CAZCBN010000069.1:0-16037 GCA_964496975.1 uncultured Phycisphaeraceae bacterium
CGCTGCTCGACGCCGTCGCGAGCCCCGCCCTGCGCCCCGCCGCTGATGAGCTGGAGGCCGCGCTCACCGATCGCCTGCTCGCCGCCGCGGGCGACGCCGAGCGTCCGGCCCTGCTGCGTCGCGCCGCCGCCGTGGGCGAGCGGCTGGGCCGCGGCTCCGCCGCCGCGCGGCAGGTGGAGCTCGCCGAGGCCACGCTCGACGCCGACCCGCGGCACGCCCTGCACATCGCCGAGACCCTCGGCTGGCGCGCCGCCGACATCGAGGGCGGCCGCGACCGCCTCGCCCTGCTGCGGGCCCGGGCCCTGCTGGCCCTGGGCGACGCCGACGCCGCGGCCTTCGCCACGCTGAAGGAGCTCACCTCCCACCTCCGGCCCGAAGACGCCGCCGCCGCGCCGCAGATCTATTGGCCCGCCCACACCCTGCTGCTCGAGCTGCTCGCGCAGCACGGGGGCGAGGCGCAGGCCGGCCTGCTCCGGGGCCACCTCGCCCGCCTCGCCGCCGTGGACCCCGCGCTCGGCGGCGAGCCCTGGGCCGCCCGGCTCCGGGCCCTGCGCACCGAGTCGCCCGCCCCGCCCCGGTAAACTTGCCCCGTGCCGATCCCCGCCGCGCTCGTCTCCGCCCTGCCGGGCCGCTTCGTCGTCTTTGACGGCCCCGACGGCTCGGGCAAGTCCACGCAGCTCGCCCGTTTCGTCGCCGCCGCCGACCGCGCGGGCGTCGACATCCTGAGCGTCCGCGAGCCCGGCAACACCGAGGTGGGCCAGGAGATCCGCGAGCTGCTCCTCCGCCCGCGCCGCGAGCCCGTCTCCCCCGCCTGCGAGACGCTGCTCTTCATGGCGAGCCGCGCCCAGCTCGTCTCGCGTGAGATCCGCCCCGCCCTCGCCGCGGGGCGCTGCGTCCTCGCCGACCGCTACGTCAGCTCCACCCTCGCCTACCAGGGCACCGCCGGCGGCATCGACGAGCGGCACATCCGCGCCGTCGCCGACCTCGCCTGCGACGGCGTCTGGCCCGACCTCACCGTCATCTTCGACGTGGACGAGGCCACCGCCGCCCGCCGCCTCAGCCCCCTCCTTGATCGCATGGAGGCCAAGGGCAGCGCCTTCCACGCCCGCGTCCGCCACGGCTACCTCGACCAGGCCCGCCGCGACCCCGACCGCTACGCTGTCATCGACGCCCGGCCCGACGAGGACACCGTCGCCGCCGAGCTGCTCCGCGTTCTTCAGGCCCGACTCGCCCGCTAGCCCGACCCGCCCTCCGCTCGCCCCCACCCCCGCGCCGCATGCCCCTTCACAACGCACCGTTTTGGGCCTTTCTCCTCGCCGGCTTCCTGCTCGGCAGCATCCCCTTCGCCCTGCTGCTGGGCCTCGCCCGCGGCGTCGACATCCGCACCGTCGGCAGCAAAAACCCCGGCGCCACCAACCTGGGCCGTGCGCTCGGCTTCCGCTGGTTCCTCCTCTGCTTCGTGCTCGACGCCGCCAAGGGCCTCGCCCCCACCCTCGCCTTTGGCCTCGCCCGCGGCTGGACGGGCCTCAAAAGCTTCAACCTCGCGGCGCCCGACGCGCTCCTCTGGCTCGCCGTCATGGCGACCCCCGTGCTGGGCCACATGTTCAGCCCGTGGATCGGCTTCAAAGGCGGCAAGGGCGTCGCCACCGGATTGGGGGCCCTGCTCGGCGTCTTTCCCGCCCTGGGCATCCCCGGCTTGGGGGCCCTGGTCGTCTTCCTCGCCACCCTCGCCGGCTGGCGCTACGTCGGCCTCGCCAGCGTCCTCGCCGCCGCCAGCCTGCCGGTCTGGACGTGGTACTTCTTTGAGCTGACCGCCCGCGCCCTCACCAAGCGCCCCGAGTTCCCGGGCGACGCCCCCGTCCGCTTCGCCACCAACCCGGCGCCGTTCGTCGCCGTCGCCGCCGCGCTCGCCGTCCTGGTGATTGTGAAGCACCGCGGCAACCTGCAGCGCCTCGCCCGCGGCACCGAGCCCAAGATCGGCCGCCGCCCCGCCGCCTCGGCTCCGGCCACTCCCGCAGCCCAGCCGTCCCCACCCCTTCCCCCGGAGCAGGCGGCCCGATAACTCGCGGCCCCCGCCTTCACCGCCCGTCCCCCACGTTCCCCGCGTGCTCGCGCGAAAGCATCCTCATCGCGCGTCCGTGCGCGCGCCGATAGGCGCTTGCCTGAGGACCGTGAACGTCGAGAACGCCCGATTCCGGACTTTCCCGAAGTTCCCAGCCCGCGCAACGGATGCGCTGGACTCCCCAGGATCGGGCCTGTCGTTCAGCCCGGCTGCTCGGTGGATCGATCGTAAGTGATTGATCCATCGCCGCAGCACCAGCCGCCCCGGCCCGCCGAGCCTCAAAGGCCCGGCACCGCAACGCGGCACGTCAAGGAGGATCGACCCATGCCCGCGCTCCGCCTCGTCGGTATCGAACCCATCCGCGACCGTGACGCCGCGATCCCCTTCCCGGGCCGCAGCGCCCCCGCCGCCCGCTTCGGCCGGGCCGACACCGCGGGCCCCCGCGGCTTCGCCCGCGGCGACTTCAGCCGACCCGGGTTCAGCCGACCCGAGTTCAACCGACCCGAGTTCAGCCGGCCCGACTTCACCCAAACCGACATCGCCCGCGACGTCGACCGCGTGCTCGATCTCGCCCAGCGGCAGCTCGACGAGGCCATCGAGCTGAACGAGAGCCTCGCCCCGTTCGCCTTCGCCGCCTGGGCCCCGACCGACGACGAAGGCCCCCGGGCCGCCTGAGTCCCGCGCCGCCCGAGCCCGGCCCTCTCGGCGCGGCCCCTCACGTCCGCCGCAGCACCACCAGCGTCTCATCGTCCACCCGGCGTCGCAGCCCGACGAACCGGCGCGACGCCCACACGACGTGGTCCAGCACGTCGGCCGCGCTCGCCCCGGGCTTCTCGCTCAGGCACGACAGCACGCTCTCGACAAACCGGCTCCAGCCCCACTTCTCGCCCTGAAAGTTCCGCGCGTCCGTCACGCCGTCGGTGAAGGCCACCAGCACGTCGCCCGACTCCAACTGGTGCACGTACCGCGGGTACTCCTGCGCCGGGTCCACGCCCAGCACGAGCCCCCCCACGCCCAGCGGCATCACGTCGTCGCGCGTCGGCCGCTTGCCCCCGCGCACGCGGACCAGGAAGGGCGGCTCGTGCCCCGCCGAGCAGTACGTCAGCCGCCCGCTCCCCGGCTCCACCACGCCGTACCACAGCGTCGCGAACTCGCTCTCCAGCGTGTCGCGGCACATCGCGACGTTCACGTTCGCGATCACCCGGTCTAGGTCGTACACGTTCTGGGCGTACGCGCGCAGGCTCGCCCGCACCGCTGACATCAGCAGCGCCGCCGCCACGCCCTTGCCCACCACATCGCCCACCACCAGGCCCAGGCTCGCCGACGCCCCCTCGCCCAGCAGGAAGGCGTCGTAGAAGTCGCCCCCCAGCTCGTAGCTCGGGTCGCTCCGCGCCGCCACGTCCAGCCCCGGCAGCCGCGGCAGCACCGCCGGCAGCATCCGCGTCTGCACGTCGCGCGCAAGCCGGAGCTGGCGTTCCATCCGCCGCTCCTCGCGCTCCACCGCCAGCAGCCGCGCCTGCTGCACCGCCGTCGCCGCCTGCTCGCCGATCGTCCGCAGCAGCCGCAGCTCGGGGACGCTGAAGCGCCGCGGCGTGCGGCTGTAGAGCCGGAAGACGCCGATGGGCCGCCCGCGGAACACCATCGCCGTGCTCACAAACCCGCGGATGTTCTCCTGCCGGCACCGCTCGGGCCGCAGCACCCGCGGGTCGCTCCACAGGTCTTCCACCGCGAGCGTCTCGCCCGCCAGCACGAGCCGGTCAAACCGCCGAAGCTTGCTCAGGGGCAGCGGGTCGCTGAGCCAGCCCGGCGACAGGTGGCTGCTCGCGATCGTCTGCACCTCGCGCTCGTCGTCCACCGCCGCGGGCGTCGCCGGCGCCGCCTCGCCCGGCCCCTCGGGGAACAGCACCACCGACCCCGCGTCCAGTCCAAAGACCTCCAGCGCCGAATCCAGCGCCGCCTGCAGCATCACCTCAACGCCCGCCTGCTGGTTCGCGAGCAGGCTGCTCAGGCGGAACAGCACCGCGAGCTCCTGCACCCGGTGCCGAAGGTCCAGCACGTCCGTGCACAGCTCCCCGCTGGTGGAGGCGACCAGCTCCAGCGACCGCGTCACCCGCGCCCGCGCCGCCTCACCGACCGCCCCCGGCGCGTCGGCCGCGCCCGGCGGCCCCACCACCAGCTCGCCGATCGACCGCCCCTCCACCCGGATCGGCACCCGCGTCGCCCCAACCGCCACCGGCGGCGCGTCCGCCTCCACCCGCCACGGCGGCGTCGCCCCCGGCGCCGGCACGATCCGCAGCCCCGCCTCGTCCCGCAGCTCCACCACCAGCCCCGACAGCGCGCTCAGCTCCACGCACAGGTTCGCGAGCGACCCGTCGGTCAAAAACTCCCGGATGGACGTCCCCCGCCCCGGCGCCTTCACGCTCGGCGCCGCGAGCGACCGCGCCACGCCGCCGCCCAAGCCGCCCACCGGGCCGCCCACCGAAGCCCCCACAGGGCCCCCGTCGCCCGCGCGCGTCGCCGCGGCCGCCGTCGCCGCGTCCGCCGCGGTGGGCATGGGCATCGGGGACGTCGATCCGGCGCGCGGCTGCGGGGCATCGGGCCCGGCGAGCGTGGTCATCCACCCTCCCCGACCGGCGCCGTCTGCTGCTCCTGTCGCCCGTCCTGCGGCCCGCCCGCCGGATCCGTCGGCGCCGCCTCGTTCAGCCAGAGTTCCCGCAGCAGCGCCGCGAGCCGCGCGTCGCTGGAGGGGCCGCCGTCCGCCGCCGCGGGGTCGCCCGCCGCGGCCGCCGCGAACGACGAAAGCCCCGCGTCCACCAGGTCGCGCCGGTTCACCTGCCGCGACAGATACGCCAGCAGCAGCCCCGCCTCGCGCCGCACGCGGGGCGAGGCCTCGGCTGCCCCGCCGGCCCCGCCGCCCGTCGCCCCGCCCGCCCCCGGCGTCACGCCGCGGAGCTGCTCCAGCAGCGACTCCACCCGCTCCGCCGAGGGCAGCAGCCCCGGGCCGTACCGGGCCGCGGCCACCTCGGGGTGGTCCAGCAGCAGTTGCCGAAGGTTGATCGCCGCCGACAGGAACATGCCCCCGCCGAGCTGCGCGTGCACCCGCCCCATCTGCGCCGCCACATCCGCCGGACGCGCCGCCAGCGCCGTCGTGAAGCGCTCCTCGGCGTCAAAGTACCGCCCGTCGGCCAGCAGCCGCTGGCCCGTGCGCATGTGTTCGTGGTACACGTCGCGGCCGGCCGGGTCTCCCGCCACCAGCCCCGGCACGAACTCCGTCAGCGGCTCGCCCGACTCGCGCAGCACCCGCAGCGTGCGCGCGTCAAATTTCAGCCCGCCCGTGCCGCCCGCCCCGCGCGACGCGTCGCCGCCCTCGGCCGAGCCCTCGGCACCGCCCGGCGCCTCACCCGCGCCGGCCTCTGCGCCAGCGCCTGCTTCAGCCGAAGCCGGAGCCGCGGCCTCGTCCGCTCGTTGCTCGCCCGCCAGTTGCTCGCGCAGCGCCGCGACGCGCTGCCGCCACGCCTCGTTGGCGGACACGGGCGCCACGGCCGGCCCAGCGCCCGGCCCAGCGCCCGCTGCAGCAGCCGGGTCGGTTGCCGTCCCGGGGTTCGCCGCGCCGGTTGTGGTCGTGCCCGTCGCCGTCACGCCCGCGACGGCCAGGGCCGCCCGCTGCCGCTCGCGCAGTTGCTCGTACGCCGACCGCGGCCCCGCGGCCGGCAGGTTGGTGCTCGCCGCGGCGTTGCTGAGCCGGCCCGGGTCGATGGCCGTGGGCGCACGCCCCGTCTCCTGCCGCGTGCTGCCAAACTCACCCCCGCCGCCGACGCGCAGCGGCTCGGTGCCGCCCCCCCCGCCCGCGGCCGCGCCGGCGCCCGCGGCCCGCCCCGGGTCCACCCGTCCCGCCGACAGCGGCCCGCCCGCGCCAGTCAGACCAGCCCCAGAAGCCCCTGCGCCTGCCGCCGGGTTCAGCGCGGGGTCGGTGTTGAAGGTGGCGTTGGGGTCTTCGTCCTGGGCCGCGGGCTGCGACGCCAGGTCGGCCAGCGGCGCGAGCCGCACCCCGCGCAGCGCCGACGCCGTCACGCCCGCCCCGCCCCGGCCGCCGCTCGCGGTGCCGATCAGCGTCGGGTTCAGGTCGCGGTTGGCGACATACGCCGAGGGCGACCGCAGCGACCACAGCAGGCTGCCCCGCCGGTCGGCCTCCGGGTCGGTCGCGGACCGCTGCTGCAGGCCCGTCAGCGCCCCCGTCGGCCCGCTCGTCACGCTGAAGCCGCTCGCGCCCGCGCCCGACTGCGGCACATAAAACCCGCCGATCAGCCCCTGCGGCGGGCGGCTGCCCGTCGTCAGCGCCGCCTGGTATTGCAGCGCGTCCGTCCCGCGGATGCCCGCCCCGGCCAGCCCGCTCACCAGGCTGTCGCGGCGGAACGCGAAGAGATCGTTCGACCCAAGCGACGCTCGAAAATCGCCCGGCGCCGTGTACCCCACATCGCCCCGGAACGACAGCCCGTTGGGCGCGTTCCCCGTCACAATCGCGTTGCGGAAGCGCAGCTCCTGCGCGAAGTCGGGCCGGGCTTGGTTGTACCGCCCCTGCGCGCTCAGGCTGTTGTCCAGCGCGCGGCCGTCGCCCAGCGCGTTCTGCGCAAAGGCCCGCGGCCCGAACCACGCCACACCCAGCGCAAGCCCCGCCGCCGCGGCCCACAGGCGCGCCGACCCACGGGCCGCCGGCGTCGCCGCCGGAAGGGCCAGCGCCGAGCGCACCGCGGTGGCAAGGACCGCCGGGAATGGATCGCGGGCCGCGCGGGGCATGGCAAGCCTCCTTCTGCAGGGGAGTTTACGCAGATTCACGCGTGCCTGTTCGCGAAGAACCGAACAAACATCAATCAAACCCGCGTTCGTCTCATCCCCAGCCCGCGGCCACCGCAACGCGACGTCGTCGCGATGAGGGCGTCGCCGAACGTCGGAACGCGTTCACGCCGTCCGCCGACCGGGGGTTCAGAGGCTGTCCAGCTCGCCCTCGCGGCCGAACGCGCGGAGCACGGCGTCGGCGTTCACCCCGATGCTGCCGCCGCCCTCGCCCGCGGGCAGCGCCCGCGGAACGACGAGCACGTACACGAGGTTCTCGTCCGACCAGACGAACAGGGCCTGCACCTCGGCCCACTCCGCCGCCGCGGGAGGCGTGGGCAGCGTGTACGTGCGGCCGGGCGTCAGCGAGAGCAGGCCGTCGTTTTCCTTCACGAAGAGGCTGATCGGCGCCGTCTCGCCCGCGGGGCCGACGAGGCGGTACTGCATGTGCGACGAGCCGCCCTTGCCCGGCACGTGGCACTGCCCCGCGCCGACAAACACGATCTTGCCCAAGGGGCACGAGGCCGCCTCGGTCGGCAGGCTCGGCTCCGCCCCGGCCAGCGCGCTGCACAGCGAGGCCGCCGAGGCCAGGTCCCGCGCCACCGCCTTGCGGTCGGCGAAGGCCGCGTCGGTCGCCACGGCCGCGTGCTCGCGGGCGACAAACTGCGCCAGCTCCACGCGGTGCTCGCGCTCAGACGCCGCCACGGCGGGCCCGCCCAGGCCGCCCAGGCCCCCCGCGATCTGCGCGACGTACACCCCGCCCAGGCCCAGCACCAGCACCGCCGCGAGGGCCCCAAGCGCCCGCCCGGCCTGCGACTGCCAGAACCCACGGCCCCGCGTCTCAGCGGCCCGGGCCGCCAACCGGTCGGCCAGGGCGTCGTCGGCGGCAACGGGCGCCGCGACGGCGGAGACATCCGCGGAACCGGCGGACCGCACCAGGTCGGCCACCCGGCCCCGAAGCGACGCCGGCACGCGAACATCGGCCTCGCCCATCACCCGGCCGCAGGCCCCACGCAGGGCCCGCTCGTAGCCGACGCGCGACTGCATGTCGGGAAATTTTTCTCGGACCGTCTCCAGCCGATCGCGCAGGCTGGGCGAGAGCTCGCCGTCGGCCTCGCAGCGCATCAGCCACGCCGGGCAGTGGGCCCAGTGCTCGGGAAAGCCGCCCGGCCCCGCGGCCTGGGCCTGAGCTTGGGCCTGGGCCGGAGCCTGAGCGTGGGTGCCGGGCGTCGGCGTGCCGTCGGACAGCGGCTCCATGTGTCCCCTGCGGTCGGCGTTCGGCGTATTGGAGTTGGGCGAGGTCTGACCGGGCACCATGGGACTTCCTACTGGGCGGCAACGGGCAAAGGGAGACAAACGCGCACACAAGCGTCACGACAGCGAGGAAGCGATACACCCCGCGCCTACCGCACGCCGATCGGCCCATGTGGGCTTATCGATGCGGCGCGGGGTTGCTGCGCCGCCGGTGGCACTGCCCCGAACGGCGCTCGGGAGAGCCGAGCCGGGCAGAACCGGGCCGAGCGGGGCGGGGAGGGCCTTGGTCGGCCTCAGCCGGTCCCCCCCGGAACTGGACCGGTCGCCGCATCCTCCCGGATCCCGCCTCCCGGGTCAACGTTGCACGGGTCGCGCCCTTGCGGGACAGGCTCTTACGAGCCGTGTCCCTTCGGGCCACGCTCCGTGCCGAGCACCCCGGGAGGGGTCACCGGACGGCCCGCCGTGCATGGTCCGGCGGGTTGGCTTTCGTCCTCGCGGGGCAAAACCACGCTCGGGCGGCGATCATTCCGAATCTTGGGGCTTCCAACGGAAACCTTTGCGGTTGGTGAGCGTCCCGCGGCGTGCACGGGCAAAGCGGATCGCGCCGGTGCAAATGACGCCCCGCCCCGCCCGCCGGGCCACGCCGCGCGAGAGCCCTCTAGAGCGCCGGGTTGCGGATTCGGCCCAGCCCTTTCCCGGGGCTCCATGCGGCTCGTGTCGTTCGCGCGGCCCGCGTCGCCGGCTCAGCCCGTCTGGCCCGTCTGCCCGGTCGATCCGGCAAGGCCCGCGGGACCGGCCGCCCCGCCGTTGGCGTGGCCCCGCGCGGTCGACGGGGCGGCCTCCGATCGACGTGCGAGCGCGCGCAAGCCGAGTTCTTGAGACGCGGTCTCATCGGCGAGCAACGCGTCGGTCAGCAGCTTTCGCGCGCGGTGCAGGCGGCTCATGACGGTCCCGATGGGCACGTCCAGAATCGCCGCGATCTCGCGGTACTTCAGGCCCTCAACACCCCACATCAGGAGGACCTCGCGGTACTCCGTCTTCAGGTCGTCGATCGCCTTTTTCAGCCGGCCGTCCACGTGTTGCCAGTCCAGGGGTTGGCCGTCCCACTGCGGCGGCGGTTCGCCCGGCGGGCTGGTGTCGGCGGCCTCATCAAAGAAGTCTTCGACGGCGGTGGGCTGGCGGCCCTTGCGCTTCACGCGGCTGTAAAAGACGTTGTGGCAGATGGCAAAGAGCCACGCCCGCATGCCCCCGCCCCCCTCGGCGGAGTTGTCCTCGAACCGGTCGATCGTGCCGGGGCGCATGGCGCGGAGGTAGACCTCCTGCACCAGCTCCTCCGCCTCGTCGGGGTTGCGGCACATGTGGAACGCCATGCGGTACACGGCGTCCAGGTGCGAGAGGGCCTGTTGTTCGAACTCCGAGCGTTCCACAGAGCACTCCGGACCGGGCGGTCTTGCCAACCGTCACCTTGCAGACAAGCCTAGCCGAAAACTCCGCCCCGGCCCGCCGCGAATACCATGCCCGCGATGAACCCATCGTTCTACAGCAGCGGCGGCGAGGCGGCCGCGCCGGCCTACATCACCACCCCGATTTACTACGTCAACGACCGCCCCCACATCGGGCACTGCTACACGACGTGCGTCGCCGACGCCGCCGCCCGGGCCCTGCGCCTCATCGGCCGCGACGTCTTCTTCCTGACCGGCACCGACGAGCACGCCGACAAGGTGAGCAAGAGCGCCGCCGAGCACGGCGTGACGCCCCTGGAGTGGGCCGACCGGAACGCGCAGCGCTTCCGCGAGGCCTTCGCCTTCATGGGCTTCAGCAACGACGACTTTGTGCGCACCACGCAGGACCGCCACAAGCGCCGTGCCCAGGCCTACATCCAGCGGCTGGTGGACTCGGGCGACATCTCGCTGGGCGACTACGAGGGCTGGTACGACCCGAGCCAGGAGGAGTACGTCACCGAGAGCGCGGCCAAGGAGCACGACTTCAAAAGCCCCGTCACGGGCCGCCCGCTGGAGAAGCGGGTGGAGCAGAACTACTTCTTCGACCTGCCCAAGTACGAGGCGTGGCTGAAGGACGCGATCGAGCGCGACGTGGTGCGTGTGCTGCCCGAGGCGCGGAAGAACGAGGTGCTGGGGCGCATCCGCCAGGGCCTGAACCGCGTGCCGGTGTCGCGGCGCTTCAAGGAGGGGGATGTCGACTGGGGCATCCCGATGCCCAACGACCCGGGCCACCGCATCTATGTGTGGATCGAGGCGCTCTGCAACTACCTGACGGTGGTGGACAACGGGCAGGAGCCGTCGACGGTCGCGGCGGAGGGGGCGCGGCGGAAGTACTGGAGCCGCCCCGCCGGCGGCGCGGAGAGCCGATCTACCCAGGACGGAGGCGGCTCGGAGAGCCGCCCCACCCCGGAGCGATCGGATGTTGTGCACGTGATGGCGAAGGACATTTTGTGGTTCCACGCCGTCATCTGGCCGGCGATGCTGCACGCGCTGGGGGAGACGCCGCCGGCGATGGTGTACGCGCACTCGTACTTCGTGGCCGAAGGCCGGAAGATGTCCAAGAGCCTGGGGAACTTCATCGAGATCGACCAGCTGCGCGCGTACGCCGACCGCTACAGCCTGGACGCGGTGCGGTGGTACCTGCTGACGCAGGGGCCCTTGGGTGAGGCGGACGCGGACTTTGCGTACAAGCGCTTCGTCGAGGTGTACAACGCCGACCTGGCGAACGGCATCGGCAACGCGACGAGCCGCGTGGGGAACATGATCGAGAAGTACTTCGGCGGTGTGGTGCCCGACGTGCGCGAGCGCGCGATGACGCGGCTTGTGCGCGTGGACGGCACGCCGGTGGGGCCGGAGTGGCCCGCGTTGTGCGC
Organism: uncultured Phycisphaeraceae bacterium; assembly: GCA_964496975.1. Lineage (GTDB taxonomy): Bacteria > Planctomycetota > Phycisphaerae > Phycisphaerales > UBA1924 > CAZCBN01. The sequence continues at coordinate 11,022 of CAZCBN010000069.1, forward strand.
GGCGAGCGTGGGCGAGGCGACGCGCGAGGTGGGGCGGATGGGCGTGGACCGGGCGCTGCGGCTCGGGATTGATCTCGCGGCGCAGACGGACCAGTTCATCGCGGACACCGCGCCCTTCAAGCTCGCGAAGGCGCTGGACGGGCCCGCGGTGTACGCGAGGCTCGGGAACGCCGAGGCGCTCGGCGTGATGCTGTACCAGAGCGCCGAGGCGCTGCGCGTGGCGTCGTTGCTGCTGGCGCCGGCGATGCCCTTCAAGATGGCGGAACTGTGGCGTCGGTGGAACTGCACTCACCTGCGGAACTCGGCTGACGCCGAGTCGGGCTTTGCGGCGCCGCTGGCGGAGCTGGCTCGGTTCGGGGGGCCGTTCGGGCTGAAGCCGGGGCAGGCGATCGCGAAGGGGGACCCGCTGTTCATGCGGGCGGACGGGGCGGAGCCGGCGCCGGACGCCGCGGCTGCGCGCGCGTAGCGTGGAGCCGGGAAGCCCCAGGGCCGCCGTGTGGGGACGGGGGCCGCCGACGACGGAGTCTGTGCCCAATGCCGCACATCATCGCCGAGCCGTGCATCGCGACCAAGGACACGAGCTGCGTGGACGCGTGCCCGGTGGACTGCATCCACCCGACCAAGGACGAGCCGGCCTTTGCGACGGCCGACCAGCTCTACATCGACCCGGACACGTGCATCGACTGCGGCCTGTGCGTGGACGAGTGCCCGGTGCAGGCGATCTATCAGGACGAAGACCTGCCGAAAGAGTGGTCGAAGTACGTGCAGATCAATCTGGAGTATTACAAGAAGAAGTAGGTCTTGGGGATCGGCCATCGGCCATCGGCGATCCGGGGGGGCGGAGACGGAGGCCGGGGCGGCCGGGTCGGGGTGCGGCGGGACGGGGCGGTCGGCGGCAGTCGGGGGTCGTCACGGGCGGCGTTGCACGGCCCCGTGCGCTGAACCCGGGCTCATGACCCGCAGCGCCTCGTGGGCCGCGTCTTTGTGGCCTTGCCAGAAGAAGAGGGTGTTCACCTCGGCGGCGGGGCACCAGCGGTGGGTGTCGTGCTCTTCGTTCAGCGTGGGTTCCCAGTCGGGCGGGGCCTCGACCAGGAAGCCGGGGCAGATCCACACCGCGTCGGCGTCGGGCCAGAAGAAGACGCAGGGGCGGTCCAGGTGCCACGCGGCGAGCGCGGCGGCCCGTGACAGGCCGGTCTCTTCGCCGAGTTCACGCCACGCCGCGTCCTCGGCCCGCTCGCCTCGGTGCACGCCCCCCATCACGGGCTGAAAGGTTCCCTGCATGCGGCCGTCCACGCGGCGGAGCTGCAAAAACTCCGGCGCGGCGTCGGCCCCGCGGCGGCGGGCGATGAGCACGAAGACCAGGTCGGTGCGCAGGCTGGGGCCGGCGGTCACGCGGCGCGGGCCGGGGTGACGGCGGCCGCGGCGGCGGCGGGCCGGGCGGCGGTGGCGGCGGCCTCGCTCGTGGACTCCACGAGGGCCTGGGCCTGGGCCTGCACCTGGGCGAAGCGCACGGCGACGAGCTGCGAGCCGCGGAGCACCGGCCCGGCGCGCACAACCGTGGCGGCCGCGAGGTCGCGGCTGGTCAGCACGCCCGCGGGGGCCCAGCAGACGCCGATCTCGATGTCTTCGCCCGCGGTGACGGGGCGGCTGGTGAGGACCTCGAGCAGGGCCCCGCCGGCGGAGACGTCGGCCGTGCGCGCGGCGAGGTACCGGCCGATGGCGGGGCGGAGGAGTTTGCAGGCCAGGTCGGCCGGGGCGCGGTGGTGGATCCGTCGGTCTGCCTCGTGCATCGCCGCGACCCCGTGAGGAAGGGCAAGGCCCTTGGGCGCCCCAGTCCGTTGGGGTGCCGGGGCCTTGCGTGGTCTCGGGGTATCGGCGCGCGCGGGGGGCGGCGCTGAAAGTCTGGGGGCGGATCTCGCGGCGCGGTCGCCTGTTGTGGGCGGGGGGCGCACGGATTGCGCGTCGGTCGGTTGCAGCCGGACGGGCCGGGTGAGCCGATAAGCGGCGTGGCCGCGGGGTGTCGCCGCGGAGTGGGCGGGTGTGCGTGTGGGGCGAGCCGGCCCCGGGGGCGGGTGCGAGTGAGCGCGAGCGTGCAGAAGATCGTGGGCACGTTGGAGGAGCTGGTGGCGCGGCGCGCGGCGGCCCGGGCGGCGGGGCTGCGGGTGGTGCAGTGCCACGGCTGCTTTGACATCGTGCACCCGGGGCACATCCGCCACCTGAAGTTTGCGAGGAGCCAGGGGGACATCCTGCTGGTGACGGTGAGCGGGGACGCGGTGGTGGCGAAGGGGACGGGCCGGCCGCTGATCCCGCAGGAGCTGCGGGCGGAGAACCTCGCGGAGCTGGACTGCGTGAGCTGGGTGTACGTGGAGCCCAGCCCGACGGCGGAGTCGTTGCTGGACGCGGTGCGGCCCGACGTGTACATGAAGGGCCGCGAGTACGAGTTCAACGACGACCCGCGCTTCAAGGCGGAGCGGGCGGCGGTGGAGCGGCACGGGGGCCGGGTGGTCTTCAGCTCGGGGGATGTGGTCTTCAGCAGCACGGCGCTGATCGAGAGCCTGACGAACACCGCGGCGCGGGACGGCGGGCTCGACCCGTTCCACCGGCGGCTCGTGCAGCTCTCGCGGGAGCCGGAGCTTTCGGGCGAGCGGCTCTGCGAGACGATCGGGCAGTTTCGAGGGCGGCGGGTGGTGGTGGTGGGCGAGGTGATCCGCGACACGTACGTGTTCTGCGACCGGCCCGACGTGGCGGGCGAGAGCCCGGTGATGACGCTGCGGCCCGTGGAGTACCGCTGCTTTGACGGCGGTGCGGCGATCCTGGCGCGGCACGCGGCGGCGATGGGCGCCGACGCCACGCTGGTGACGGCGCTGCCCGACGATGCGCACGGCGCGGCGCTGCGGGCGAGGCTGCTCGCCGAGGGCGTGAACGTGCTGTCGATCCCCTCGCCCACGGCGATCGCCGAGAAGCAGCGCTTCCTGGTGGGCGACAGCAAGGTGATGAAGGTGGATCTGGTCGACGAGCCGGCGTTTGACGCGGGGGCGCGCGAGCGGCTCCTGGAGCTGGCGGGCGAGGCCGCGAGCCACGGCAGCGTGAACGGCGGGTGCGACGCGGCGATCGTCGTCGACTTCGGGCTCGGGCTGCTGACGCCGCCCTTGCTGCGCAGGCTCTGCACGGAGCTGCGGCCGCGGGCGGGGATCCTCGCGGGCGACGTGTCGGGGCGGCGGAGCGGGCTCCGCGACATGCGGGGCATGGACCTGCTGACGCCGAGCGAGAGCGAGCTGCGCGACGCGATGCGGAACTACAGCGACGGCCTGCCCGCGGTGACGTGGGGCCTGCTCAACGAGACGCACGGGCGCAGCGCCATCGTGACGATGGGCCCGGACGGGCTGATCGCCTTCGGCCGGGTCAAGGCGGAGCCGGCAGCGCCCGCCGGGAAGGGCGGGGCGGGCGGGGGCTGGGGCGGGTCGTTCCCCACGCGGCTGCGGGGCGAGCACGTGCCGGCGCTGGTGCCGCACGCGGTGGACGCGCTCGGGTGCGGGGATGCGCTGCTGACGACGGCGGCGTTGACGCTCGCCTCGGGCGGCAGCCTGCTGAGCGCGGCGTACCTGGGCGCGGTGGCGGCGAGCCTGGAGGCGCGGTGGCTCGGCAACGTGCCGGTGAACGCGTCGAGCCTGCGGCGCGAGGCGCTGCGGCTTGAGCAGTCGCACGTCGCGATGACGGGGCCCGGGGTGCTGGAGGCGATGCCGGTGGTGCGGAAGCTGAACGCCGCGGCGCGGGAGGCGGGCTGAGGGCTTTTTATGGCGCACGCCCCGCGTGCCTCGGCGCGCGGGGCCGCGGGCAGAAAGGACGGCGGGGTCGTGCACATCGGCTACGTCATCCCGACCCGCGACCGGCCCGCGGAGCTGGCGCGCACGCTGGCGGCGCTGGGGTCGCTGCCGGGGGCGCGGGCGGGCGACCATGTGGTGATCGCGGACAACGCGTCGGTCTCGCCGGTGCGGGCGCCGGCCCGGCTCGCGAACGGCATCGGCGTGCGGGTGATCCGGCTTGGTGAGAACGCCGGGGCCGCGGCCCGCAACACCGCCGCGGCGGCGAGCGACGCCGAGTGGGTGGTGATGCTGGACGATGACTCGGCCCCGATCGGCGCGGCCCCGCACGCGGTGCTGGAGCGGCAGCCGGCGGACGTGGCCGCGGTGATGGCGGACATCTTTTTGCCGAGCGCGGGGGACGGCGTGCCGCGGCGCGAGTCGGGGGGCTTGCCCGAGGTGCCGGTGGGGTGCGGGGTGGCGCTGCGGCGCGGGGTGTTCGTCGGGCTGGGCGGGTACGACGCGGCGTTTGGGTACTACGCGGAGGAGTACGACCTCGCGGCGCGGCTGCTGCTGGCGGGGATGCGCGTGGCGTTTGAGCCGGGGTTCTGCGTGCTGCACCGCAAGGTGTCGGCGGCGCGCGACATGAACGTGATCCTGGGCCGGCTGGTGCGGAACAACGGCTGGGTCGCGGCGCGGTACGCGCCCGACGACGAGGTGGACGCTCGGCTCGCGGAGGTGCGGGACCGCTACGCGGCGATCGCGCGGAAGGAGAACGCGACCGAGGGGTACGCCGCGGGGCTCGCGGAGCTGGAGCGCACGCTCGCGGCGCAGCGGCGGACGCCCATGCCGCGGGGGCTGTGGGACCGGTTTACGGGGCTTTCGGCGGCGCGGGGGGCGGTGCGGGCCGAGGCGGCGCGGCGGGGGATCTCGTCGGCGGCGCTGGTGCTGCGGGGCAAGCACGACTGGGCCGTGGCGCAGGCGCTGCGCGAGGCGGGGGTGGAGCCGACGCGGGGCGTGCCGGGGCCTTGCGACACGCTGGTGGTGGCGACGCTGAGCCCCGGGCCGATGCGCGACGGGGTGTCGCTGCTGGGGGCGACGGGGCGGCGGGTGCTGGCGCCGTGGACGGAGGGTGGGCCGGGGGCCCGGGCGGGCGCGGGTGTGGGGGCGGGGGCGGGGGCGGGGGCGGGGGCGGCGACCGCCGCGGGGGCCTTGC
>CAZCBN010000070.1:0-15912 GCA_964496975.1 uncultured Phycisphaeraceae bacterium
CCCGCGCATGCACCCCTACGACGGCCGCGTCGTCAGCAACTTCATCCGCCAGGCCCTCACGGGCGAGGACATCACCATCTTCGGCGACGGCCAGCAGACCCGCAGCTTCTGCTACGTCGACGACCTGATCGACGCCTTCCTCGCCCACATGAACGGCCCCGACGACTTCGTCGGCCCCGTCAACACCGGCAACCCCGGCGAGTTCACCATCAAGGAGCTCGCCGAGCTGGTGATCGAGTTGACCGGCGCCAAGAGCAAGCTCGTCTACCGCCCCGCCCCGCAGGACGACCCCAAGCAACGCCGCCCCGACATCACGCTCGCCAAGGCGAAGCTCGGCTGGGAGCCCAAGATCCCCCTGCGCCAGGGCCTCGAGCGCACGATCGCGTACTTCAAGAGCGTGAAGTTCAGCGACTTCCGGGCACCGACGCCGAACTATTGACCGCCGGCCCGCTTCTCAAAGAACTTCTTCGCCGGCCCCGGGAACAGCGTGTAGAGCAACTGGTCCCGCGTCCCGCGCAGCAGCGGCCCAACCTCCGCCTGCATCTTCGCCAGGTCGGGGCCCGCCGCGTCGTCGCGCGGCGGACGGTCGGAGCGCACGCCGTCCGGGCTGCACTTCGCAACCACGCCGGCGTCGGGCGTGCCGGGCAGCCGGCCGTAGCGGCCCAGCACCAACGCCTTGAACTCATTCGTGATGATGCTGTACCGCGCCCCCGTCATCACGTTCATCGCCGCCTGCGTGCCCACGATCTGGCTCGTCGGCGTCACCAGCGGCGGGTAGCCCGCCTCGGCCCGCACACGCGGAACCTCGTCCAGCACGCTGGGCATCAGGTCCAGCTTGCCCTGCTCCTTCATCTGCGTGTGCAGGTTGCTGAGCATGCCGCCCGGCACCTGCGCGTCGAGCTGCGTCCGGTCCACCGGTGAAAACCCCCGCGGCACCAGGATGCCATCCTCGATGATCCCGATCGCCTCGTCGATCTTCCCGCGCTCGCGGCTCGCGATCAGCGCCACGGCCCGGTCCATCTTCCGCCGCGTCTCTGTGTCTGGCTCCGCGGGCCACGGCTCGCCGAAGTGGTCCGGGTCCTTGTCAAACGCCGCCAGCTCGCGGCGGGTCTGCCGAAGCCGTGCGTCGATCTCCGCCGCGTTTGAGAAATCGATCCCCTTCACGGGCCGCCCCGCCGCCTCCGCGAGCCAGCGGACGAGCTCGGCCGAGGGCTGGCTCGTGCTGTTCGCCATGGGCCCGTACGCGGTGTCAACGTGGTCGACGCCCGCAAGGATCCCCGCGACGTACGCCGCCGTGGCGAGGCCGTTGGTCCCGTGGCTGTGCAGGCTGATCTCAACGCCGCCGAACCGAGCCCGCAGCGCGTCCACCAGCGCGAAGCAGTCCGCCGGGTGCAGCAGCCCCGCCATGTCCTTGATCGCCAGGCTGTCGGCGCCGTTGTCGAGCGCCGCCGCCGCGAAGCCCATGAAGTGGTCAAGATCGTGCACCGGGCTCGTCGTGTAGCTGATCGCCACCTCGGCGTGCCCGTTGAAGGTCTTGGTGCTCATCACCGCCGTCTGCAGGTTCCGCGGGTCGTTCAGCGCATCGAACACCCGCACGCGGTCGTTCCCGCTCCGCACCGCTTCCTTCAAAAAGCTGTACACCACCCCGTCCGCGTACGGGCTGTACCCAAAGAGGTTCTGCCCCCGGCACAGCGAGCGGATCCGCACCCGAGGCCCCACGCACCGGCGGAACGCGTCGAGCCGCTCGAACGGATCGTCCCCCGTGAACCGCAGCGCCGCGTCCAGCGTCGCCCCGCCCCACAACTCCAGGATGCCGTACCCCGCGTCGCGCAGCAGCGGCAGCACCCGCAGGCACTGCTCGGTGCTCATCCGCGTCGCCAGCAGCGACTGGTGCCCGTCCCGCAGCGACGTATCGATCAGATTCAGCGGACGCATCGGCGTGGCAGTCACCGAAAAACCTCCCCAAGCCCGCCCACCCGGAAGCCCTTCGCGGGACAAATCGGATACCCATCACTACAATAGACCGCTCCCCTGCAACCGCCACCTTCGCCGCCACCCCGCCTTCAACAACGCCGCCACCCACGACCGCGTCCGCCGCAAGAAAACGCCGCGCCCTCAGCGAGCCCGCACCCGCCACGCCCGCACCCGCTCACGCGTTCTCGCCCGCGATCATGTCCGCATAGCTCCCCGCGATCGCCTCGCCCAGCGCCGGCCCGAGCACCCGCCGAAGCTCCGCGATCGCTTCGTGGCACCGCGCCACGTTGTTCTTCGCCGTCACGAGCCCTTCAAACTCAATGAACCTCCCCAGCCCCTGCACCTCGTCCAGGTGCACCCGCACGTGGTCCAGCATGTACAGCTCGCGCACCTTGTGCACGCTGAGCCACACCGGCAGCGGCAGCGTGCCAAACCGCTCCGCCGCCTCCTCCTCGCTGTAGATCGTGAACCGGCTGATCTTCGGCTGCGTCCGGTCGTGCCGCTCGTAGTGAATGATCTCCACCGCCTCCGGCTCGCCGTCGACCACCGTCTCCCGCCGCTTCAGCCGCCCCGACGCCACGCGGTAGTACGTGTCCGTCTGCGTCATCGTCCCCACCGGCTGCGCCCCCGCCGCGCGCAGCGCCGCCCGCGCCAGCGCCGGGTCCCGCAGCTCCGCCTTGAACTCCACGTTCTGCATCGCCATCGTCCCCGCCACCGGCCCGATGAGGCGCTCCCGCCCCCGCCTCCACGCCTGCCCCGGTCACGCCCCCAAGGCTTCCCCGCGCGCGTCCCCAGCATCGCCCCCGAGGCCGCCCCCCAACTCGTCCGGCCCGTCCAGCCCGTCCAGTTCTTGCAGCAGCCGGGCCTCGTCCCACACCGCCAGGCCCAGTTCGTTCGCCTTGTCGAGCTTGCTCCCCGCCTTTTCCCCAGCAATCAGCACGTCCGTCTTCTTGCTCACAGATCCCGTCACCTTCGCCCCGAGCGCTTCCAGCCGCGCCGTCAGCGTCTCGCGATCAAACGCCGCGAGCGTCCCCGTGATCACCACCGTCTTGCCAGCAAAGGGCCCCGCGGCCCGATCACCGCCCCCCGTGCCTCCCGTGCCCCTGGCGCCGCCCGCGGCCCGCGGCGGCGCATACTCCTTGCTCGAAAGGTCCACCCCCGCCGCCCGCAGCTCCGCGAACGTCCGCCGGGCCGTCTCGCTCCGCAGATACGCGTGCACCACCGGAGCGGTGGACTCTCCCAGCCCCGTCTCGTATTCCACCGGCAACACGTCGGCCGACCCCATCAACGCCTCGCGCCGGGGCTTGCTCAGCCGGTTCACCGCCATCGGCATCAGCATCCACACCGGCGCCTCGATCAACGCATCCACATCCGGGAACACCCGCGCCAGCGCCTTCGCCGTCGACGTGCCCACGTGGCGGATCCCCATCCCCGCCAGCACGCGGGCCAGCCCGCGCGACTTCGCCGCCTCGATCCCCGCCAGCAGATTCTCCAGCTTCTTTTCCCCCATCCGCTCCAGCGAGAGAAGCGCCGCCCGGTGCTCCGAAAGCCGGAATATGTCGGCAAACCCCCGCAGCGGCACCGCGCCCCCGGCCCCGTCGCCGTGCGTCGCCAGAATCTGGTCGATCGTCTGCTCCCCCAGCCCGTCAATATCCATCTGCCCGCGCCCCGCGAACCAGATCAGCTTCTCCCGAAGCTGCGCCGGGCACTCGGGGTTCACGCACCGCCGCCCCGTCTCATCGACAGTCTCATCGACAGTCTCGTCGCCAACCTCGTCGCCCCCCTCCAACGAACCGCCCGCCGTGCGGCTCACGCCGTCCGCCGTCTCAATCTCCACCGGCCCGCCGCACACCGGGCACACCACGGGCGCCGCGATCGGCACCGCCCCGGCCGGACGCTCCGACACCACCGGCTCCACCACGTACGGGATGATCTCCCCCGCCTTCTCCACCGCCACCAGGTCGCCGATGCGGATGTCCTTCTTCAGCACGAGCCCGTAGTTGTGCAGGCTCGCGTGCCGCACCGTCGTGCCCGCCAAAAAAACCGGCTCCATGATCGCCCGCGGCGTGATCTTTCCCGTCTTGCCGACCTGGTGCTCCACCGCCAGCAGCCGCGTCGTCTTCCGCTCCGCCGCGTACTTGAAGGCCACCGCCCACCGCGGGCTTTTCGCCGTAAAGCCAAGCCGCGCCTGGTCCGCGAAGCGATCCACCCGCACCACCATGCCGTCGGTGTCATACCCCAGCGTGCGCCGCGTCGACTCAAACCGCCGGATCGCCGCGACAATCTCCTCCAGCGTCCCGCACCGCACGGCGTGGGGCGACGTCGGCACGCCCATGCCCCGCAGCTTCGCCGTCAGTTCGCTGTACGACGCGGCGAACCCCTCAGGATCGATCTCCCCCCGCCCGTGCGCCACAAACACCAGCCGCCGCTCGCGTGCGCCCGCCGGGTCGAGCTGCTTGATCGTCCCCGCGCACGCGTTGCGCGGGTTGGCAAAGAGCTCAAGCCCCGCCGCCTCGCGTTCCGCGTTGATGCGATCAAACTCCGCCCTGGGAAAGTACAGCTCGCCGCGCACCTCCAGCACCGCCGGCGGCGAGACACCCCCCGCGGCGTGCAACCGCAGCGGGATCGAACGCACCGTGCGCGCGGCGTGCGTCACATCGTCCCCGCGCTCGCCGTCCCCGCGCGTCAGCGCGTGCACCAGCCGCCCGTGCTCGTACCGCAGCGAGAGCGCGACGCCGTCCACCTTGGGGTCGCACACAAACGAGGGGGCCTCCTCCGCCGCGGGCGGCCCCCCAAAGAGCCCCGCCGGATCCGCACCCGCCGCGAGCAGCCGCCGCACCCGGTCCACCCACCCCTCGATGCTGTCCCTGGTCCCGTCCTTGGCGGTCTTTTCCGATTCGTACAGGGTGTAGCTGTTGTCGATCGACCGCATCGGCACCGCGTGGCGAACCGTCCGGAAGCCCTCGATCGGCTCGCCCCCCACCCGCTGGCTCGGGCTGCTGGGGTCGGCCAACTCCGGGTGCGCCGCCTCGAGCGACACCAACTCGGCCAGCAGCCCGTCGTACTCGCGGTCGGACATCAGCGGCGCCGCGTCGACGTAGTACGCCCGATCCGCCGCGCCGAGCAGACGGCGCAGTTCCTCGACCCGGGCACGTACCGCCGCGTCTGGCCTCGCCACGCCGCCAGTTTACGGGCCCGCGCGCCCCCCGGCGGCCCGTCGCCCGCGCACGCCGCCGCGTGCCCCCTAAACTCGCCCCCATGACCGCGCGGATCATCGACGGCAAGGCCCTCGCGGCCACCTGGCGAGACGACGTCGCCCGTCGCGCGCACGCCCTGCGCCGGTCCGGCCGCCCCGCGCGGCTCGACGCCGTCATCGTGGATTCGGGCGACAACGCCGCCCGCCTGTACGCCCAAAAACAGGCCGACGAGTGCGGCACACTGAACATCGAGTACCGCCTCCACACCCTCGCCGAGGCCTCGGGCGAGGCCGACATCGCCGGGGCCGTGCGCACGCTGAGCGAGAGCCCCGACGTCACCGCCCTGATGGTCCACATGCCCCTGCCCCCGGGCGTCGACCAGTACCGCGTCAAGGCCGCGATCGCCCCCGACGTGGACGTCGAGGGCGTCAACCCCGCGAACATTGGCGGCATCATTTACGGCCGCTCCGCCATCGCCCCGTGCACGGCGCTGGCGGTGCTGGCGCTCATCGATTCGACGGGGCTCGATTTGCGCGCGCGGCGGGCGGTGGTGGTGGGGGCCAGCAACACCGTGGGCAAGCCCATCGCCGCCCTGCTCATGAGCCGCGACGCGACGGTCATCAGTTGCAACCAGTGGACCTGGGGCATCGAGGACCTGTGCCGCTCGGCCGAGGTGCTGGTGACGGCCGTCGGCAAGCCGGGGCTCATCACGGCCGACATGGTCCGCCCCGGGGCGGTGGTGGTGGACGTCGGGACGACCCGGGTGCGGGGCGAGGACGGCGTCGTGCGCACGCTGGGGGATGTTGCCTACGAGCCGGCGTGCCGCGTGGCGGGGTGGCTGACGCCCGTGCCGGGGGGCGTGGGGCCGATGACGGTGGCCGTTCTCCTCCGGAACGTGGTGGAACTGGCCGAGCAGCGGCAAGCCGGGGGCACCCCGCCGCCTGGCGGGCCGCCCTCGGGGCCGCCCGCGGGGCCGACCGCGCCGCGTTGACACACCCCGGCCGGGCCCCTTGAATGACGCGGGGCGGCCCTCCCGGCGCCGACGCCGCGACAGCGTTTGGTCCCGACCGTCCGGCGGCGCGCGGCGCGGACGAGGAGATCCCATGACTCACCTTGCGTTCGGCATGCCCGGTCCCTGGGAGTGGCTCATCATCGGCGGCATCATGCTGCTGCTGTTCGGCCGCCGCCTGCCCGAGGTGGCCAAGAGCATCGGCGTGAGCATCCGGGAGTTCAAAAAGGGCTTCAACGAGGTGGCGAACGAGGTGAACAAGCCCGAGCCGCCCGAGCCCCGCCGGTACGAGTCGGCCCGCCCGCCGATGGCCCCCGAGGCCGACGCCCGCGTGAGCCGTGGGCAACTGCCCGCCGACGCCGAGGACCCCGCGGAAGTCTCCCGCCCGGTGACCGAACGCGGCAGCGTCTGAACCCGGCGCCGGTATCGGTGCTCTCCGCCGTGGCTCGCCGCGGTTTCGGGCGGTTTGGAGCGGGCCGCGGGGCGGAACTTGCCGCGGATCGGCACTATGCTTCGCGACTTCGGCCGAGGTAGCTCAGCTGGCTAGAGCGGAGGATTCATAACCCTCAGGTCGGGAGTTCAAGTCTCCCCCTCGGCATTTTCGGCGGTTTGCGGGCGGCACGGTCGCACGGGGCCTGTCTTGGCGTCGTGCGTTCAAAGGCCAGTGTTTGTTCGGGGGCCGATTCCCGGTCTCCCCGCGCCCCCGGCCCCATCGACTTTGTGGATTTTTCAGGGTGGCGGCGATCCCCTGTTATAGTGTGTGGAGTTGCCGCCCGATTTGTCGCTTCGAGACGGGGCGCGGTGCCTGCGGGCGCTGTGTCCGGCCGCGGGTGGTGGCGTTTCACGAGAAGAGGGAACCGATGGTTGGGTCGCGAGTCTGTCTGGTCGTGCTGGCGGTGGTGGTCGCGTCGTGGGCGTCGCGTGCGTGGGCCCAGTGCTCCACGGTCGTGGCCGATGCGACTTTCGTGCTGCGCAGCGCGTCGCAGCCCGGCCTGAACGATCGCTTCGTCACCGAGTGCGACGTGGTGCTGGGCGGCACGCTGACGGTGACGACCGAGCCGGGCTTCTCGCCCGCGCCGGGGCAGCGGTTCGTGCTGATCGACGGCCGGAGCCGGACGGGGACGTTTGCCGCGGCCTTCCTGCCGCAGCTGCCCGAGGGCGTGATGTTCATGCTCCGGTACACGCCGACGGGCGTGGGGCTGGAGGTGGTGCCGCTGTCGAGCCTCGTGGACCTGGGGCCTCCGTCGGATTGGGAGGGCGCGGGGGGGCCGGCGGGGTTCGTGCTCGCGGACGTGGATGTGGACGGGTTTGACGACGCCGTGCTTGCTGTGCCGCGCACCGATGGTGGCGAGGGGCAGATTGTCCTGCTGCTGAACCTGGGCTTTGTTCCGGGCGAGGGGTGGGCGGGCTTCGACGGGCCGCGGGTGTTCACCGCGGGGGTGTTCAACCCCGTGGGACTCGCCTCCGGCGACATCGGCAGCCTGGCGGAGGGCAAGCGGGCCCTGCCCGACTTTCGGCCCGACGTGGTCGTGGTGAACGAGATCGACGGCGACACGGCGGTGAGCGTCCTGTTCAGCACGCTTGACCCGCGCGGCCAGACGCTCCTGCTGCCGGCGTTGCAGGGCGAGTTCGGGCCGTTCTTTGTGTCGGGCAGCTCGCCGGTGGTGGCCGTGGACGACCTGAACGGGGACGGGCTGGACGACTTTGTTGTCGCGTCGCAGCGGCAGTTTTTGGTCTCGCCCGGCGAGAAGCGCGGCGGCGGCGAGAAGGGGAACTCGGGCTCCCTGACGATTTTCTCCACCAAGGACCCGATCGATCTGGATCAGGCCGACGTGGCGACGCTGCCGACGGGCACGTTCCCGCGGTCGGTGACGACGTTTGAGGACGACACCGGCGCGGCCAAGGGCAAGGGCGGCCGGGGGGCACGGCGCTCGCTGCCGAACATCGTGGTGGCGGCGGCGGGTGAACCGTCGGTGTGGTCGCACCCGAATGACGGGGCGGGCGGCTTTGAGTTTGTGCCGCCGGTGGTGGTGGCGTTGGAGAGCGAGCCGACGCGCGTTCGGGCGACGGACCTGGACGGCGACGGGTCGGACGACATCGCGGTGCTGGCGGCGGACGGGCAGCGGGTGTCGCTGCTGCTGAACACGTCGGAGCGTGGGGCTCGACCCGGGGCGTTGGACGACGCCCGGGCCCTCCCGGTGGCGACGCAAGTGCAGACGCTGCAGGGCTTTGATCTTGCCGTCGGGGACTTTGACCGCGACGGGCAAGAAGACCTTGCCTTTGCGGTGGCCGTGCCGCGGCCCCAGCAGGGGGGGATCGGGCGTCTTGTGCGGTTCCTGCTGAACCAGACCGAGGACCCGGCGGCGCTCGTGTTCGTGGAAGACGGGCAGACGCAGCCCTCGGTGCCGGGCCCGCGGTTCCTGGAGGTGGGCAACATCGACGGGGACGGGGCGGACGACCTGGTGGCGGCCAACGAGGACGTGGGCCAGACGGAGGTTCGCGTCGCGGTCAACAACGTCTGCGGTCCCGACCTGAACGCGGACAACCGCCTGAACGTGCTGGACGTGATCGCGATGGTGGAGCTTTTGGAGCGGGCCGACCCGCGGGCCGACTTCGCCCCCGAGGAGGGCGTGCTGGATATCTTTGACCTGTTCGACTTCCTGGCGGCCCTTGATCGCGGGTGTGTCGGCATCGACCCGTGAGTGCGGGCGGCGCCGTGACGCTTCAGGGAACATCGGGCGAGTCGTCGCCCGGAGCCGCGTGCTCCGCCGCCGCGCCCGCGTGCGGCTCACAGCGAAGGCCGCGATGGTTCCAGAATCGTCAGGACATTCCAGACAGGCCCCGCCCGCCGATCCGGCGTTCTCGGACGCGGTGACGCACCCGGTGGCGGTTGGGGACGACGCGCCGGCCTCGGGCGCGGTGCGGCGAACGGGTGTCGCGGGCTTTGGTGGGGATGACGCTGGGGCGAGGGATGACGCTCGTCCGGGGGAAGACTCCGGGTGGGCCGGGGCCTCGGCGGGGGCGTCGTCCGGGAGCGCGATCGGGGCAAGCCGGCACGGCGGCCCGGCGTCCGACCCCGACGCGGAGACCAGCCCCGACTCGTCCGACGCGTTGTTCGAGCCGGTGCGGGGCCGGCTGGACGACGAGCAGCCCGAGCTGATCGGTCCCTACCGGGTGCTGAGCGCGTTGGGCCGGGGCGGCATGGGCTCGGTGTACCTCGCGGTGCGCGAGGACGACCGCTTCCAGAAGCGGGTGGCGGTGAAGCTGGTGCGGCGCGGGCTGGACACCGACGAGGCGCTGGCGCGGTTTGACCTGGAGCGCCAGGTGCTGGGGGCGCTGAACCACCCGAACATCGCGAGGCTCCACGACGCGGGGTGCACGGACGACGGGCGGCCGTACTTCGTGATGGAGTACGTCGAGGGCAAGCCCATCGACCGGTTCTGCGACGACCTGCGGCTGCCGATCCCGCGGCGGGTGGAGCTGTTCCGCAAGGTGTGCGCGGCGGTGCAGTACGCGCACCAGAACCTGATCGTGCACCGCGACATCAAGCCCAGCAACATCCTCGTCAGCCCGATGGGCGAGCCGAAGCTGCTGGACTTCGGCATCGCGAAGCTGCTGTCGCCCGAGGCGTACGGGATGGACGCGCTGACGCGGGCCGACCAGCGGCTGATGACGTACGAGTACGCGAGCCCCGAGCAGGTGCAGGGCCTGCCGCTGACGACGGCGAGCGATGTGTACTCGCTGGGCGTGCTGCTGTACGAGCTGCTGACGGGGCGGCGTCCCTACCAGATCACGCGGCGCGTGCACGAGGAGATCGCGCGGATCATCTGCGACTCTGAGCCCCTGCGGCCCAGCACCGCCGTGGGCCAGCCCGCGACGCAGCAGACGCAGGCCGGCACGACGACGGTGGCGGCGGAGGAGATCGCGCGGCGGCGGGTGGCGCCCACGTCGCGGCTGCGGCGGGCGCTGACGGGCGACCTCGACAACATCGTGCTGATGGCGCTGCGCAAGAGCCCGCACCGCCGGTACACGTCGCCCGACCATCTCGCCGAAGACCTGAGCCGCTACCTGTCGGGCGAGCCGGTCATCGCGCGCGGGGACGGGGCGGCGTACAAGTTCATGAAGTTTGTGACGCGGCACCGCGGGGCGGTTGCCGCGGCGTCGGTCGTCGCGGTGAGCGTGCTCGCGGGCGGGGCCGCGACGGCGTGGCAGTGGCAGCGGGCGGAGGGGGAGCGGGCCCAGGCCGTCGCCGCGCGGGACGACGAGCGCGAGGCCCGGCAGCAGGCCGAGGAGCGGTTCGAGCAACTGCGCCGCATGGCCCGGCTGCTGGACGAGATCGACCGCGACATCGAGCGGGCGCCGGGGGCGACGGCGGCCCGCAAGGTGCTCTCGTCGGCCGTGGTGCGCGTGCTGGACGATCTGGCGGCGTCGTTCGGCGAGGACGCGGCGCTGCGGGGCGAGCTGGCGGCGGGGTACCGCCGCGCGGGCTCGCTGGCGGCGGGGCCGACGGGGGCGACCGAGGACGCGCTGCGGCACCTGGACCGTGCCGTGGAAATCTCCTCCGCGTCGGCTGATCTAGCCGCCGAAGAGGCCGCGGCACGGATCGAGCGGAGCGCCGTGCGCCGCGTGCTGGGCCGGCTTGACGAGGCGGCGGCCGACGCGCGGCGCGCCGGGGAAGTCGCCGCGGCGATCGGCGACGGGGCGGAGCCGGGCGAGCGCGACCGGCTCCGGGCCGCCGCGTTGCTGGCCGAGGCACGGGTGCTGGGCGAGCGGGGCGACGCCGCGGCGGAGGCCGAGCGGCTGGAGCGGGCCGCGGGCCTCGCGGCGCCGGCCCTGAAGGCGAACGCGGACGACGTGCGGGCGGCGGAGCTGCTCGCCTCCATCGAGACGCAGTCGGGCCGGCGGGCCGAGCGGCTCGGCGAGCTCGACGCGTCGCTCGCGGCGTACGAGCGGGCGCTGGCGCTGCGGAGCGCGGTCTCCCGTCAGCGGGGCGAGTCGGACGTCATCGCGCAGCAGCGGCTCATCGAGGCCAGGCTGAACCTCGGGGCGGCGCAGATGTTTTTGAGCATCCGCGACCCGGCGACGGGCGCCTACGCCGCGACGCCCGTGCGGCCCGACCTTGCCGAGGCCGCCGAGCGCACGTTTGTGGATGCGCGTGCCGCCGCGGACGCGTTGTTCCAGCAGGACCCGTTCAGCGCGACGGCGTTCCGCCAGCTGGCGGAGACGTACAACGCCGTGCGCGACGTCTATTTCGTGCAGGGGCTGCACCAGCGGGCCGTCGCGGCGGGCGAGGCCGCGATCGCCCGGCTTGAGCGTGCCTCCGCCGCCGACCCCCTGAACGCCGAAAAGCGGCGGGCGCTCGCGCTCGCCCGGGCCCGGCTCGGCGAGACATTCCTGCGGCTGAACGATGCGAACGCGGCGCTCGCGCCCTACCTCGAAGCGGTGCGCGAGTACCGCGAGCTGCTCGACCTGGAGCCGTCGAGCTCGCAGTATCGCTTTGAACTGCTCCGCGCCTCGACAGCGCTGGGCATGACGCACTACAGCGTGGAAGACCTCCCCGCGGCGAGGCGTGCGTATGAGGAGGCCGTGCAGGCGGGCGAGCGGTTGCAGGCCGACAACGCCGTGGGCGATGTCGAGCGGCCCTGGTACGGCACGGCGACGCGGTCGCTGGGGCAGGTGCTGGTGGAGCTGGGCGAGGGGCGCCGCGCGCTGGAGCTCTTTGACCGCGCCGACGCGCTGCTGCCGACGAGCGACGAGGCCGACCTCGAAGACCGCGCCGAGGCGCTGCACCTGGTGGGCCGATCGGACGAGGCGTTGGCCCTCGCGGAGCGGCTGCTCGAGTCGCTCCGTGCCAACGCGGCGCGGACCGATCGCCAGAACCGCGTGCTCGATCGCCTCGCGGGCCGGGTGGACGAGTACCGGCGGGCCGCGGGCGGCGGCTGACGCACGGCGAGCGGACCCCGGATCGCGTGGTGCCCGTGTCGCGGGCGTCGATCCGAACGTTGTCCAATCAAACTTTTGCCCCGGGCCTGCAACAGGTCGGCAGATGCCGCGTTGAGCCGCCGTGGACCGGCCCAGAGCCGCCGCGAGCCGCGAAGTGCGGGTTCGCGGGCGGACGGGACCGGTTGGCTTGAGTCGGTTCGAGGCGGCGGTTGAGGCCGTCGCCGGCCGCGGGGCACGCCGGGCACACGAAGGAGGCACGCAGATGGCACGGACGGTCACTTGGCTTGTGGCGGGCACGATTCTGGCGTCGACGGCTGCGCTCGGCTTCGCCGCGGCCGGCCGCCCCGGCGCGGCGTTCGGGGCCGGCGCGGGCGGGCGGCCCGGGCCGCGGCTCTTCGCGATGGCGGGTCGCCTCGCGGACACGAACGGCGACGGCGAGGTCTCGCGCGACGAGTGGGCCGCCGCGTGGGAGAAGTTCCAGGCCCGACGCGACGACATCCGAGGCCGCGTGCTGGAGCGCTTTGACGCCGACGGCGACGGGGCCATGAACGACGCCGAACGCCAGACGGCTCGCGCCGCCTTCCAGGCGCGGTTCGGCGCGGGCGCCGGCCAGGGCGAGTTCGCCGAGCGCATCGGCCGGCGCGTCTTTGATATGGACCGCGACGGCGAGCTGAACGAGGCCGAGCTCGCGGCCGCGCAGCAGGCCCGCGAAGCCATCAAGACCGCGGCGTACACGATGTTCGGCGAGGCGTTCGACGCCGACGGCGACGGCGCGTTCAGCCCCGACGAGCGGGCGGCGATCGCGGGCCACGTGCGTGACCAGGCGATGGCTCGCCGCGAGGCCGCGGTCGCGCGGTTCGACACCGACGCGGACGGCCGCCTGAACGCGGACGAGTCGTACGAGGTCTACATCACGGTGCGGGCCCGCGTGGAAGAGGCCCGGGCCAACCGCCGGCAGGGGCAGGGCCCGGCCGACGCGGGCGAGGTGCAGGGGTTCATCGACGCCGTCCGCCGCGGCCAGCCGAAGGCCGACGTAAACGGCGACGGCAAGGTTGACTCGATGGACCTGGGCCGCTTCCTCGACGGGGCGAACGACATCTGAACGAGGCCGAAGGAGCGAGTGACGGACTCGCCGCGCGACATCCTGACGCGACGCACGCCGGCCTAGCGCCGGCGTTTTTTATGGCTCGCGACCCGGCTTAGGACTCGGCTCACAACGAAGACGCCCGGCTCTCTCTCGGAATCGGGCGGGCCGGCACGCCCACCACGGTCGCGCCGGCCGGGATGTCGTCGAGCACGACGGCCCCAGCGCCGATCACCGCGCCGGCGCCGACCCGCGTGCCCTGCAGCACGCACGCCCCCGCGCCGACGTGCACGCCCACGCCGACGCTCGCGCCGCCCAGCACCATCGCCCCGCTCGCCACGTGCGTCCCCTCGCCCACCGAGGCGTCGTGCTCCACAACGGCGTGCGTGTTCACGATGACGCTCCGGCCGACGTGGGCCCGTGGCCCGACCACCGCGCCCGCCGCGACGAACGCGCCGGGCGCGAGCGAGGCGTGCGGCGAGACCGTCGCGGCGGGGTGCACGATCGTCAGCAGGCGCACGCCCGCGGCGAGGGCCATGTCGTCGAGGGCCCGCCTCGCGGTGGTGGGGCCGGCGCTGCCGACGGCGATGTGGGCGCAGTCAAAGCCGAGGGCGATCGCGTCGCGCACGCGCGTGGTCGGCCCGAGCACTGGGCGGCCCAGCACGGTGTCGCCCTGCCGGCTCGGGTTGTCGTCCAGCAGGCCCACGACCTCAACGCCGGGGACGCGTTCGGCCGCGTCGATCACCACCGCCGCGTGCCCGCCCGCGCCGATCAGCACCACCCTGCGCCGCATGCCTGCTCTCCTGTGATCCCGCGTGCGCCCGCGGCCGGCCGCGTCCGCGCGTGCCGATGGCCGCTCAGGACGCCGGCCCGTGCGGCGAGGCGGCGTGGCCCGGCGCGTCCGACGCCGCGCCGCCCGCACCCCCAGCGTCCATCGCGAGCCCCGCCGCGAGCGAGCCCACGAACCGCTCAACGGTGTCGGCCGCGGACTGCCCGGCGGCGTGCGCCTCGTCCAGTCGGCGGACCAGCGCGCTGCCGACGATCGCCGCGTCGGCGTGGCGCACGACCGCGGCGACCTGCTCGGCGCTGGAGATGCCGAAGCCGCACGCCAGCGGCAGCGGCGTCATCTGCCGGAGGCGACGGACCTGCGCCGCGATGTCGGGCGCGTCGGACCGCTCGCCCGTGATGCCCGTCCGCGCGAGCAGGTACACAAAGCCGCTGCACGCGGCGACGATCTTCTCGGCCCGCGCGGGGGGCGTCGTCGGCGCGACCAGGAGGCTCGCGCTCAGGCCCGCCTCACGCACCGCGGCGAGCAGCGGGTCGCTCTCCTCCAGCGGGGCGTCGGGGAAGATGAAGCCGTCAAAGCCCGCCCCCGCCGCGCGGCGCACAAACTCCCGCGGCCCGCCCGCGGCGAGCACGAGCGAGACGCTCACCATCGCCACGAGCCCGAGGCCGAGGCCCGACCGCGCCTCACCCACCTCCGCGAAGACGTCCCGCGGCCGCACGCCCGCCGTCAAGGCCCGGTGCATGGCGGCCGCGATCACCGGCCCGTCGGCGATCGGGTCGCTGAACGGGATGCCGATCTCGACGATGCTCGCCCCGGCCCGCTCGGCCGCGCGCAGCATCGGGCCCAGCTCGCCCCGCGCGGGGTGCCCGCCCACCACAAACGGCATCAGCGCCCTGCCCCCGCGCCCGCGGAGATCCTGAAAAATCGCGTCGATCCGGCTCATGGGCCTTGGTCGCTCCCCGGGCGGCAACGCCCGCACGTTGCTCACCGGTCGATCACGTCCGGCAGTTCTTCAAGCCCCGCGGTCAGCACGCGCGGCCCCTCGTCCGTGATCAGCACGTCGTGCTCGTAATGAACGCTGAGCGAGCCGTCCGCCGTGAAGATCGGCCACTGGCGCCGCTCCTGCCGCGTCCGCCCCGTGCCCAGGCCGATCATCGGCTCCACCGCGAGCAGCACGCCCGCCTCGCACGGCACGTCGCAGTCGGGCCACTCGCCCGCGAACTCGGGCAGCACGTTGCTCACGTACGGCGGCGCGTGCAGCCGGCGGCCGTACCCGTGCCCGCCCAGCCCGCGCACCAGGTGCAGGCCCATCTCCCGCTCCACGCACCCCTGCACGGCCGCCGCCCAGTGCCGGTAGCGGTTCCCGGGCCGAAGCTCCGCGATCCCCCGGCGGAGCGACTCACGCCCCGCCCGCACGAGCCGCTGCACCGCGGGCGACATCTCCCCCATCACGTACGTCCACGCCGCGTCGCCCACCCACCCCCGGTGCATCACGCCGATGTCGATGCTCAACACATCGCCCGCCTTCAGCGGATCGGTGCAGTACCCCGCCGTCCCGTGCACCACGCACTCGTTCAGGCTCAGGCACGCCTGCGACGGGAACGGCGGCATCGACCCGCCCGCCCGGTACCCGTAAAAGCACGACCGGCACGACAGCTTCTCAAGCAGCCGCCCGACAAACGTGTCGATCTGCCCCAGCGTCTGGCCCACCGCCAAAAAGCCCACCAGCTCCCGGTGAATCTCCACCACCTTCTCCGCGGACGCCGCCGCGGCGTCCACGTCGGCGGCTCGCAAGATGGGCGGCGCAGCGTGCATCCGCCAAGCGTAGGAACCAACCCACCCCGCGGTCGCGCCCCGCCCCCTCCCCCCGCCCCCCCCCCCCCCGCCCCCCCCCCCCCCCCCCCCCCCCCCCCCCCCC
>CAZCBN010000071.1:0-15641 GCA_964496975.1 uncultured Phycisphaeraceae bacterium
CGGCGTCGCTCTGAAAGAGGAACTTTTCGAGGATGACGTGGCGCGGGCGGGCGCGCTGGCGGTCGCCGATGTTGACCACGGGCCTGTGGAACGAGGCCGCTTCGATGATGCCGCTGGAGGAGTTGCCCACGAGCGCCGCGGCGTGGGCGATGGCCGTGCGGTACAGGTCGGCGCCGAGGTTGACGGCGAAACGCCAGCGGGGCCTTGCGGCGCACGCTGCCCGCAGCTCGGCGTTGATGGCCTCGCCGCCGGGGTCGGCGTTGGCGGCGGTGATGATGACGGGCCGCCCCGAGGCGTCGAGGGCGGCGACCAGCTCGCGGGCCTGCTGCGATGGATCTTCCGAGTCGAGCGTGCACGGGTGCAGCGTGACGAGCAGGTAGCCCGGCTCGGGCGGCAGACTGGCCTGGGCCGCGGCCGGCGTTGGGGCCAGGGCCGTCGCCAGCGCGGCCGCGGGCAGGGGCTCGCCCTGCACAAAGCGGTCCAGCCCCGGCGCGCCGGTGACGACGATTGACCCGGGGTCTTCGCCCATGAGCCGCAGCCGCTCGGCGCAGCGCGGCGTGGCGACCAGGTGCAGGTTGGCGAGGGCGGTGACGGCGTAGCGGAACTGGTTGTCGATCGCCCCCTCGGTGATCTCGCCGCCGTGGATGTGCGCGAGGGGAATGGCCGAGGCGCACGCGGCCGTCGCGGCGGCGAGCGTTTCGTAGCGGTCGCCCAGCACGACGGCGAGGTCGGCCCGCTCGGCGAGCAACGCGGAGGCGAACGCCCCGACGCCGGCGCCGATGCTCTGCGCCATGCCGCCGGGGCCCTCGCCCGTGGGCAGCGGGATGCGCTGCGCGATGCGGAAGCCGTCGCGCTCGATCTGGTCGGCGGTGCGGCCCTGGCCGGGGTCCAGATGCGCGGCGGCGGCGATGATCCGGACGTCGGCGGCCCGGCTCGCCGAGAGCGCGGCGACGGCCGACCGCAGGGGCGACCAATCGGCCCGGCTGACGGTGATGACGGCGATGCGTCGCGGGTGGGGCGTCATGCGGGGCACACGGGGCCTGCTGGGCCGCAGCGCGGGGCCGCGGCGCGTCGGTCGGCGTCGAGGGCCGGGGGGACACGAAAACCGACGCAAAGGGTCCGGAAATACGGGCGAAGGGAGTCGAACCCCTAACCTCCTGATCCGTAGTCAGGTGCTCTATCCAATTGAGCTACGCCCGCCGCGCCACCAAAGGCGGAGCGATGCTACCCGGGACCCCCGCCGCCGTCCACCACGGCGAAGAGGGAGGATGGCGACGGCGGGGGCGGCCTCGGCGGGCTCGGCACTCCCGACCCCAGAAACGGCACCGGCCCGACGGGGGCCGGGGGCGCCGCCCCACCCACGGGTTCTTCCGAACCGGGGCGGTCGGGTTGGTTGGTCGGGTTGGCTTGATTGACGGCCCGGGGGGTGCAACGATTGAGGCCCGGCGCTGGGAGGTGCCGGCCCGTGGACGCTTGTTGTCCACGCGACCGAGTTTGACCGCATCGAACGGCCACACCGCTGGCGTGCCGGCCGATGCCCTTCCCCGGCCCCGAGGCCGGCCCACCGTACACCGGCGTGCCGACCGAGCAGCCACCCCCGCGAGACCGACCGAATGGCCCACACCCTCTCCGCCAAGAAGCGCATCCGCCAGAACGCATCCGCCCGGGCCCGCAACCGCTGGCGCTTGCGTGCGATGCGCGAGGCGTTGAAGGCCTTTCAGCTGGCCCTCGCCGGCGGCGATGCGGCGGCGGCCACCGAGGCGTGCCGCAAGGCGTCGGCCATCGTGGACCGCACGGCCCAGAAGGGCGTGATCCACCGCAACCAGGCGAGCCGTCGCAAGAGCCGCCTGAGCGCTCGCCTGAAGGCGATGACGAAGCCGGCCGCCTGATCGTTGCCCGCACGCCAACACGCCGGACCGGCCCCGGGCATTCGGCCGTTCGCCCCCTTTGGGCCCCTGCACGCCGCACGGCGCGGCGCTCACCGCTGCTGCCCCCCCACCGCACCCGGGCCGAGGCATGACCCACCGCGCCGCGAGCCGATCGTCCCCCGCGCGGCGGACCCGTCCGGCGCGGAGCGGCGGACGCCGGCACGCCGGCCTGGTCGAGCCGTCCCCCGTCGCCCGCTACGCCGAGCTTTCCACGCAGCCGCTGCACATGCTCGCGGCCTTGGTGCCGTTGATCATCGGGTTTGAGATCGGGTCTTTTCTGTATCTCAACGCCGGCAACGCCGTTGCGACGGTCGCGGCGCACCGCAGCATCGAGACGTTTTTCGAGCGATTCGGCGGGTTCGGGGCGTCGCTGCCGGCCCTCGCCGTTGTCGCGGTGCTGCTGTGCTGGCACGGCGCACGGCGCGACCCGTGGACGCTGCGACCGCTCGTCGTCGCGGGCACGTGGATCGAGGCCGCCGCGTGGACGCTCCCGCTGCTGACGCTGCTGGTGGTGGGTGGGCGGCTTCTGCCGGCCGCGGTCGTCGAGCCGCCGGGGGGCGAGCTCGCCGCGCAGATTGGCGGACGCGCGACCCTCGCCGCGGGCGCGGGCCTGTACGAAGAGCTGCTGTTCCGCATGGTGCTGATGGCCGTCGCCGACGCGTTTTTGAGCGACATTCTGCGGCTGCCCAAGCGGACGGCGTCGGCGATCGCGGTCGCGGTGTCGGCGCTGGCGTTTGCGCTGTACCACGATGTCGCGGTGCCGGGGGGCGGGCTGGACGTCGCCTCGCTCGTGCTGTACGCCCTCGCGGGGACGTACCTCGCGGTGCTCTATCTCTGGCGCGGGTTCGCGGTGGTGGTGTGGACGCACGCGTTGTACGACGTGCTGGTTTTGCTGAAACCGTTTGCGTTGGGCTGAAGCTATTGTACGTACAAATATCGAACAAAGTGTGCTGATCGGCGGAGTTTTCCTACCCCGTTCAGGCGTGCGCGCGAACGCGATCCTTCGGCCGAAAGCGCCGATCAACGCTGGACGCCCCGGGTATCCGATGGGTACAGTTGGAGTCTGAGTGCGGGCGAACATCCCGGAAGGACTGCCATGGGCTATGACATCGCGCTCGATGAACTGTACGCCACGGGCTGGTCGGCCCTCGACACCGCGGGCTGCGAGCCGGCGGGGGCGGGCAAGTGGTCGCCCTCGGTCGACCGCGTGCGGACGGAGTTTTCGTCCCGCGGCATGGACCTGAGCATCAGCCACGTGCAGCTGTTCGACTGCTTCCGGGCCGAGTGGCGGGAGTCGGGGACGCCCAGCGCCCTCGGCGCGGTCGTCGGCCAGTCGGAGCGCGAGGCGGCGGTGTACGCCCTCGCCCAGATGCGCCGGCAGATGGTCCCCGCCAACGCCTGAGCCGCCCGGACGACCTTGACACGCACGCACGCTGATGGTGTTGGCCGCGGGTGACGCGCTGCGGTGGCGCGTGTGCGCGCATGGCGCGACGGCCCAGCGTCGCCCGGCTGTGGCCTGTTGAACGTCTGAACGCTCCCCACTCCGCCGGGCCGCTCGCCTTGCCCCTCTGCGGGATGAGGGCTAGTGTCACCCCTGCCCCGCGGCGAACCACGCCACGAGGCGACGGCCCCATCGTCTAGCCTGGTCCAGGACACCAGGTTCTCATCCTGGGAACAGGGGTTCGAATCCCCTTGGGGTCATTCGCGGTCGGCCCGGCTCGGGCCCGTTGCTGTCGTCACGACGCCCCGCCCCGCGTCCCGGGGGCTGCGACTCCGCGGGCGGAGGCCCCCCGCGTTGCCCGACACGCCGCCCATGACCGGCTTGCCTCAGTTGCTCATCCTGGGGGCCGGCGGCCACGCGGGCGTGGTCATCGAACTCGTGCGGCTCGCGTCCGCGGCCACCATTGTGGGCCTGGCGGACGCCGACCCGGCACGGCGCGGCACGCTGCTGCACGGCTGCGAAATCATCGGGGGCGACGAGGTGCTGGCCGACGCGCGCGGGCGTGGTATCTCTGCGGCCCATGTGGCCGTGGGGAGCGCGGGGCCCACGGCGGCGCGCGCACGGCTCGCGGAGATGGCGCGACGGCACGGCGTGCCGTTGCTGACGCTCGTGCACCCGCAGGCGTGGGTGTCGCCGACGGCGACGCTCGGCGCGGGGGCGTGCGTGTGCGCCCGGGCCGTGGTGCAGGCGGGGGCCCGCGTTGGGTCGAATGTCATCGTGAACACCGCGGCTGTGGTGGAGCACGACGCGGTGGTGGGTGACGACTCGCACATCGCCACGGCGGCGGCGCTGCTGGGCCACGTGCGCGTCGGCCGGGGGGTGCACATCGGGGGCGGGGCGGTCATCCGGCAGGGGTTGTCGATCGGCGACGGCGCGGTGGTCGGGGCCGGGGCCGTGGTGACGCGGGACGTGCCGCCGGGGGAGACGTGGGTGGGCGTGCCGGCGCGACGCCTTGCGCGGTAAAGCGCAAGACCGGCCCCGCGGGCGTGGCTACGCCCCGCGGCACGCGAGCAGCGACGCGGCGAGACACTCTACGACGCGGGGCGCGACGTCCTCGGCGCGGATCGCGTTGTTCCCCAGCTCGCGGGCGATGGAGGTGACGGGCCTGCCGGCGAGGCCGCAGGGGACGATGTGGTCAAAGTGTGAGAGGTCGGTGCAGACGTTCAGCGCGAGGCCGTGCATGGTGACCCAGCGCCGGACGCGGACGCCGATGGCGCAGACCTTGGCCGCGGGCCCGCCGGTGGCGGGGCGGATCCAGACGCCGGTGGCGTCGGGGTCTCGTTCGCCGCGCAGGCCGAGGGCGGCGAGGGCGTGGATGACGCCCTGCTCAACGGCGCGGATGTAGTCGTGCACGCCCAGGCCGCTGGGGGTGGGGCCGAGCCGCTTGAGGTCGACGATGGGGTAGACGACGAGCTGGCCCGGGCCGTGGTAGGTGACGTCGCCGCCGCGGTCTGTGGGCTGCACGTCGATGCCGAGGGCGTGGAGCGACGCGGCGTCGGTCAGCACGTGCCCCGGCGCGGCGGGGCGGTTGGTCACGGTGATGACGGGCGGGTGCTCGACGGTGAGCAGGCGGCCCATCGGGGCGTCGGGCGCGTCGCGCGAGGCGAGCACCTCGGCGTGGGCCCGCTCCTGCTCGGCCAGGGCCGGGGCGTAGGCCATGCGCCCCAGCGGGACGTGCGGCAGCCACGCGGCGGCGTCGGTTGAAGTCGTCACGGCGGCACCGTAGGGCGGCGGCCGGCGGACCTGGAGGCCGGACGGGCGGCGGCGGTCCGCGCGGCGGGCGCGGCGGCTAAACTCGGTCCGATGCCCCAGATCCATCCCACCGCCGTGATCACCGGCGAGGTCGACATCGCGGACGACGCCAGCATCGGCCCCTACTGCATCGTCACCGGACCGGTGAAGGTCGGAGCCGGCGCCCGGCTCGTGGCCCACTGCGTCGTGAGCGGGCCCGTCGAGATCGGCCCGGGGTGCGTCATCCACCCCTTCGCCACGCTCGGCGCGAGGCCGCAGCACACGGGCTTTGCGGCCGACAAGCCCGTCGGCGGCGTGCGGCTCGGGGCGAACGTCGTGGTCCGCGAGCAGGCGAGCGTGCACAACTCGATGCACGCCGCGAGCCCGACGACGATCGGCGACGGGTCGTACCTGATGATCGGGGCCCACGTGGGGCACGACGCCTCGCTGGGGCGGCAGGTGGTGGTGTGCAACTACACGTGCGTCGCCGGGCACTGCGTGGTGGGCGACCGGGCCTTTTTGAGCGGTCTCAGCGCGATCCACCAGTTCACCCGCGTGGGCGAGGGGGCGTTCATGTCGGCGGGCATCGGCATCTCGATGGACCTGCCGCCCTACTGCGTCGCCATTGACCGCAACCTGATGGGCGGGCTGAACGTGATCGGCATGCGCCGCTCGGGCGTGCCGCGGGGAGAGATCGACGCCGCCCGCTACGCCTACCGCAAGGCCTTCCGCTCGGGCGTGGGCAAGCAGGAGATGGTGCAGATCTTGACCGAGCTGGCGAAATCAAGCCCGGTTGTGGCCCAGATCGCACGCTTCGTCGCCGAGGCGAACCGGCCGATCGTGCCGGGCGACGGGCGTCCCCGCCCCGCGCAGGTCGGCTGGCTCTTCCGCTGGATCAAGAAGGAACGCCCCGAGGCGCTCGCCGGGCTCGAAGCCGCCACCGAGGCCCACGCCGATGTCATGGCGTGACCTGCCGCGCACGCGCCTGTCGCAGGCGTTTGCGCCCCCCCACGGCGCGGCGGCGGGGCTCTGCGTGCTCGCGAGCGGCAGCTCGGGCAACTGCTCCGTGCTCGCCGTCCTCGCCCCCGCCCCAGACGGCGGCCCGCCCAGGCCCGAGCGCGTCCTGCTGCTGGACGCGGGCCTGAGCCCGGCCCGCACCCGGGCCCTGCTCGCCGAGCGGGGCATCCCCCTCCGCGCCGTCGACGACGTCGTGCTCACGCACCTCGACCAGGACCACTTCCACAGCGGCTGGCGATCGGTCTCGGACTGCCGGGCCACGCTCCGCATGCACCGACGCCACCTGGGCCGGGCGCAGCGCGAGGGGATGCTGCTGGCCCGCAACGAGCCCTTCACCGACGCCGTCGCGCTGGGCGACCGCACCACGCTGCTCGCCGCACTGGGCGAGCACGACGAACTGGGCGTCGCCACGCTGCGGTTCTGCGTCCGCGACGCGGCGGGCGTCTGCCACCTGGGCTTCGCCACCGACCTCGGGCGCATGACCGACGCGCTGGTCCGGCACCTCCGCGGGGTCGACGTGCTGGCGGTCGAGTCCAACTACTGCCCGCGCATGCAGGCCGAATCGGCCCGGCCCGCCTTCCTCAAGCAGCGCATCACCGGCGGCCGGGGCCACCTCAGCAACGAGGAGTGCGCCCGCGCCGTGCAGGAGATCGGGCCCCGCCGGCACGCCGTCTTCCTGCACCTCTCGCGCGAGTGCAACCGGCCCGAGCGCGTCGCCGCGCTGCACGAGGGGGCGACCTATGCGTGGAGCATCTCCACGCAGGACGAGCCCACGCCGTGGGTCTGGCTCATGCCCAGGCCCGCCGACGAGGCGGGGGGAGACCCGCGGGCCGACGGCGTGCCCCCGCCCGCCGAGGGACGCGTCCCGCCGCGGCGCACCGCCGCCGACGCCTCGCAGCTCTCGCTGTTCGCCGCGCCGCCCGCGGGCCTGGACCTCGGCCAGGGCCGGGGCCGGGGCCTGGGCCCGTTCAACGCGCCCCCGGGGGCCTTGCGATGAGCGAGGCCGTTCCGCACGGCGAGCCCCCCGGCGCCGGCGGGCTGCGCCGCCTGAGCCTTGAGCCGCACGTCCGCCCCGCGCGGCGCAGCGCCGCCGACGCGCCGCGCCGCGTCCGGGCCGACTCGCGGGTGGGCCGGTGGATCCGCGCGGCCCTGGGCGTGCGGCGCGTGGTGTCGGCCGAGGGCGTGCTGTACCGCGAACGCGACGCGAGCTGCGCCAAGGCCGCCCTCCGCGGGCTCGGCCGGGGGGAGAAGTCCTTTGACGCGGTCTTCGAGGGGCAGCCGGCGATGCGCATCCGCCTCACGCCGCGCCGCGTGTACCACGACCTTGCGCCCGACCCGCTGGTCGAGACGCTGCGCCGCATCGCGCCGCTCCTGCCGCCGGCCGCGCGGGCGGCCTTCGGCGGGTGCGGCACGGGCGCGGCGGCGGCGTGGCTCGCCGACCACGTCGGGCCCTCGGGCGCCGTGCTCGGCATGGACCGCGACGGCGAATCCGTCCGCTTTGCCCGCCGCCGCTACGCGAGGGCCAATCTCGGCTTTGAGGTCTGCGGGCCCGAGACCCTCGCGCAGGAGACCGACCACGCCTTTGACCTCGTCGTGGTCACCGATCGCTGGCTCGCGGGCGTTGACCCGCCCAGCGGCGTCACGCCCCTGCCCGCCGCGGAGCACCACGGCCCGGCCTCGATCAACCCCGCCCAAACCGACCCCGCCGCAACCGGCGAACGGCTCGGGCCCCTGTGCAACATGCTGCGGGCGGCGTGGCGCGTCGCGGCGGAGCGGGCCCCGATCGTGCTCATCTGCGCCGAGACGCCGCTGGAAGGGGCCGCCGCGGCGATGTCGAGCCTCCTCCGCTCGCCGGACGCCCCGGGCACCATGCTCGAGCGACGCCCGGCCGACGACGAGGCGTGCGCTCTCGTCATCGCCCGGCGATTGCCCGCCCCCGCCGAGACCGAGGGCCGACCCCGCCCCACCCGGGCCGGCCCAGACTGGCTCTCCGCCCCGCACGACGACGACGACGAAGAAGGCGACGAGGACCCCAACGAGCGAGACGACGCCGACGACTCGGACGACCCGGACGACGCGAGCGAGACCGGCCACGCCGACGATGGCGACGGCGGCGACGGCCACGACGACACCCCTCCCTGACACCCCCGCCCCCGGCCCCCCGCGACACCGCGAGGCGGCGAGCCGGACGCCGCCGTTCGGGCCGTTCCCACCGGGCCCGGCACCCCTACCGTTGCGCACATGGCCGACCCGCTCGAATCCCCACGCCGCCGCGACCCCGCGTCCCCTCTCCCCCCCACCGCCGAGCCCGAGCCCTTCGGCAGCGACGCGTCCGACGCAAGGGCCCGCGGCACCTCCAGCTCGGACCCGCAGGCGCTGCAGGCCTTCGCCGTCCAGCTCGCGCGGCTCTTGCGCGACGACAAGTGCGAGAACGTCACCCTCCTTGACGTCCGCGGCCGCAGCCAGGTGACGGACTACGTCCTCGTCGGCACCGGCACCAGCGACCGGCAGATGCACGCCGCGATGGACCACGCCGAGGAACTGGGCCGCGAGCACGGCTTTTCCGCGTGGCGCACCAACAAGGACGAACGCTCCACCTGGATCCTCATTGACTTTGTCGACGTCGTCGCGCACCTCTTCGAGCCGGCGACCCGGTCCTACTACGACCTGGAGATGATGTGGGGCGACGCGCCGCGCGTCGACTGGCGCCGGGCCGGCGAGGCGCGCGACGCCGACGCCACCGACACCCCCGACGACGGGGCCCCCGCATGACGACCGAGCCGCGCCGGCTCCGGGTCCACGCCGCCTCCGGCGCGTACGACGTGCTGGTCGGCCCCGCCCTGCTGCCGCGGGCCGCGGAGCTGGCGCTGGCCGCCCTGCCGAGCCGCCCGGCGAAGATGCACATCGTCGCCGACACAGGGGTTCCCGAGCCGCTGCGGGCCGCCGTCGAGGCCTCGCTCCGCGGGTCGGGGATCGACACCGCCGTCTCGCTCGTCTACCCCACCGAGACCGACAAATCGATCGCCACCTGGGCCCGCCTGCTGCACGACGTCGCGGCCCGGCGGCTGGACCGGGGGGACGCGCTGCTCGCCCTGGGCGGGGGCATCGTGGGCGACATCACGGGCTTTGTCGCCGCCGCCTACCGACGGGGCATCGCCGTCGTGCAGTGCCCCACCACGCTGCTCTCGATGGTCGACGCCGCCGTCGGCGGAAAGACCGGCGTCAACCTCCCCGTCACCAGCCGCGGCGTCGAGGTGCTCACGAAGAACACCGTCGGCGCGTTCCACCAGCCCGTGCTGGTGCTCGCCGACCTGCACGCGCTGGACTCCTTGCCGCCGCGGGTCTTTGCCTCGGGCCTTGCCGAGTGCGTGAAGCACGGCATGCTCTCCCGAGCGTTCGGCGACCCCGACCTCTTCGCGTGGCTCGAGGCCCGCGTCGACCTCATCCGCGGGCGCGACGCCGGCACCCTCGGCGAGCTGGTCGCACGCTGCATCGCGGTGAAGGCCCGCGTCGTCGAGGGGGACGAGCGCGAGACCGCCCCCACCGCGGGCCGGGCCCTGCTGAACCTTGGCCACACGTTCGCCCACGCCATCGAGACGCTGCCGAACCTTTCGCCGACGGACGACCCGGCCGACGCCCCGCTCATGCACGGCGAGGCCGTCGCGCTCGGGCTGGTCGCGGCGACCGCCGCCGCGACGGCCGCGGGCACGTTGCAGGGCCCGCTGCTGGCCCGAGTGTCGAACATCTTGCAGGCCAACGGCTTACCGACGCGGGCCCGGGGATTGCCCGACGACGACACCCTTCTTGACCGCATGGGCCACGACAAAAAGGCCGACGCGGGCCGGCTCCGCTTCATCCTGCCCGACGGCGAGGGCTCGGCCCGCATCGTGCACGCCGACGCGCTCGGCCCCACGCTCGCCCCGATCAGGGCGGGGCTGGCGGCCATCCGCCGCGACGCCCCCTGAGCGCGTGCGCCGACCCGGCGAACCCAGGGGCGGACTTTCCCCCCCCACAACGTGCGGCCCGCGACCCCTAGCACTTTGACCAATTCAAGGGCCGTCGAACGCGAATCCGATAGATCGCGCGACCGCGCGGCCAATCTGGGGCTGCCACGGGGTCCATCTGTTCCCGATGGCGATCACGGCCGCCGGCTTCCTTTGGGGACCGCCGTCTATGCGCACGATCGCCGTGGTGAATCAAAAGGGTGGCTGCGGAAAGACCACCACGACCATCAACCTCGCCGCGGCGCTCGCACGCCGGGGCCTCCGCACGCTGGTGGTTGACCTGGACCCGCAGTCGCACTGCGCCACGGGCCTTGCGATCCCCGAGGACCGCATCGAGCGCGACATCGGCGACGCCATGCTTGTTGGCGGCGCGATGGACCCGCAGCGCCTCCTCTGGCGGGCCAACCGGAACCTCGACGTCGCCCCGAGCCGCACGAAGCTCGCCGGCCTCGAAGCCCCCCGCGGCGGCCTGCACGAGCAGCCCGACAAGGACACCCGCCTCCGCGCCACACTCGAACGCCTCGCCCTCTCCACCGGCGGCTGGGACTGGTGCGTGCTCGACTGCCCGCCCTCCATCGGCCTGCTCACGTACAACGCGCTCGCCGCCGCCGGCGAGGTGCTCATCCCCGTCGAGACCAGCTACTTCAGCCTGCAGGGCGCCGCCAAGCAGGTGCAGACCATCCGCTCCATCGGCCGCCGGCTCAGCCTGCGGCACACCGTCCGGCTCATCGGCACGATCCACGACCCGGAGAGCGACCTCGCCCGCGAGCTGCTCGCCGAGCTGCGGCGCCGCTTCGGCGCCGCCGTCGCGCCGATGTTCATCCACGCCGACAACGCGATCAAAGAGGCCGCGTCCTTCGGCCGCGCGATCATCGACCACGCCCCCGCGTCGCCCGCGGCGAGCGACTACGATCGCCTCGCCGCCTGGCTCCTGGACGTCGACGACCGCCACGCCGCCGACCCGTCGCTGGACCCCGCCGCCACCGAGGCCCGCGAGCCCGCGTTCGTCGACGTGCTCCCCGCCGCGACGGCCGTTCTGGGCGCCCGCCGCCTGGTGACGCTCGCCGAGCCCTGGGAGCCGCAGCACGCGAACGGCACGCACGCTCCGCGGCGCGAGTCGCCCGAGATGCACGCGGCCTCGCCCGTCGCGGCGGCCCCGGTCGCCGTCTCCGCGGGCCCGTCCGCCGCGATGACGCAGACGCACATGATCGCCTCGCCGGGTCTGGGCGGGTTCGCCGCCGTGGCCGACGCGCCGCGGGCCGAGCCCTTCCAAGACGCCGAGGCCGCGCAGACCGAGACGATGGCCCCGCTCTCCCCCGACGCCGAGGACCCGCTGACCCTCGACCTCATCACCCGGCCCACCGACCCGCAGCACCGCTCCACGGTTTCCCGCGTGGAGGACCTGCACCGCCGGGCCATCGCCCTCTCGCGTCGCATCGGCGAAGAGGCCGCAGAGCTCGTCGTCCGCGCCCGCCACGGCGCGCTCGCGCTGGTCGAGCCCGTTCGCCGGGGCGAGCGGCCCAAGTCGGTCGAGCGGCTCTTCGGCGCCCGCTGCGTGGGGCGCCGGGTGCTGTTCGTGCAGCCCCTTGATCTGGGCCGTCGCATCTGCGTCGCGGGCACGTTCAACAACTGGTCGCCCGACCGGCACCCGATGCGCCGCCGCGAGGCCCTGGGCGTCCACGAGCTCACGATCGAAACGGGCCCGGGCGACTTCCAGTACCGTCTCGTCATCGACGGCCGCTGGGCCGCCGACGTCCACAACGCCGCCGCGGTTCAGAACGAGTTCGGCGACCTCAACAGCCTCATCCGCGTGCTCGATGTCGCCGAGACGCCGCGGGACTAGCGACCCGAGCCCCCCCTCGCCGCCCACGCGGCCCCCGGGTCGAAAGGCCCGGCACGAGCGAAGACCCCACCCCCCGCACCGAGGAGCGGACGGAGCATGCATCAAGGTCACGACGGAGGATCCGCGCGCACCGACCCGAGGCCGCACCACGCGCCGCTGCGCTTTGTTCCGCCCGCCGCGCCCGCCGCCGGGGGTGTGCCCCTGCCTAGCCATCCTGCCGACGCCGTGCAGGACCACCTCGCCGATCTCTTTTTGGGCGAGGACGCCGTCCGCACCCTCGCCGCCGCGGAGTCCACCCTGAAGAACGCCCTGCGCGACGACCCCGCCCCCCGCCCGCCGGCCCTTGCCGGCCAGTTCGGCGCTGCCGCCGTCGCGTCGCGCGTCGGGCCGGCGTCCATCGCGGCGCAGCCCCCCACCATCGAGGCGGTGATCTTGGGCCATCTGCCCGTGCGTGCGGGCGTCTGGGTCCGGGGCTATGCCGCGGCCGTCGCCGCCGAGCAGCAGCGCCCCGTGGGCCTTCTCCGCCTCTCGGCCGAGGGATGGTGGGCCGAGATCGTCGGCCCGAGCCCGACGCCCACCCGCGACGCCCACGCCGCCGCGGGCACGTGGCACGCCGCGCTGCAACGGCTCCGCACGCTCTCCCACGTCATCGTCACCGCCGACGCGCTCGACGAGCCCGACCTCGCCGCCGCGGGGGCCATTGACGACCTCACCATCCTCACCGCGGCCGACGACACATCCGCCGTCGCCGTCTACGGCCTGCTCAAGGGCCTCGCCCAGGCCGCAACGCCGCACAGCGGCCCGGCCCAACGCCCCGACGACGGCGAAGCCGCCGAGCCCGCCCACGCCCGCGCCACCCGCATCGGCGTCGCCGTGGTCGCGGCGGACCCGGCCGACGCGTCCCGCTGCTTCGGCCGCGTGGACCGCGCCGCCCGGGCCTTTTTGGGCCTGCCCGTGCTCCGTCGGCCCGCCGTGCCGAAGCTTGCCGCCGCCACCGCGCGCACCCTTGCGTGGGGCGAGCAGCGCACCCCGCCGGCCGCCGCGGTCGCCGCCCTCGCCGGCCACCGACCCGCGCCCACACCCGCGAACGCCAAAGACACCCCCGAGCCCGGCGTGGCCTCCCGGGGTGCGCACGCCCCACAGAAGTCCGGCGCCCACGAGGCACCGTCGGGCCTGAACGGCGTCCAGCCCGGCCCCATCGAGCGCTTTGCCCCGGCCCGCGTGTCGGCGGTGGACGCGCCGTCCGTTGCCGCCTCGTCCTCTGCCGGCTTGGCCGATCACCGCGGGCCGATCGCGCCGCTGGTCGCGGGTCTCTCGCCGCTCGTCTCGCGGTGCCCCGATCATCCGAGCGTCGAGTTCGCCGCCGACGCCCAGGGCGGCCTGCATCTGCTCGTGGACCTCGACGCCTCGTCGGCGAGTACCGCGTTGGGCGCCACGCCGGCAAACGCCGCGTCGGGTATTGAGCCGCTTCTTGCCGCCGCGGCGTGGGCCCGGCGACACGCCGCGTTGCTCACCCGCTGCGAGCCCACGCTGCGCGACAGCGGCTCGTCCCCCGCCGTCCACGCCGCCTCTCGCCACGCCGACCGCCTTCTCCCGCGGCTCGGCTCGGGCGTGCACCTCCACCTGGTCGTGACAACGCCCACCCCCCAGGGCCCCGTCCACACCACCGCCCGCCTGGCCTGAGAAGCCAAAGAGCCCCCGCGCCACCGTTCCCAACGGCTCCAACACCGGAGCGCATCACTCCTCCACGCTCTCGCTCCCTCGATGGCTTGATGCCTTGATGCCTTGATGCCTCGATGCCTCAATGCCTCGCTGCCTGCTCCTCCCCAAAAAACACAGCCGGCCCCTTCGAGCCGGCTGCACCCATCCTCAGTCTGTCCCGCGCTCCGGCCCTCAGGCCGTGTGCTTCGCCCGGTGGGCCCGCAGGTCGGCGAGCTTGGGCCGGTTCTGCACGTGGTGCTCTTCGATGACGTACTCGACGCCCGTGTTGTCGTGGTCGGGCAGCTCGTACATCAGGTCGAGCATGATGCCCTCCATCACCGCACGCAGCGCCCGCGCCCCGGTCTCGCGCTCCCCTGCCTTGCGCGCCACGGCCCGCAGCGCCTCGTCGGTGAACGTCAGCTTGGCGCCCTCGAAGGCGAACATCTGCTGGTACTGACGCACCAGCGCGTTCTTGGGCTCCGTCAGGATGTTCACCAGCGCGTGCTCGTCCAGCGGCATCAGCGGCGTGATCACCGGCAACCGGCCCACCAGCTCGGGGATCATCCCGAACTCCACGATGTCCTCGTTCGTCACCTGACGCAGCAGGTGCTCGCGCTCCGCCTTCTCGTCCGCGTGCTGCGCCAGCTCGGCCGACCCGGCGAAGCCGATCCGGCTCTTGCCGATGCGCCGGCGGATGATGTCCTCCAGCCCCACAAAGGTCCCGCCGCAGATGAAGAGCACCTGCGTCGTGTCGAACTGGATGTACTGCTGCTCCGGGTGCTTGCGCCCGCCCTGCGGGGGCACGTTGCTCACGGTGCCCTCGAGCATCTTCAGCAGGCTGCGCTGCACGCCCTCGCCCGAGACGTCCCGCGTGATGCTCACGTTGTTCGAGGTCTTGCCGACCTTGTCGATCTCGTCGATGTAGATGATGCCCCGCTGCGCCGCCTCGATGTCAAAGTCCGCGGCCTGCAGCAGCTTCAGCAGCAGGTTCTCCACGTCCTCGCCCACGTACCCCGCCTCGGTCAGCGTCGTCGCGTCGCCGATCGCGAAGGGCACCTTCAGCATCCGCGCCAGCGTCTTCGCCAGCAGCGTCTTGCCGCTGCCCGTCGGGCCGATCAGCAGGATGTTGCTCTTGTCGATCTCGATCTGGTTCGCCTCGTCGCTCTCCGCGTGCAGGAGCCGCTTGTAGTGCGAGTGCACCGCCACCGACAGCGCCCGCTTCGCCTCGCGCTGCCCGATGACGTACTGGTCGAGAAAGCCGGTGATCTCCCGCGGGCTCGGGATCTCGCGCAGCGACGTCGACACGCTGCTCACCCGCCGCCGCTCCTGGCGGAAAATGTTCTGGCACAGGTCCACGCACTTGTTGCAGATGTAGACCTCGTTGGGCCCCTCCACCATGGGCCCGACCTCGCGGCTCGTCTTCCCGCAGAACGAGCACGTCGTCACCTTCCGCCCGCGGAAGCCGCCGCCGCCCTCGCCGCCCGGACCCCCGCCGGAGCCGCCGCCAGACCCGCCCCCCGGGCCCCGATCGCCGCCGCGGTCCGAACCGCGATCGTCCTCCCCACCCCGGCCCGCAGCCTCCACCTGAGGCGCCGCGGGGGTCACTTCGTCCTTCGCTCGGCGATTGCGATCAGAAGCCATGAGGCACACCGCTCCACATACAAAGCCGCCGGACGAATCCCGCCCGGCATAGGAATCGCACCCCTCCAAACCGTCCTATCGGCTTACCGCGGCCCACGCGTCAACCGACTTCCTCCCCATCCGACACTCCCCCCGGGGCTCCCGGCCCGCGAGCCGCGGCACCGACGCGCCCCGGCCCGCACTCGCAAACCCGTCCCAACCCCGCGGGATTCCCCCCCCCCCCCCCCCCCCCCCGGATCTAGCCTACGTCAGCGCGGAAACCCCCACCCCCCCCC
>CAZCBN010000072.1:0-15608 GCA_964496975.1 uncultured Phycisphaeraceae bacterium
TCCACCGGATGCCGCGCCACCTTCCCCGCCCCCGCTTTCACGCC
Organism: uncultured Phycisphaeraceae bacterium; assembly: GCA_964496975.1. Lineage (GTDB taxonomy): Bacteria > Planctomycetota > Phycisphaerae > Phycisphaerales > UBA1924 > CAZCBN01. Next base: position 45 of record CAZCBN010000072.1, read on the forward strand.
GTCCTTGACCTGATGCCGGCAACTCGTCCCCGCCGCCACCAGCACATCGCCCTCCGCCAGCCCACGGGCCGCGGGCAGCACCCCCAACTCCCCGATCCGCATGGACAGCCCAAAGCGTTCCCGCGTGTACCCAAAGCTGCCCGCCATGCCGCAGCACGTCGTGTCGAGCACCTTGACACGCCCGGGCGCGACGCGCTCCAGCATCGCCGCGGTGCCACCCGCGAAACCGAGCGCCTTCGCGTGGCAGTGCCCGTGCAGCACGAGGTGGCCCGCCACACCCGCAAACGTCGGCCGACGCGGGTGTGACTCCCACCGCGCATCCAAAAACGACTCCACCGCAAACGACTTCGCCGCGATCGCCCGCCGCAGCTCCGCCGGCGTCGCGCACCGCAACTGCACCCAGTCGTCCACGACCGCGCTCAAGCAACTCGGCTCAACAAACAGCAACGCCTCGGGCCGCGTCGCCTCCTCCCCCTCCACCAGCCAGCGCAACGACTCCACTTCACGATCCACCCGCCGAATCGCCTGCGGCAGGAGCCCCACCGAGATCATCGCCCGCGCCGCATCCGTCCCCCACACCGGCCGCACGCGATACCCAAACGCCTCGAGCACGCGCTTGGCCGCCAGACCAAGCGAAGGCTCGTTGTGCGTCGTGAACGTGTCGCAATACAAGGCCACCACCGGCGCATCCCCCGGTGGGACAGGCGTCCCGCCTGTCTCTCCCCCACTTCCTTCCTCCCCCCACCGCTTCCTCAACGACCGCTCAAACCGCGGCAGCGACCGCTCCTCCGCCAACCCCAGCACCCGATCCGCCACCGCCCGCGTCGGCCGAAACCCGTTCACAAAGTTCACCACCGACGGCATCACCGACGCCGCGAGGTTCAGCTCATGGATGTGCCCAAACACCATCGCCCGCAGCGGCACCCGCCCCTTTTCCCGGTACCCCTGCGCCGTGTACTCCGCCTTCAGCCGCGCGACATCCACGTTGGAAGGGCACTCGCTCTTGCAGGCCTTGCACGACAAGCAAAGGTCCAGCGTCGCCTTCGTCTCCGCATCATCCCACAACGGCCCCGATCCCACCTCACTCGATGCCTCGGTGCCTTGATGCCTCGATGCCTGAATCCCCAACTGTCCCGAAATCGCCAGCCGCAGCGCGTTCCCCCGCCCGCGCGTGCTGTGCCGCTCGTCGAGCGTCGCCATGTAACTCGGGCACATCACCCCGCCCGTCTTCTTCCGGCACACGCCCGCCCCGTTGCACATCTCGACCGCGTGCGCAAAGTCCCCCTGATCCGAATAGTCAAAGAAAGTCTCCACCGGCTCGACATGCACGTCGCGCCCCAGCGGCTGCACCCGCGTGCGCGCATGGATGCTGTCGATCGGCCCCGGTTCCACGATGTTGCCCGGGTTCAGCAGGTTCGCCGGATCAAACAAGGCCTTCACCGCCCGGAACGCCGCCATGATCTCGGGCCCGTACAGCCGCTCCAAAAGCGGCCCCCGCGCCTGGCCGTCCCCGTGCTCGCCCGACATCACGCCGCCGAGTTCCCGCGCAAGATCGGCGGCCCCGGTCGCGATCCGCTCCATCGCCGCGCGGTCGCCCGCGTCGCGCAGGTCCAGCAGCGGGCGCACGTGCAGCACACCCACCGACGCGTGCGCATAAAAACTCGCCCGCGTCCCCTCACGCTCGATGATCGCCCGGAACCGGCGCACAAACTCCGCGAGCCGCGCCGGCGGCACCGCGTTGTCCTCCACAAACCCGAGCGGCTTGCGATGCCCCGGGATGGCGTGCAGCAACGGCTCCCCGGCCTTGCGCAGTTTCCACGCGTTCCCCATCGCCCGGGCGTCGGTGTGGCACTCCACCGCCGAGGGCGCAAACATCGCCCGCACCCTCGCAAACTTCGCCGCGACCGCGTCGGGCGTTTCTTCGGAGAACTCCACGTAGAGCACCGCCTCCACGCGCGCGCCGCCCGTCGGATTGGGCAGCAGGTCCACGTACCGGCGGTACTCCAGATTCTCCCGCGCCAGCCCCACGATCAGGTCATCCAGCAACTCCACCGCCGACGGCCCCAGTTCCAGCAGCGGCAGGGTCGCCTCGATCGCCGCGTCGAGCGTGCCGAACGCCACCACGGCGAGGCCCCGCGCCTTGGGGATGGGGTGCAGCGCAAGTTCTGCGCCCAGCGTCACGGCGAGCGTGCCCTCGCTGCCGCAGACGAGGTGCGCAAGATTGACCTGTTCGTAGCCCCCGCCGCCGGCGTCGAGCTGCGCAAGGAACGTGTCGAGCGCATAGCCCGCGTTTCGGCGCACGGTTTTGGGGAAGCGCTCGCGGATGATCGGGGCGATGGGGCGCACGATGTGCGCGACCTGTTCGGTCAGGGCCGCGGCGATCGGGTCGCGCAGGGCGGCGCCCTGGTTGAGCGTCACGCGGCGGCCGTCGCTCAGGGCGACATCGACGCCGATGAGGCTCTCGCTGGTGCGGCCGTACTTGATGGAGCGCGAGCCGGCGGCGTTGTTGCCGATGCAGCCGCCGACGTTGGCGTGGCGAGCGGTGGCGGGGTCTGGGGGGAAGAAGAGGCCGGTGGGCTTGAGGCGGTCGTTGAGGTCGTCGATCGTGATGCCCGGCTCGACCTTGCAGCGGCGGTTGGCGGCGTCGACCGACAGCAGGTGGGCGCACCCGGCCGAGAGATCCATCACGACGGCGCGGTTCGTGCACTGGCCGGCGAGGCTCGTGCCGCCGCCGCGGGGGAGGATCGGGAGGTTGAGCCGGTGACAGGCCTGGATAGCGCGGACGGCGTCGTCGGTGTTGGCGGGGATGACGACGCCGAGGGGCTCGACCTGGTAGATCGAGGCGTCGGTCGCGTAGAGCATGCGGTCGTGCAGGCCGAAGCGGACCTCGCCCTCCAGGGCGTTGGCGAGTTCGCGGGCGGCGGTGGTGAGGTCTGGGGCGGGCATCGGGAGAGGTTAGGGATTCGCGGGGAGGGAGAGGGTGGATGTGCGCGCGGGAGTGGGTGGAGGAGGGTGATTGAGGGGTGAAGGGGGGAGGCACGACTTGGCACGGCCAAGTCGTGGCACCCGGAAGGCGGAGAACACGACTTGGCGGGGCCACGGTGTGGCCGCTGGGGGGGTGTGGCGCGTCACCGGGGTGTCACGCGGGGGGCGTTGCGGGGCATCGGGCTGGCCTTGGGGCGGGTAGATTCGCATGGCGTGGTGCCGCGGCGGCGGTTCTGGCCTTGGGGGGTTTCCCGGGCTTGGGCGGCGGGCGGCGTTGCTGAAGGGCACGGACATGAGCGGCATGCGGACGATGGGGCGGCGTGGGCTGGGTGCGGTGACGGGCGCGGTGACGGGCGCGGTGTCGGGTGCGGCGGTGCTGTGGGCGTGCGCGGGGACGTGCCTGGCGGTACAGCCGATCGCGTCGCCTGCCATGGCCGCAGCGGCGGCGGTGTCCATCGCCGCGCCGGACGAGGGCCGGGCGGAGAGCCTGAAGCTGCGGCGGATCACGCTGTACCGCTCGGGCGTCGGGGCCTTTGAGCACCGCGGCCTGGTGAACGGGGACGAGGACGTGAGCCTCACGTTCAAGGCCGACCAGATCAACGACATCTTGAAGAGCATGGTGCTGCTGGATCTGTCGGGGCAGGGGCGGATCGAGGCGGTGGGGTACGGGAGCAAGGAGCCGCTGAGCAAGCGGCTGTCGAGCTTCGGCATTGATCTGAGCGGGAACCCGACGCTAGCGGGGATTCTGCGGCAGGCCCGCGGAGCGCGGGTGTCGCTGAAGACCGTCGAGGGCGAGGTTGTGGGAACGATCCTCGGCGTCGAGGAGCGGACGGTCGCCGAGGAGCAGCAGTACTACAAGACCGACTTCGTGAACGTGCTGACAGACCGCGGGATGCGGTCGGTGCGGATCGACCGCGTGTCAACGTTTGACCTGCTGGACGAGAAGCTCGCGGACGAGCTGCGGCTGGCGCTGGCGGCGGTGGCGGAGCAGCGGAACGAGGACACCAAGGCGGTGGACCTGCGGTTCCGCGGGGCGGGGGCGCGCGAGGTGGCGGTGGCGTACGTGCACGAGGCGCCGGTGTGGAAGGCGAGCTACCGGCTTGTGCTGCCGGATGCGGAGGCGGGGGGGAGGACAGGCGGGACGCCTGTCCCACCGAAGGGCCAAAGCTTGACAGGCGGGACGCCTGTCCCACCGGGGGACAAGGGCGGGACGAAGGAATCGGTGCAGGTGCAGGGGTGGGCGATCGTTGAGAACACGACCGACGAGGACTGGCGCGATGTGCGGCTGAGCCTGGTGAGCGGGCAGCCGGTGAGTTTCGTCATGGACCTGTACGAGCCGCTGTTCCTCGGGCGGCCCGAGGTTCCGGTGCCCGTCATCGCGGGGGTGCGGCCTCGGGTGTACGAGCGGGGACAGGAGAGCAAGTTGAGTTCGGCGAACGCGGTGCCGCCGGCGTCGGTGGCGAGTCGGGCCAGGGCCACCCATGCCGAAGAGCTCGTCAGCAATTTGCCGGCGATACGCTCGGACGCTGGGGGTGCTTACGACGCGTTGTCGAGCGAGGACCTGTCGGCGTACGCGGCCGCGGCGCAGGCGGCGGCGAGCGAGGCGGGCGAGGTCTTCAAGTACGACCTGAAGGAGCCGGTGACGATCGAGCGGCAGCGCTCGGCGATGCTGCCGATCTTGCAGGGGGCGATGCAGGGCCGGCGGGTGAGCATCTACAACCCGGCGGACGGCCTGCCGCACCCGATGCGCGGCGTCGAGGTGACGAACACCACCGAGCTTGAGCTGCTGCCCGGGCCCGTCGCGGTGTACGACAGCGGCGCGTACGCGGGCGATGCGCAGATCGGCCAGGTGTCGCCCGGCGAGACGCGGCTGCTCGCGTACAGCGTGGACGTGGAGGTGGACCTGACGCAGGAGTCGACGGGGGACAGCTCGGTGCTGAGCCTGCGCGTGGTGGACGGGTCGATCGTGCGGTCGTTTGCGCAGGAGCGGACGACGACGTACATCGCGACGAACGCCGACGGTGCCCGCGGTCGGACGGTGCTGGTCGAGCACCCCAAGGAGCCGTGGGCGGCGTGGGAACTGGTGGAGGGCGAGGGCCTCGCGAAGGCGGCGAGCGAGTCGGCGACGTCGCGGCGGTTTGAGCTGGCCGTTGAGGCGGGGAAGACGGCGCGGGCGGTGGTGCGCGAGCGGCACACGACGGCGGAGTCGTTCGCGGTGACCGACCTTTCGCCCGACGATCTGCTGGTGTACGAGCGGGAGGGGAAGGTCTCGCCGGCGGCGGCGGCGGCGATCCGCAAGGCGATGACGATGATGGCGGCCGTGCGCACGGCGGAGGAACGCGTGGCGGATCTGGAGCGGGAGCGGAGCGAGATTTCCGCGGAACAGGCCCGCATCCGCCAGAACATGACGACGCTCGACAAGGCGAGCCAGTTGTACGGGCGGTACATCAAGAAGCTGGACGAGCAGGAGACGCGCCTGGAAGACCTGGGCCGCGACCTCACCGGCGCCCGGCAGGACGAGGCGAGCCGGCGCAACGAACTCGCTCGGTATCTGAGCGACCTTCGGGTGGATTGACGCCGCGGGGCGTGCGGCGAAAACGCGCCGAAGGCCGCGGTGCCTTAACGCTCGGCGGCGGCGGTGGCGAGGGCCACCGCTTTCGTGCGCCCCGAGGGCGCGCGGAGGAAGACCGTGCGGGCGGTCTCGTCGATGCGGGCGAGCGTCCAGCCGTCGCACACCTCGTCACCGACGGTGCAGGGGCGGCCGTTGATCGTGGCGACCGCGACGCGGCCCGTCACGATGCAGCGAAGCGCGAAGTCGGGCTCCGGCGCCGCGGCCTGTCGCGGGGCGTCGGGCTCGTCGGTGGCGAAGACGGCGGTCTGCAGGACGTCGGCGATTCGGCGCAGGGCGAAGGGGGACGCGTCGTCGAAGATGTTGATGGAGAGGGCCGCCGTCCAGGCCGACCGCGCGGCCGCGGGGACACGGGCGTGCAGCGGCGTGAACTCGGGCAGCTCGACGGGCGGCGTGGCGGTGTCGGAGCCGCGCAGGGCGACGGGCTCGGGCAGCAAGGCGTGGCGGGTGAGGGCGAGCGCGAGCATCGGCGCGGCGACGACCGACGCGCGGGCCACCATCACCGCGACGCGACGCGGGCGGAACGCGCCGCGGCGGGAGAGAATGCCCCACGCGGGCCAACCACGGGGGAAGAAGCGAGCGGTCAAGGCGTGCCCTCCTCGGCGGGGGCGACGGGCGGGGACAGCTCCCCGGCACGCCGGCCCGTGATCGGTTCGGACATGGAGAAGACGGTGATGCCCAGCAGCATCGTCACGTCCTCGGCCTGCGGCTGCAGGCGGACGCTGTCCACCCGCACCACGCCCGGACCAGCGAGAACGCGGTCCATAAAGCGGACAAGGTCGGCGTACTGGCCCCCGGCCTCGATTGACCACGCCTCGGCGCGCAGCTCGGGCGGCTCGGGCGTCGTGTCGGGCTCGCCGCCGGGACGCTTCTTTTCGCGGCGTGCGGGCTGCGCGGTCGCGGGGACGGCCCGCGGCTCGATGCCGCGGATCTGGATGCCGACCTCGCGCCCCACGGCGTGAAAAAGATCAAATCGCCGCGCGCCCGACTCGACGTGCCACCACGCGTCCAGCGCGGAGGCCTGCTCCCGCAGTTGCGAGGCAAGGGCGAAGGCGGCGTCGCTCGATCGGTGCTCCTCGGGCGTTCGTTCCAGCTTGCGGCGCACGGCGGCCAGCTCGGCGTCGGCCCGCACGCTCGCGCGGTGCAGGGGCTGCGCGAGGAGCGTCCACCCGGCGCACACGGCCAGGCACACCACGGCGAGCAGCGTGGCCCAGCTCGGCAGGCCGAAGGGGCCGCTGGCGAGCGCGCGGGTCGAGGCCGGGTCGCGCAGGAGTTGGGCGGGGCGGCTCATGGCTCCTCCGGGGTTGGTGCCGCGGCCATCGGCGCGGGCTCGGCGGGCCGCGGCCCGCGTGGGTCGCCGAGCAAGTCTCGCGGCAAACGCGGGGCGAAGATCGGGAACACCCGCACCGTGAACCGCTGCACGGGCGGGTCGCTCTCACGGTCCACGCGGGTGGCGCCGAGCTCCACGCGCTGCACCGCGGCGCTGCCCGCGAGCGCGTCGATGTAGCGCGTGACGGGGTCCACCTCGCCGCCGGAGGCCGCGACGGTCACGCCCGCGATCGAGACGACCGGCACGCCGCGGTCCACCACGGCCTGCAGCTCGGTGAGGCGGACCTCGTCCGTCGTCCGCCGCGCAACATCGGCGAGCACCGCGGCCCATGGGACGTCGGGCCCGGCGCGCTCGGACATGAGGCCCACCGCGGCCTCGATGCGGCCGACGATCGTGCCCGCCTCGCGGGCGAGCCCCTCGCTGCTCTCGATCTGCGCGAGGGTCGGCTCGCTCCCGCCGATCCACTCGTGCGTCTCGCGGAGCCGGTTCCACGTGAGCGCGACGTCGGCCGCCAGCGCCGCCGCCGCGGCCGCCCCGCCCGCCCAGCACAGGCGCGACCACCCCGCGCGCACGCGGCGCACCCGCACCGAGAGCGGCTCCAGCACGCCGCTGCGTGCGACGACGCGGGCGCTGTCGTCCGCGAGCGGCTCGACCGGCAGGTCCACCGCCTCGGCCAGCACCCGCGAGAGGCCGGGGATCTCTGCGCCCGCACCCGTCACGAGGACGCGCCGCGCGGCGAGTTCGGCCTCGGCGGTGCCGAAACGCAGGGTCTGCTTCAGCTCGGCGGCGTAGCGCTGCAGCACAGGCTGCATCGAGGCCAGGCGGTGGCGGTCGGCGAGGCCGTCGGCGCCGTCGAGGCGCGAGGCATCAGGGATGCCCAGCGCGAAGAGCTCGTCGCTCGCCGAGTCGTGAGAGGCGTCGGCGCCGGGGTTGCCCAGCCACGAGCGAAGCCACGCGAAGACGAGTGCCTCGTACCCGAGATCCACGGCCCGCACATAGCCGAGGTGCCCCGGCGTGCCGGCCGAGATGACGGTCAGGCTGCTGTCGAGCTGGCACACCACATCGCCCGCGACGGCGCTCGGGGCGATCGCCCGGGTCAGGCCCACGCTCGTGAGCCACGCACGCCTCGGCACGCTGCCGGCGACGCGCAGGCCGAGCCGCCGCGCCATCGCGTCGATCGCCTCGAGCGCCGACTCGGTGGCGAACGCGACCACGAGGTGCGTGCGCTGCGCTTCCTCATGCGACGCCACCACGCCCGCGCGGACCGCCCGGCCGTTGTGCAGCGTGCGCGCCAGCACGGCCGCGACGGCTCGCCCCTGCACCGCGGCGCCGCGGCCCTCCAGCGTGGTGATGTCGCCCCCGCAGTGCTCGGCGGTGAACGCGACCGTGATCGGCGTCGACGCGGGCCAGCCCGCGGAATCAAGCACGCGGCGCACGGGCGCATCCAGCGGGCGGAGCTCGTCCTGCCATGATCGGGCGAAGACCTCGGGCAGCACCGAGGCGGAGCCGACGCGGCGGCCGCGCTCGTCAAACGCCTCGACCATGCTGCTCGACAGGGCGAGAACTCGCTGTCCGCTCACGCGTGCCACGTCGTTGCTCCCTCGGGGCGGCGCGTCGATGGCATCCCCCGACTCGAAGCATCGGCGATCGGTGCGGAGCGCTTCGGCCGACCGGCCCGCGCGGCCCGCGCCCCGGGGCCGCACGATCCCCCCATCTCCCTCGCCGGTCCGAGAAGCCGCGACGAGACGCGACGCGCCGGCGGGAGAGCCCCCGCGGGCTACTCAAGCGTGATCGCGACACGCCGCCGCGCCGACGCGCTGCGGCCCTCCACGATGACCACGTCGTCGGCCGGGTCTTCGGGGGCTTGGACGACGACCGCCGTCGCGTTGTCCATCACGAGCGTTTCCCCGGCACCGGGGACGGGGACGACGCGGATGTACGCGGACACGACAAGAGCCGTCGCGCTCTCCGCCGCGAAGAACGCGCGGACCGTGTCCACGCGGCTCAGGGCCGCCCGCGACTGCTCGGCCGACGCGGCGATGACGCCGACGCCGAGGAGGCCCGCCGTTGCCAGAACAATGACGACCGCCCCGAGCACAAAGGCACGCCGCGGGCACCGCGCCGCCGTCCAGCGATGGGCACGCCGGTGGGTCATGTGCCGATCCTCGTGCGCACGAAGAAGGCGGAGCGCAGACGCACGTCCGCCGTTTCAAGCGTGATGTGAAACCGGTGCGTGAGCTCCGGGGTCGCGGACACGTCGCTCACCCCGTCGGCGCCGATGTACTCGATCACGAAGGCCGTGACGTCGCGGCAGAGCGGCGCGTCGGGCTCGCCGTCGCTCACGAGCCAGAGGTCACCGCCGGCGAGCCGCAGGCCGGCGCCGTTCTCGAAGACCACTTCTCCGGGGAGCGCCGACGCGACGGCGATCTCGCCGCTGCTGACGCCGGCGGGGGCCTCGCGCAGCAGACGGCCCACACGGTCCAGCGCGTACGCGGCGTGGTCGACGGTGCGGGAAGCGGCGCCGAAGGCATCGAGCACATCGGCCGCGGCGCTCAGCAGCGGCACGCAGGCGAGGCCGCCGATCGAGAGCACCGAGAGCGCGAGCAACGTCTCCACGAGCGTCGCGCCGCGGCGTTGTTGCGGAGATGTCCACGCGCGGCTCACGGCTGGATCTCCGTCACGAGCACGCTGAACGGCATGCTGAGGTCGTCCGCGCCGCTGGCGGCCGGGGCCGTCACGGTGACCGTCACCACGCGGTGCACGTCCTGCAGCGCATCGCCCGAGGCGATGCCATCCGCCGCGACAAGGCCGCCGATGGCGATGTCGTATGTCAGGCCCGAGTCCTCGTACGGCGCGGCGATGAGGGCGAGTCGGGCACGCAGGCCCGTGAAGGGCGTGTCGATGTACGTCGCGTCGTCGGCGAGGGCGGCGAAGCCCAGGCCGTCCTCGTCGCTTGCGACGTCCGCCAGTACCGTTTCCAGCACCGCCTCGGCAAGGGCCGACGCCTGCACCGCGCGGAGCCGCTCCCCCTGCCCCGCGGCAACATCGCCCAGCATGACAAACGCCGGCGGCACGGCGAGCGCAAGCGCCACGGTCACGATCGCCGCTTCCAACAGCGAGAACGCCCGGCGCTGCAACGCCGCCTGGCGCAGATCCGGCCGTGTCGCTCCGCGGGGGCGCATCAGCGTGCCTCCACTTCGACAAGGCCGCTTCGGCGGCGGACGATGACCGCGAACTCGGCCGGTCCGTCCGGCGGGGCCAGCTCAACAGCCGCGTCCGCCGTCGCGGCGCCGAGATCGGCGCCGTCGCCATCGCGGAGCCACGGCGTGCCGTCGTGGTCGAACCAGAGCGTTCCCGACCCCAGCGTGCCGTCGCCGAGTGTCACGAGCGCCACCGTCACGCCGCCGTAGAGGCGCGGGATAACGACGTCCTCGATGCCGCGGCCGAAGACGCTGAGATCTTTCGTCACTTCCGCGGCGCCGTCCTCCACCCGCACGGCCCGCAGCGTCGACGTGCCGACCGCGATGGACAGGCCCGCCGGGGCCCCGCTCGCCATCGCGCGGCCCCGCGCCTCGCGCAGCAGCGAGGCCACATCGTTCGCCGCCGCCGCGACCCGCGTGCCCTGCCACGCCCGCAGCGCCGGTGCCGCCGAGGCCGCGACGATCCCCGCGAGTGTGACGACCAGCAGCGTCTCAAGGAGCGAAACGCCCGCCGCGCTGCGCCGCTCGCCGTGGATGTTGCCGCGATGCCTCATCACGTTCCCGCCCCCGCGGCCGCGTGGCCTCGCCCGTCAGAGCCCAGACGCGGGGACAGCCACGCCGCCGTCACCCGTCAACGAGGTCTCGTCGTCCGTGTTCGCGTAGAAGATCGCGACCGGCGGGTCGCTCAGGTTGTCAACGAAGTAGTTCCACCCGAACGTATCGACGCCGGACACAACGCGCGCATCGGCCGACGCCTCGTCCACCGACTGCACGGCGCTGCGGTTGTTGAACGGGTTGGTCGGCAGGCCGCCCTGGAGCACGACGCCGTCGGCCTGCAGTTCCGCGAGCGTCGGGAAGGCGTCGCCGCCCGCGAGCATCGCCCGCGTGCGGAACGCCGCGATCGACGCGCGGACGCCCGCCAGCGCGGCCTGCGTGCCGGACGTCCTCGCCTCGGTCGACACGCCGACAAAGCGGGGCACCGCCACCGCGGCGAGGATCGACAGCACCACGATCGTCAGCATCGCCTCGAGCAGCGTGAAGCCGCCGGCGACAGCGGTCCTTCGCCGGATCATCGCGGAACCCTCATCATCTGCCACATGGGCAGGAACACCGACAACGCCACGACCAGCACCACCACGGCCAGACCCGCCGTCAGCAGCGGCTCGACCAGCGTGCCCACCGACCGCGAGACGTGGTCCGCCTCGCGTTCGTAGTGCCGCGCCACGACATCGCTCGACCGGCTCAGCTCCCGCGCGTCCTTGCCCGCCGCGAGCATCCGGCGCGCGAACGGCGGAAGGAACCGCGTCCGCCTCAGCAGGGGCCCGAGCGACTCCCCGCCGCGCAGGCCCTCGGCGATCGCCACGCACTCGTGCACAAACAGCGGCCGCGCCGTCGCCCGCGACGCGATCTCGATCGCCTGGATGAGATCCACCCCGGCGCCCAGCGCGATGCTGAGCACGCGCGTGAACCGCGACGCCGTCACCGCCGTCAGCACGCGGCCGATGATCGGGACACGGACGATCTGCCGCTCCAGCACGAGCCGCCCACGCTCGTCGCGCCACGCCGCCGCGAGCATGGCCGCCCCCGCCGCGACCGCGCCGCCGATGGCCCACCAGTACGCAGAGACGAACTCGCCCAGCGAGCGCAGCACCCGCGTGAGCAGCGGCAGCTCCACCCCGTTCGACTCGAACACAACGGAGAACCGCGGGATGACGAACGTCACAACAACCGTCAGCGCGACCGCGATGAACGTCGTCACGATCAGCGGGTAGGCCATTGCGCGGCGGATCGCCTTCGCGCTCTCCACCTGCCGGTCGATCATGTCGGCGAGGTGGCCCAGCACCACCTCCAGCGTGCCCGACTTTTCCGCCGCCGACACCGACTGGATGTACGCCTCGCTGAACACCCCGCGGTGATGCGCCAGCGCCTCGGTGATGGGCGAGCCCGCCTCGATGCGCGACGCGAGGTCGCGCGCCACCGCCGCCAGCCTGTGGTTCGGCTCGTGCTCCGCGATGCCGGCCAGGCCCTGAGCGATCGGGATCCGCGCCGACAGCAGCACGCTGAGCTCACGCGTCAACGCCCCGACCTGCTCGCGCTTCACGCCCGCGCCGAACAGGCCGCGGGGCATCACGGCCGTCACCTCGAGCACCGTGACGCCGCGCGTCGACAGCTCGCGTCCCACCGACGCCGCGTCGTCCGCGCGGAGCCGCCCCCGGCACGGCGTGCCCGAAGAGTCGACCCCGACGTACTCGAACGCCTGCACGCTCACGCCGACCTCCGCAGCAGCCCGTGGGCCGACGCCCCGCCCGCCCCGTCAGCGATCGGCGCACCTTGGGCCGCGCGGGGCCCGCCGAACTCCCCACACCGCTCCGCGTCGAGCGTCGCCAGCAACCGGTGCGCCTCGGCCACCGTCGTCACCCGGCCGCGCACCAGCTCTACGCCGTGGTCGAGCAGCCCGCGCCCGCCGTCGCGACGCGACTGCGCGAGCAGCTCGCCCTCGGGCGCGTGCGACTCGATCAGCCCCCGCATCGCCGGCGTGACGCGAAGCGCCTCGAACACGCCCGCGCGCCCGCGATACCCCGTCGCCCCGCACGCCGCGCAGCCGGTGCCCACGACGAGCCCAACCTCGCCCGGCGAGATGCCCAGCGCCGCCGCCTGGCCCTCGTCCGGTGCCGTCTCGACGCAGCACTGCCCGCACACCCGGCGAAGCAACCGCTGCGCCACCACGCCCAAAAGCGCCCCGTTCACCGCGAACGCCGGCACGCCCAGGTCCCGCAGCCGCGCGATGGTGCCTACCGCGTCGTTCGTGTGCAGCGTGCTGAAGACAAGGTGCCCCGTGAGCGCCGACTGCACGGCGATGCGCGCCGTCTCCTCGTCGCGCACCTCGCCCACGAGGATCACGTCCGGGTCTTGCCGCAGGATGCTGCGCAGTGCGCTCGCGAACGTCAGCCCCACCTCGGAGGCCACCTGCACCTGACGGATCAGCGGCAGGCGGATCTCGACCGGGTCCTCGATCGTCACGATGTTCAGCTCCGGCGCGTTGATCGCCGCGAGCGCCGTGTAGAGCGTTGTCGTCTTCCCGCTCCCCGTCGGCCCGGTCACCAGCACCATGCCGTGCGGCCGGCGGATGACGTCGGCGAACCACTCGCGCACGCCCGCGGGCATGTTCAGGTCGGAGAGCCCGCCGAGCGCCGCCCCGGGCCGCAGCAGACGCATCACCACGTTCTCGCCGTGCACGGTCGGGATGATGCTCAGGCGGATGTCGATCGGCGTGCCCCGGTGCACGAACCGGAACTTCCCGTCCTGGGGCTTGCGCGTCTGCGTCAGGTCAAGCTGCGCCAGCACCTTCAGCCGCTGCACGATGCCCGCGTGAACGCCCAGGCCCGGCGCCTGCTGCGGCTGGAGCACGCCGTCGACGCGGTATCGCAGGTGCAGCGATCCCTCGTCGGGGTTGATGTGCACATCGCTGGCCCCCGCCTCCGCCGCGCCGATCAGGATCTGCGACACCGCCTGCACGATCGGCTCGTCGCCGCTGACGAGGGCCTCGGGCGCATCAACCTCTGCCGGCAGGTCGAGCGTCCGCGCGATGCTGTACGCCCGCGCGATGAGCGCACGCAGCCGCGGCGTCTCGCACAGCACCGGGTCCACCTCGAGCCGCATCGCCTGGCGGATCTCGTCGATCGCCTGAAGGTTCAGCGGGTCCTCGATGGCCACCGTCGCCACGCCGTCCACCACAAACAGCGGGAACGCGAGCAGCCGCTCCGCCGTCGACCGCGGCAGGAGCGTCGCCCCGGCCGCGTCGATCTCGTACCGCTCCAGGTCCACGAACGGGTGCTCGCAGATCTTCGCCCGCGCGATCGCGAGCTGCCGCGGCGTCACGAGCGACAGCGTCGTCAGCGCGTCGATCACGCTCCCGCCGCTGTGCGCCGAGTGCGCCTTCGCCCGCGCCACGTCCGCGTCGGTCATCTCGCCCCGGGCGAGCAGCTCGCGCAGGATGAACGGGGTTGGGTCAAGCACGCTCACCCCCCGCGTCGTCCCGCAGCACGTTCAGCATCGCCGCGAGCTGCGCACGCGCCCGCGCGTCCATCCCCGCGAACGAGACGCCCAGCCGGTACCCGGGCCGCCCGTCGGTCATCTCCACGCGCTCCACGCGGGCCACGGTGTCCAGCAGCGGCTCGGCCCCCTCCCCGCCGCCGAAGGGCATCACGCACACCCGCACCCGCGACCGGCGCGGCAGGAACGTCGTCGACATGAGCCCCGCCCCGTCCTCCGACAGGTCCATCAGGTCGGCGGCGATCCACCCCGACTCCTCCCCGGCCTGCCCGCCCAGGAGCCGCACATGCCGCCGATGCTCGGGCGTCACGTTCAGCCGCGCCGCCAGCGCGAGCTCATATCGCGACGACACCCGGACCTTGAGCGACTCCCCGCCCGCCATCGCGCATCCCCCCACGCCGACCAACCGCACCCGCCGCCGCCGGACGCCCCCGCGGACGCCCGCCCGGAAGCCACTCCGAGCGCCACGGTCATGGCGCCCGGCGGTCGGTCACCCCGGGTCTTCGACGCGTCGGGGCACCGACTTCGCCGACCCGATGCCGCCAACGCCCGGCCGGCTCCCGGTGATACCGTCCAAAATCCGCACAATCCCACCCAGCCCCCACGGGCCCTGCCGCCGCCCCGTCCCCCCCAGAGCGCACACCTCCCCTCGGCGCGCCCCGGCGACCTTCGCCGCTCGAAATGGCCGCGCGGCGGACCTACCGTCCTCCCCGCGTTCTGATCGGGACGCGGAGCCGGGCCACACGCCCGGATCAACCCGTTTCAGCCGAGGCCCCGGGCGTGCTCGCCCGAACGGCCACCGAAGCGCCCTTGCGCGGCTGTTGTCCTCCCACCGTGCCACGCACGACCCGGGGGGAGCCCTGTGTCCCGCGGCGTGTCGCCGCGACGCGGGGGCCGATCCGACATCCGCCGGTGTCGCTGCCACCCCAGAGGACCCGTTCCCATGACCACCAGCCCGCTCGTCCAGGACCTCATCGAGGCCGGCATCCACTTCGGCCAGCGTTCCAGCAACTGGAACCCGAAGATGAGCCCCTTCATCTACGGCAAGCGCAACGGCATCCACATCATCGACATCAAGGAGACCGTCAAGGGTCTCCTGCTCGCCAAGAAGTTCCTCCAGACGACCGTCGCCAAGGGCAAGGACGTCTGCTTCATCGGCACCAAGCGCCAGGCCAAGGCCGTCCTGGAGCAGCGCGTCGCCGACGTCAAGATGCACTACGTCACCGAGCGCTGGCTCGGCGGCACCCTCACCAACTTCCGCACCATCCGCGACCGCCTCAAGCGCCTCGAAGAGCTCGAGGCCATCGAGCAGAACGACAACTTCCAGTCCTACTCCAAGAAGATGGAAAGCCAGTTGCGCCGCGAGA